>DASUAV010000071.1:0-3990 GCA_035763605.1 Candidatus Acidiferrales bacterium
TGGCCGCATTTTCGTCCTGCTTTCGCATGGCAGCCGTTTGTGGCGCTGCTTGTACTCGCCGTCTTTGCGAATCTTTGCTATTGCGCCGCTTACGTCGCCGATCTGGCGATGCAGTATTCATCATTTCGGGAATACTGGCGGCGCTGGCGCTGGGCGCTTTGGTCGGCAGGAATGATTTTTGCGCTGGTGCTTGCCAATTACTGGGTCGCAGACGAAATCTATAATTACGTCCCACACATTCACTGACCGATAGAACTCAACACTATCCACTCACGGCGGTGCGGCGCGAGGCGAAGGCGAACGCTTTTTTCACGACGCGCAGCGCGGCGGAAGTGAGTTGCAGCTTCTCCAGGTCTTCTTCGCGCACCCAGGCGGCATCGGTGACGTCGCCGGCGGCTTCGGGCACGCCTTCGACGAATTCGCACATATAGTCCAGAATGACGAAGTGGTATTGCGCGCGATTGTCGGAATCGCGCAAAACCTTCTCGTAAATCTCAAGGAGGCCCAGCACGCGCACGGAAATTCCCGTTTCTTCCTTCAATTCGCGCTCGATGGCCGAAGTGATGGTCTCGCCGATTTCGAGGATGCCTCCCGGAATGGACCAGCGGCCTTCGAGGGGCGGCTGTCCGCGGCGGATCAGCAGGGCGCGTCCATCGTGAATGACCACCCCGCCGACGGCAATAATGGGACGCTGAGGGTATTCTCGTCCTGGCGCATCCGAAGCGTTTACATCATTGCTTGACATAGAGGTTATATAATACGCTTTCCTGTGCTTGATTTTCCCATGAAGGAGAATTGGACGTGGTGAGATGCCCCAAATGCGATGCCGAGATTGATCTCGACGAAGACGAAATTGAGGAGGGCGAAATCCTCACATGCCTGGAATGCGACGCGGAGCTGGAGGTCGCGCAGATCCATCCGGTGCGTCTGAATGTGATTTCCGAAGAGGATGAAGACGAGGACGAGAGCTCGGAAGACGGAGACGAACTCGATCTGGAAGATGAAGACGAGGACGAGGAAGAGGACGGAGACGAAGACGAAACGCAATTTCGCGCATAGCGCCGCGGGTTCGCTGCTTGCGGCGGCATCTTTTTGCGTGTTTTTCGCCATCTAAGTACCAGTTGCGACCGGCGTCCGGCTGACCGGACGAAGGAGGCCCAGTGAGCATAAGCTCGAAAGCAACTCGGTTAGCACCTTCCATAACTTGCGTCCTGGCGGTTTTGGTTCTTTCCGGCGCTTCTGTGCGCGCCCAAAAAGACCGGGATCGTTCTCAATTGCGGACGGTTCAGGGAACGGTCCTCGACAAGAATCAAAATCCTATCGTGAACGGGATTGTTTACCTGCGGAACAAGAAAACCGACAACATCCGCACGCATATTTCCGATTCGCAGGGGCATTATCAGTTCACCGGACTGGACCCTAACGTGGATTTCGAAATTCACGCCGAGTACAAAAAGCGGAAATCATCGAATCACACCATTTCCAGCTATGATGACCGGCGGACTTTCGATGTCAATCTCGTCGTTCCGGTAGACGAATAGCTCGGACGCTTTCCGCTATAGGCGCGGTGTGGCATCATGAATAGAGCCCCGTCCTGATGCAGTGTTTCCATCCGAGGTTTTTTGCAATGAAACCGAGCAAGAAGCAATCTTCCGAAGACAAGCGGCAGCCGCCTGCTCAGAACAAGAAAAAAGAGCCTGAGAACGACGATTCCGTGGATGAGGCGTCGCGCGAATCCTTCCCGGCCAGCGATGCGCCCGCGTGGACCGTTCCGTCCAAGCCCAAGAAGCGCTGAGCGTCACTCCAGAAAGCCGAATCAATCATTTTGCGCACGATTTTGGGCCTTCAGGCCGCACACGAAAAAATGCGCGCGGCTTCCTCATTCTGTTAACTCTTTCAGTATGGGGACATGAGAACCTGATTCCCACCGGGCCGTAGACGCCTTCAAAATAGTAGCCATCGGGTCCTGCCAACGGGCATCGAGCAATGGGATGAGGAACTCCATGAGCCTACAGAGGCGTTTGTGCGTATTGGCTGTAACGCTGGCTCTTCCGGCTATTCTGGCCGGTTGCAGCCATGTCATGTTGCCAAATGGCGGGCCGCCTCCGCCGAATAACGCGCCGGTAATTTTGACCATGCATGACTCGAACGCGCCGGTAAGCGGCGTGACAGTGACGTCGTTTGAGGCCACGGTTACGGGCGCATCGCTTACACCCGCGACCGGAACTCCAGTGGCGCTGCTTTCCACTTCCCAGAAAATCGAGTTTACGCAATTGCAAACCAACTCCGTATATCTGTCGACGACGCAGGTTGCGGCTGGCAACTACACGAGCCTGACGCTTACGTATTCGACTCCGCAGTACACGATTTTCAACGGGACGGGCGCTTCCATCACAGCAAACGGGCAAACGTGCGGGGCAGCGACGGAGTGCGTGATAGCGAGTCCAAAAGTGGACGCTGTGACGGGGACGGTGACTTTCTCCTCGCCAATCGTTGTGCAGCAGAGTAACCAGACGCGTATCGAAGCGGACGTGAACCTGAACGATCTGATTCAGAGCACTTTTGATGTGGATTTCAGCAAATCCATTGCGGCAACGGTGAGCCAGCAGACCAATGCGGCGACGCCCATCGGTGACCCGCTTCAAATGAGCGGGCAAGTCGGAACGATTACCGCAAGCACAAAGCAGTTTCAGCTGAACACGTCAGCCGGCCAGACCTTCACAATCACGGCCGATAACGGCACTCTCTTTCAATTTGCGCGCGCGAATTGCACCGCGAACGACTTCACTTGCATTGCGGCAGGCCAGGTTTTGGATCTAAGCGTCAACATCTTTGGGGATGGAAAGACGTTCGAAGCGGGCGAGGTGGATTTCGACGACGACGCGAGCACCCAGCAGGTCAGCGGCCAAATCGTGGCCATGAACGCGAATCCGCCCACGAGCTTTACGATGGTCGTGCATAACACAATTCCCGGATCCACGAGCCTGCCTGTCGGAAGCCTCGCTACAGTCACCATCGGCGCTTCTCCTTCGTTCGTTATCAACAACGGCTCATTCGTGCTTCCGAGCAGCCCGATCTTGAGCTTTGCGGCGACCTCCGACGTAATCGTTGGGCAGGAAGTAGAAGCGCGCGTGGCGTCAGGCACCACTATTTCGAATGGCGCATTTACCACGAACCGGCTGGCGCTGGAACAGACGCAGTTAGAAGCGACGGCCACAAATGCCAACGCAACGGCGCAGCCGCCGCAGCCTTCGTACGCTCTGACGTCTTCTTCCAGCACCAATCCGCTGCCGAGCTTGTTTGTGGATAATCCTCTGGGGACGGTCACGCAGATTCAAGTTCTGACCGTAACGCAAGGCTCGAATACATTAACCCTCTTTCAGGCGCTTTCTCCGAACAGCATGGGCGGTGTCACAAGTGGAACCGCGGTCTCGACAGGAGGGTTTTTATTCAATACGCCCGCCGTGGGATCCCCGACCATCGTGGCGACAGTGGTGCGCGGAGAGGTGTCCGGCACCTGATCTCAAACGGTAGAATTTATGCGACAACCGGCAGCGGCGCAGCGGTCGTGGATCTCCGCAGGTAGCTGAATATCGCCATTATAATCGCGCCCAATCCCCAGCACAGAATGATGAAATGAATAATTCCTCCGATGTGGTAGGGGATCATTTCGAGTCCGTGCAGGATGGCGAGGCCCAGAGCTAAGCGGCCGAGCAGCGCGCCGGTCCCAATTGCCGGCCCGAGCAGAATTTCTCCGAGCCAACTCGCCACAAAAATCTGCGCCGCGTAAACCGCGATCAGCCACAGAATGAAAGTCGTAATGCCCACGCCCAATCCTACGAGAGTGATACACACAATTGCGGCGGCAATCGGCGTAGCGATAAGGAACAATATGCCGAATCCGATCGAAGGCAGGAAATTCTTGCTGGCCTGCAATCCTCTCGCAAAGAATCTCGGTATCAGCAATAGAAGCACAAGTCCAAAGAGGAA
>DASUAV010000072.1:0-8281 GCA_035763605.1 Candidatus Acidiferrales bacterium
AGCGCCGCGCCACCGCGTGCATCGCCGTCCAATTTCGTCAGCACCACGCCGGTAATTCCCAGCCGCTCGTGGAATTCGCCCGCAGAGCGCACTGCGTCCTGGCCAATCATCGCGTCGGCCACGAAAAGAATTTCCGCGGGCGCCAATTCTTTTTTGAGCAGGCCGAGCTCGTTCATCAATTCATCGTCAATGTGCAGACGGCCCGCCGTATCCACGAGCACCACGTCGTAGGCGGAGAGTTTTGCTTCACGCATGGCGCCGCGGACCAATTCGAGCGGCTTGTCGTTTTCTTTGCCGGGCCAATTCGGCGTATGTGTTGCCTTGGCGACTTGCGCCAGTTGCTCGCGCGCCGCTGGGCGGTAAACGTCTGTGGAAACCACAACCGGGCGATGGCCGTGCTCGCCCAGCCATTTCCCCAATTTTCCGGTGGTGGTGGTCTTGCCCGAGCCTTGCAGCCCAACGATCATCCAAACCGAGGGCGGACGCGACGCGAACTGCATGCGAACTTCTTTGCCGAGCAGCTCGGCGAGTTCGTCGCGGACGATTTTTACCACTTGCTGATCAGGAGAAAGTTGCAGCAGAACTTCCGAACCGAGCGCTTTTTCGCGGACGTGCGCAATCAACTCATCCGTTACGCCGAGGTTCACGTCGGCATCGAGCAGCGCCTCGCGAATCTGCGCCAAGCCTGCGTCGAGGTGCTCCTCGGTAAGCTTGCCCTGGCCGCGCAAATTTTTGAAAGCGCGCTGAAGTTTTTCGGTAAGGTTCTCAAACATGATTTAACACGTGGCCGCTGCGGCCGGGAATCCGTTTTCCCCCGTGCAGATGTTCAGGATAGCGTTTGCGGGGAGAAGCGTCAACTTGCGCCGGAAGATTGGGTCACTCTAGCCATGCGTTGCGATTGATTGCCAAATCCAATATCCCCCATGACTTACCAATGCTTTGGATGGGGCATAAAAATCGGCCCAAGCGGCCGCGACGCGTTTTGTTCATGCCTCCTGCTAATAAGCCTTCCTACAATGTTTTACCCTCAGATGTAGAGGGCTCGATGTATTCCGTTATTTTCATCCGAGTGCAATTCTTTCGCCCATGAAAACGGAACGACCCAAACAGAATCTCGAGCCGCTGGCTAATTACTATCTCCGGCTAATGATGGAAACCGTGGAGCTCGCCGGAGCTACATTCTGCGGCTTTCAGACCGGCTGGGGCGAGGATCTGGTGCTGTTCAATCACCCAGTCACCCATAGCACGCTCGCCCTGCCGGTTTCTGAACTTTCCGCCGATAAGGTTCGCGCCAAGCTCGCGGCAGCAGCCTGAGTTTGCCCTCCCGGACTACTTCTTGCGGGAGCTTTCAAGCTGCTCCCAGGCCTCGTCGGGAAAATCCACGAAATCGTTAAATTCGCCTGCGCCGCGAAGCCAAAGGCCTCCGTCGATCACCACGCATTCGCCATTGATGTATTCCGACATGTCGCTGAGCAGGTATGCGGCGAGATTGGCAAGCTCTTCATGACGGCCGAATCGTTTCATAGGATGCGCAAGCCGGGCGCGTTCTTCCAAATCTTTTGTGGGAAGCAAGCGCGACCATGCGCCTTCAGTGGGAAACGGACCGGGAGCAATCGCGTTCAGCCGGATTTTGTGGCGCGCCCATTCGACGGCAAGGGAGCGCGTCATGGCCAGCACTCCGGCTTTCGCGCAAGCGGAAGGAACCACAAATCCTGAGCCGGAGCCTACAGCGGCATAAGTCGCGGTGATGTTCAGGATGTTGCCCGGCTGGCGCGCCGCGATCCATTTCCTGCCGAACGCCAGCGTGCAGTGAAAAGTGCCCTGAAGAACGATTCCCGTGACTGCGGCGAAGGCATTCGGCGAAAGCTTTTCCGTGCGCGCGATGAAATTGCCGGCGGCGTTGTTCACCAGCGTGTCTATGCGGCCAAACTCTTTCTCGGCAGCAGCAACGCTTTTCTCGACGGCGGCAAAATCGCGAACGTCGCAGCAGGCGTACGCGGCGCGTGCATTCTTCTTGCGAATATCGGCGCAGGTTTGCGCCAGCGGCTCTTCGCGGCGGCCCGTGAGAAAAAGATTGGCGCCCAGTTCGCCGAAACGCAGCGCCATCGAACGGCCGAGTCCGGAGCCTCCGCCGGTGATGAAAATTGACCGGCCTTTCAGCAAATCGGGTTGGAACATTTTGTGCTCTCCTTATGCCTGCCCGCGGCGATTACTTAGTCAGCGGCAAGAGATCACTACAGAAGTGAATTCATGGCAGAGCTAATCAACGCACGGCGGAAAAGCTTACTTCCAAACCACCGGCCCGTGGAAATGTTTTTGAGGCGGCCAGAAGGACTTGCAGGATAATGCGACTGAGACGGCAAATTCACCGGCTGTTGGAGGCTCAATGAAAATTCGGCGATGGTTTCTGCCGCTGTTTGTGTTTGCGTTAGCGCCTGGAGCAAATGCGCAAACGCGAACTGCAAAGCCGGCGCAATCGGTCAAATTAGCGGCCGAATGGAGAGACGCGCGGCAAATTTCGCCGGCGGAATTGGACAAGCGGCTTTCTGGACCAAAGAGCGCGCGCCCGCTGGTGTTGCAGGTTGGATTCAGAGTTCTGTACGACGGCGCGCACATTCCCGGAGCGATTTTCGCCGGGCCCGCTTCGACAGCCGATGGCCTGGCGCGTCTGAAATCGATCGCGGCCAAAATCCCGCACGACAAAGAGGTGGTGATTTATTGCGGATGCTGCCCGTGGGAGAAGTGTCCCAATGTGAAGCCAGCATACGAGGCGCTGCGGGAGATGGGATTCACGCGCGTGGTGGTGCTGCTGATCCCGCAGGATTTTGCGCACGACTGGGTCGAGCAGGGATATCCAGTAGAGCGGAAAAAGAGCTGACCATGCGAGGCTTTGTTGCAATCGCCTGCGCGATGGCTGGATGCTTCACCGTGCCGGCGCGAGGTGCAACGCTGAAGAAAGCAGCTGCGATTGACCTGCACGGGCCGCGAGGAGAGCACTTCGATCACCTCGCAATGGATTACGACGACCATTACTTGCTCTCCGCGCAGACCGGCGCGGGCATTTTGTACGTGATTGACGTGCGGCGGAACGCAGTCGTCGCGGCCATTCACGGGCTTCCGGGAATTACTGTGCCGGTGTATGTGCCTGGAATGAAGAAGGTGTACGCATGCGATTGGGGCGAAAACAAAATTGGCGTGGTGAATCTTAAACAAATGAAGGTGGTGAAGCGCCTCGCGTCGAGCGAGAAACCAAATGGCGGAACGTACGCAAAGGGTTTCGGTAAAGTCTACATTTCGGACACGCTGGGCAGGGAGTTGCAGGTGATTGATGCGCGAACGGATGCGCCTCTCCAAACGCTGCGCTTCGCAAGCGAAACAGGAATGGTGCAGGACGACGAGATTGGCCGCAAAGTTTGGGTGAATCTGCGAAACGCAAATGAGATCGCGGAAATCGACCCACGGAAAGACGCGGTCGCGGCTCGATACCGCGTGGCGGGATGCGATTTCAATCACGCCATGGCGATTGATGCGAAGAACCGGCGGGCGTTCCTGCTGTGCGTGGGCAACAACGTTTTCACGGTTTTCGATCTGGGAAAGCACCGCGCAATTGCGCACATACCGCTGCCAGAGGGCGCTGATGATGTGAAATTCGATCCGATTCTGCGGCGGATCTATGTGGCGTGCGAGAGCGGCGCAATCACGGTAATCGAAGAAGAGGACGCGGATCATTTTCGCAAGCTCGAGGATTTTCCGGTGCAGAAGGGCGTGCATACGCTGGAAGTGGATGCCGAAACGCATCGCGTCTATACGCCGGAGGCGGAGGAGGACGGCAAGCCTGTCTGCCTGGTGATTGTGTATGAAGCTGTGATGCGGTGAGGCGATAAGTCGAGGAGGCAGGGACATGAAAAACGCACGGGTAATGGCGGGAAGTTTTGCGATTGGCGCAGCAATCGCGCTGGCCGCTAGTTATGCGGTGCGAGCGCAAGATGGTGCACCGCTGCGGCTCGCAGCGACGGTGCGTTTGCCGGATGTGCGCGGACGCATCGACCATTTCGATGTCGATGTGAGTGGAAAACGGCTGTTCATGTCGGCGCTCGGAAACAATACCGTCGAAGTTTTCGATATTGCGGCGAACAAGCGCATTCATACCATTCGAGGACTGCATGAGCCCCAGGGAGTGACGTTTGTGCCCGGTGCGTCGCGAATTTTCGTGGCAAATGGCGATGACGGCACGGTGCGCATGTTTGATGGTAAATCGTATCAGCCGTTAAAGACCGTTCATCTCGCGAGCGACGCGGACGATACGCGGCTCGATGCAGCAAAGCAGCAGGTTTACGTCGGATACGGCGATAAAGGAAACGCCGGACTGGCGATCTTCGATGCAGCGACAGGCAACAAAGTAGGCGCGATTCCGCTGCCGGCGCATCCAGAGGGATTCCAACTCGAGCAAAACGGTCCGATGATTTATGTGAACATCCCTGAGGCCAATAATGTGATCGAAGTTGTTGACCGCAATGTGCAAAAAATCGTTTCCACATGGAAGCTGGGCAGCGCAGAAGATAATTTTCCAATGGCTCTCGACGAAACGCATCGCCGGCTCTTCATTGTGTGCCGCACGCCGGCAGAAATGCTGGCGCTCGATACGAATTCAGGAAAAATCATAGCGAAAGTCCCCAGCGTCGAGCATGCGGATGATGTTTGGTACGACGCGATGAACAAGCGCATTTACGTGTCGGGTGGGCAGGGATTCATCACCATCGTGGCGCAGGAGGATGCGGATCATTATCGCCGCGTCGCGCAATTCAAAACCGTGGAGGGCGGAAGAACTTCACTGCTGTCGCCGGAATTTGGAAAACTATTTTTGGGCGTGTGGGGCCAGAACGGCCGTCCGGAGGAACTGCGCGTCTACGAAGTGAATCGGTGAGCGACTGAACTATCACGAGCGCCAGCGCAGAGTAACTGGGCCGCCCATAGGATGCGCGGCGGGCGCGCCGGTGCGTTTCGATTCCAGATGCGCGGCTTTAAGCTGGAAATACCATTTGGCGGGACGGTCCGCATCATCAATGAGCATTAAATTGGGATTGGAACGCAGCCCCTCGGCCTGTTTGGTCATCGTCTCGGTGTCCTGCGCGATGAAGCGCGGCCCGAGCACGCGAATGATGAAGCTGACGACCGGGACAAACGGCAGCACGTTCCATGCCGCGCAAAAGTCGAGACGGCACAAATCGCGGCGAACCGGCGTGACCACCGCGCGACTTGAGAACCACAACTTGCCGGAGCGCACCTGCTCGAAGCGATAGCTCGGCAAAGTGAAATCAATCGTGGTGGTGACTGGCGCGCCGGTAATGAGCTTCAAAATTTTGTAGGGCAGACTGTTTGAAGAAGGCGCGTGCGGGCTCATGCGAAAGCCTGCGGGAATGGGCTCGAACTTCTTCTGCTTTTCGTGAATGCTGCGGCGGCTGCGCCACCACCACGATTGATGCACGAATGGCCCATGCGCTGGATCCATCAAGCCGATGACGCCGTGATCCACGTGAACAGGCATTTCGGCGGAAAGATGCGCGATGCGATAGTGGCCGCCGAATTTGGGCAATTCGGGCGCGGCGATCGGTGCATTCTCGATGCGCGGGGAATTCGGCGCAGCCATGTAGACCCAGATGTAGCCATCGCGCTCTTCGCAGGGGAACGCGCCGGCGTAGATGCGCTCGGGGCGCAGTTTCGAATCGCCGGTAATGGAAGGAATCTCGCGGCACTGGCCGGAGTGGCCTTCGAATTTCCATCCATGATAGCTGCACTCGACGCATTCGCCGTCGAATTGGCCGTAGGAGAGCGGCATTCCGCGATGCGGGCAAATGTCGCGCAGAGCGAAAGGCTTTCCGCGATGGTCGCGGCCGATGCAGAGTGGGACCTCGAGCAGAGTGGCTTTGCGGAGTGCGCGCCCGGAGAGCTGGCGCGAGCGCAGCGCGGGATACCAAAAATCCCACAGCATCCCGAGCGAGGAGTCGCTGGCCGCAGCAGCCCCACTTTCGGCTTGGACAAGTTCGCTCATGCGCGCGGTATCGTAGTATAGACTCCCGCCCGATTGACAGCAGAGTCTAGCGCGGCTATCCTGCATCTAATCGGATAGAAATGCTTGCCGCCTTCTATTAGCGCCCTCTGAACGGGCCGTTTTTGGCCCTAGCCGGAGTTTTGCATTCCCTGTTTTGCCGACTACTTTCGCCTCCAACAAATTCGATTCCGGCGCGCCGGATTGCGTTTTACGCGAGTTTGAACGGGAGTTTTGACATGAGCAATACGAATATGTTTCAAAAATTGGAGCAGATTGAAGCTCGCTACGAGGAGATGACGCGCGAGCTTTCGTCGCCGGAAGTGCTGGCTGATTCGGCGCGATATCAGAAGCTGGCGAAAACGCACGCAGATTTATCGCAAATTGTCCTGAAATATCGCGAATGGAAAGATGTCGAGAAGGGCCTTTCGGGCGCGAAGCAGCTCATCGCCGAAGCGGATGAGCCGGAGATGAAGCAGATGGCGCACGACGAGCAGCGCACGCTCGAAGCGCGCTTGGCGATTGTCGAGCAGGAATTGAAAGTCCTCCTGCTGCCAAAAGATCCCAATGACGAAAAGAACGTCATCGTCGAAATCCGCGCGGGAACGGGCGGCGACGAGGCCTCGCTTTTTGCGGGCGAACTTTTTCGCATGTACTCGCGTTACGCGGAATCGCAGGGCTGGCGCGTGGAAGTGCTGGAGAGCTCCGCATCTTCAATCGGCGGCGTGAAAGAAATCATCGCCGCGATTCAGGGGCAAAAAGTTTATTCGAAGTTGAAGTACGAGAGCGGCGTGCATCGCGTGCAGCGCGTCCCGGCGACCGAGCAACAGGGAAGAATTCATACCTCAGCGGCGACGGTAGCCGTGTTGCCGGAAGCGGACGAAATTGACATCAAAATCGAGGCCAAGGATTTGCGCGTGGACACGTTCTGCTCCTCCGGTCCCGGCGGGCAGTCCGTGAATACGACTTATTCGGCCGTGCGCATCACGCATATTCCGACCGGCCTGGTGGTTTCGCAGCAGGACGAAAAATCGCAAATCAAAAATCGAGCCAAGGCCATGCGCGTTCTGCGCGCGCGTCTGTATGAAATGGAGCAGGAGAAACAGCATCAGCAGATCGCCGCCGAGCGCAAAGGGCAAATCAAAACCGGCGACCGCTCCGAAAAAATTCGCACTTACAATTTCCCCCAGAATCGCGTCACTGATCACCGCATCGGATTGACCATTCATCAGCTCACCGAAGTGATGGACGGAAAACTTGGAGCACTCGTGGACGGTCTCGTAACTTATTACGAAGCGGAGCGGCTCAAACGCGAGCTGAGCGACAATGGCGATAGCGGCGGAAAAGCAGCATGAGCGCGCGCCCTGAGGTCGAAATGCAAATGACGGTGCGCAGCGCGTTGCGCGACGGCATGGCGCAGCTTGCGGCAGCAAATACGCCTTCTCATGCGCTGGCGACGGAATTGCTGCTTATGCACGTTATGGGACGCAACCGCGCCTGGATTTACGCGCATCCCGAGGTGGAATTGAGCGAACAGGCATCGCAGCAGTTTTTTGGATTAATAACAAAACGCGCGAGAGGCGTCCCTACCCAATATTTAACCGGCAAGCAGGAATTCTGGGGACTTGAATTCGAAGTCACGCCCGCGGTGCTGATTCCTCGTCCGGAGACAGAGCATGTGATCGAAGTTGCGCTCGAGCGAATACGTGAATGCACACAAGCGGGGCGTGATTCATTGCACCTCGCGGACGTGGGCACCGGCTGCGGCTGCATCGCGATTACGCTGGCGAAGGAATTGCCGAACGCGCAGATTCTCGCGACGGATATTTCTGCTGACGCATTGAAAATCGCTATGCGCAATGCCGAGAAGCACGGAGTCGCACAGCGCGTCCGCTTCGTTGAATGCGATCTGCTCGAGTCTGAAAAATGCGAATCGCAGATATTTGATCTGATCGTCAGCAATCCGCCCTACGTGGCGCGCGCGGAAGAGCGCGGGCTCGCTCGCGAAGTCCGCGAATATGAGCCGCACACCGCATTATTTGGTGGCGCGACCGGCACAGAAATTTATGCGCGGCTCATCGCGCAGGCATCAAAGCATCTACGGCCGGGCGGCTTGCTTGTGATGGAAGTGGGCTACGGCGCATCAGAGCGCGTGCGCGCCATGCTCGGCGCCGATTCGTGGGCCGATATTCGCATCGCGAACGATTTGGCCGGCATCGCCCGCGTTATTTCCGC
>DASUAV010000073.1:0-17147 GCA_035763605.1 Candidatus Acidiferrales bacterium
GTGCCAAAAGGACTTTCACGAGCTTTGCAATGCGGACGAGCTGCAGTTTCAGATCGTGCATCAGGCGGAAGAGATATGGATGAAACTGATTGGGTACACGCTGCTGGACATTGACGATTATCTGCAGAAGGAAGATACGTACCGCGTGCTCACGCTTTTTCGACGAGTGCACATTGCCGAGCGGTTGATGATCGAGCAGATGGCGCTGCTGGAAACGATGTCACCCAAAGAGTATCAAGAGATCCGTCTGCAACTAGGAAACGGCAGCGGGCAGGAGTCGCCGGGATTTCGCGTGATTTTGCGGATGCACACGCCGTTGTGGCAGTCGTTCAAGGCGAATTACTTGGATAGGCACGGGCTCAGCGTCGAAAAAATCTACGATTCGGAATACAAGCACGGGGCGGCTTATGCGGTGGCGGAAGCCTTCGCGGAATTTGACGAACTGTTTCAGAGATTTCGCGTGGTGCACATGCAGCTGATTATGCGAACGATCGGGCTGGGCGCGAAATCGCTAAAAGGGCGCGCGGTGGAACTGCTGAATGAAGGCTTGCGGGTGCGGTTCTTCCCCGAATTGTGGGAAATCCGCAATCAGATGAGCGATGCATGGAGCGAACAGCACGGCGTTGTTCGAGATTCGATTGGCGGGCACTGACGCTCTCGCGTTGCCCTCGGCAAATGTTGTGAGGCGAGCGTGTGTGCTATATTTTCTGCTCTTCATGGTCACAAAAACGAAATTACGTCCAAGAAAATCGAAGAATGCGCGCGTACGAAGCGAACGCGGCACAAATCCCAAACGTGTTCACGCCATTCTGGAGAAGCTGGACGAGGCTTATCCGGCGGCGACTTGCGCGCTGAAGCACGACAATCCGTTTCAACTGCTGGTCGCGACGATCCTCTCGGCGCAATGCACCGATCAGCGGGTGAACATCGTCACGCCGGCGCTTTTCGCGAAGTATCCGAGTCCTAAGGATTTGGCTGTTGCGAATCCACGCGAATTGGAAGATGAGATTCGGACGACCGGATTTTTCCGAAATAAAACCAAATCGCTGATCGGCGCGAGCAAGAAAATCTCGGAGGAGTTCGGCGGGAAAGTGCCGCAGAACATGGATGAGTTACTGTTGCTTCCCGGAGTGGCGCGGAAAACAGCGAACGTGGTGCTGGGGACAGCTTTTCAGATTCCGTCGGGCGTCGTGGTGGATACGCATGTGCAGCGGGTAACGAAGCGGCTGGACCTCACCAAAAATATAGAGCCAAAAAAAATCGAGCAGGATTTGATGCGCGTGATTCCGCAAGAGCGATGGATCTTGTTTTCACACCAGATCATCTGGCATGGGCGGCGTGTGTGCCAGGCGCGCCGGCCGCGCTGCCTCGAGTGCAATCTCGAGCGAATCTGTTATTCCAAGGACAAGACAGTTTAGCCGGCTGATTTCGTCATGCGGATTTTGGCGCGACGACTTGTTTCGCACTAAATTCCCTTCGTGGATGTACTCTGGATCTGCGATATTTCCGTTCCAAAACTATTTGACTCGCCTCTATTGCGTCTGATGTAGACTCACATCCGCTTCTTAGTCTTCCGCGTTATACGCGAGTTTGAATTCCGGAGGCGATGCAAATGCATAATCCGCTCACAGTGACTGATTCCGAGCTGAGTTTCAGAGTCGTTAGATACGGGAAAGTAATTCTGAACATGATAGCCCTAGGGCTTGCAGCGATTGTCTTGGTGCCGGCCAGCAGACCGGATACGGTCTCGTCGAACGCGCTGATGAGCAAACTGCACTGGCGTCTTGTAGGGCCGTTCGTCGGCGGCCGCGTGGTTGCTGTCGAGGGGGTTCCGAGCGAGCCAAATCTTTTCTATATGGGCACAACTGGCGGCGGAATTTGGAAGAGCACTGATTACGGAATTAAATGGACCAACATTTCGGACGGTCATTTTTCGAGCGCCAGCCCGAGCATCGGGGCACTTGCCGTCGCGCCATCGAACCCTGACATCATTTACGTTGGAAGCGGCGAAAGCGACATTCGTAACGACATGATTACGGGCGATGGAATTTATAAGTCCATGGACGCCGGGAAATCCTGGAGCTATTCGGGTCTGCGGGATACTCATACGATCAGCGCGATTGTAATTGATCCCCAAAATCCCGATGTCGTCTACGCGTCATCGCTAGGGCACGCCTTCGCCGACGATTCGAACCGTGGGATTTTCAAGTCCAGCGACGGCGGACGCTCGTGGCAAAAAATCTTCTTCATTGATGATAAGACCGGTGCAATCGATCTGGTGATGGACCCTCACAATTCGCAAGTGCTGTATGCGGCGATGTGGCAGGCGCAACGCTTGCCATGGGCGCTTATTAGCGGCGGACCGGGCAGCGGGCTGTACAAGTCAACGGATGGCGGCGCGCACTGGACAAATTTGAGTCACAACCAAGGCTTTCCCGAGGGCACGCTGGGCCGCATCGGCGTGAGCGTTTCAGGAGCCGATTCGAACATCGTTTATGCCATTGTGCAGGCTGAGCACGGCGGAGTCTTCCGTTCGGACAATCGCGGCGAAACGTGGACGCTCACGAACAGCGATTTCGCCCTGCGCCAGCGCGCCTTTTATTACATGGCTATTTATGCCGACCCAAAAGACCCTAACACGGTTTACGCTCCGCAGGTAGACGCCCTGTGGGTTTCTCACGACGGCGCGAAGACATTTCGTAAGCTGCACACGCCCCATGGCGACAATCACATTGTTTGGATTAATCCGAACAACACAAACATTCTGCTCGAAGGGAACGATGGCGGCGCAACCGTTTCGACCGATGGCGGAAACACTTGGAGCCAAGAGCACAATCAGCCGACCGGGCAGTTCTACCACGTCAATCTCGATAATCAGTTTCCGTATCACATCTATGGCGCGCAGCAGGATGAGGGGTCTACAGAGGGTCCCAGCGCGAATCCCGGCGGTTCAATCCCGACGGATATTTGGCAGCGCGTGGCGTATGGAGAGAGCACCTATTCGGTGCCCCAACCGGACAATCCAGAGATCACCTACGGCAGCGGCTACTTCAGCATATTCATTCGGCAGGATAGGAGCATTGGCCAGCAGGAAGGAATTAGTCCGTGGCCCGATTACCAGGAGGGGGCAGCTTCATCAGAGTTGAAGTACCGCTTCGGCTGGACGCATCCGATTCTCTTTGCGCCCATCACTTCGAAGAAGTTCGGTCCGGTGCAGGCGCGAACTCACGATTATGAACTGCTCATCGGGGCTCAAGGCGTGCTGCGCAGCTACGATTATGGCCGGACTTGGCGACAGATTAGTCCCGATCTTACTCGCAACGCGCCAAACACTGAAGCACCCAGCGGAGGCCCCGTTAATCTCGATGCCTCCGGGGCAGAAACTTATCCCGGGATTTCGGCTCTCGCGGTTTCGCCGCGCAATAGCAATATCATCTGGGCTGGCTCAGATGATGGTGCGGTTCACGTCACGACGGATGATGGCAAGAGCTGGCAGCCGGTTAGGCCGCCTGAGTTGCCTCGCGAGTCTTGGATCAACTCAATTCAACCGTCCTATTCGGACACCGGCACGGCGTACCTAAGCGCGCGAAGATATATGTGGGATGACTTTCACCCGTATGTCTTTAAGACCACGGATTTGGGGAAGCACTGGACGGCGATGACCAAGGGACTGCCGGATGATACATACGTTTTCGACCTTCGGCAGGATCCCAACGACGCGGATCTGTTGTTCCTGGGAACGAAGAATACGATTTACGTGAGCCTCGATGCGGGCGAGCAGTGGCAACCACTCACTTTGAACTTGCCTGTTGCTCAAGTACGCGACATTGCCGTGAACACGCGTGAGGGAGAAGTCGCGATTGCCACGCACGGACGGTCTTTCTGGGTTCTCGACAGCCTTTCTCTCCTTGAGCAACTCACCAAGCATCCGGACGTATCTGACAGCGCCGCTCACTTGTTCGCTCCGCAGAAAGCGTGGCTCACGCATGCCTATGGGGGCGGAGGCGGAGGATTCCAAGTGCAAAATGCCGGTCAGAATCCGCCGTTTGGTGCGACCGTTTTCTTCCACATCCCAGCCGATTACAGCGGCAGCAATCCGGTTTCACTCACATTCTCGAATTCTCAGGGGCAGGTGATTCGTACCTTCGATCTGCATTTGACCAAAAAGCAGAATGAGGCGCAAGGTTCTGAGCCTCAAACGAATCCGCTTGCAGAGCAGACGCCCTTTAAGCCGGCAGAAATTGCTCAGGAGCGTGAGGAGAAACTGACGGGAATTACTGCTGGAATGAACCGCTTCCAATGGGATTTGCGGTATCCCAGCGCGACAGAGGTCAAAGGGTTCGAACCTCCGGTTGCAGCCGGCGGCGAGGAGGATACGCTGGATGGTCCGCAAGTCGCTCCGGGAATTTATACGGTGACGCTAAAGTACAGCGGGGAGACATCGGTCGAGCACCTGCAAGTCTCGCTCGATCCGCGTATTCACGCGACGCAACAGCAGTTAGAGGCGCGACTGTCGCTGGAATTGAAAATTCATGCCGCTCTTGATGCGCTCGACAAAAAAATCAACCGGGCCATCGAGGCACGCGAGAGAGTTCAGTCCGCCATTGCGAGTAATCAATTGACGGAATCGCAAGCGGGCGCAGCTCTTTCTGCATTGAATACGAGCATCGGGAAGATGGTGGAATTACGCATTCAATCCAGTGAGGGAACGCTGCTGCACGAGGCCAAAGTGCGCAGCCGTTTGGCGTATCTAGCGAACGATATAGCTTTAGCGTACGCCTCGCCCAACGCGGCGCAATACGCGGTTTTCGATGATTTGAGCAAGAAAGCGCAGTCAGGCGAGCAACAGCTCGATGCAGCGGTTGCGCAAGCAAACAAGTTGTTCTGAGTAATAGAACAGCTGGATGCTGACTCTGGGATGCCTGCCAGCGGCGAGAAACATCCCGCGTCTATACCACTGCGTTTACGGTGGTGCCGGCGGCAGCGAAAACTGCAGACATTTCGGCGCGTGCGAGCGGAAGGAAACATCGTAGCACGCTCGGGTCGAATTGGGTTCCGCTGGCCTCCGTGAGACGGCGTGCTGCCTCTTCGAAAGGCAAGCCCTGCCGGTACGGACGGGATGAGACCATCGCGTCAAAAGAATCGATAACCGAGACAACTCGGGAGCCGATGGGAATTTCTTCGCCCTTCAGTCCCGCAGGATATCCTTTTCCATCGAAGCTCTCGTGATGATGAAGAATCAGAAGGCTGGCGCGCTCGAATCCCGGAACTTGCCGCAGTACGATCCAGCCGTATTCAGGATGTTTTTTCATCAACTCGTATTCTTCTGCGCTGAGGCGCGCAGGCTTGTTGAGAATCGCGTCTGGAATGCCGATTTTACCGATATCGTGCAGCAGCGCCGCAATTTCAAGGTCAGCCAGCGCAACCTCGTCTAACCCAAGTTCGCCGCCGACATGAAGCGCCCATTCCGCGAGACGCGTGCTGTGGATGCCCGTATTCAGGTCTTTAAGGTCCAACAATTGGTTCAGTGAGCAGACAATAGCGCTGCGAAGCGCGGTCATCTCCTCTTCTGCGGCCCTGTTGCTGAGAGAAGCAGAAAAAACTGATGGGATCCGAGATGCCGCGGCGCTCGCCTTCAGGATGTCTCCCTCAGGCAAGCGCCCGGCAGTTATGTTCAATTCGGGGATAGCTACTGTCATATTCTCGCCGGTTTGGATTCGAACACCGTTACCAACTCCAGCCCAATGAGGCCAGGGCTTGATACACGTCCAATTCGCCATAGCCCATAGTCGAGCTAATCCAATGCGCATGAGAGATGGCTGTCGAAGCCGAGGATTGGCTCATCTTGCCTTGGCGGTTAATCAACAGGGCCACGGCACCCGCGACCATCGGCGAGGTAAACGACGTTCCTGAAGTAACCGAATAGGTGCCGAAGGGATATGTGGTGACGATGTTCTCGCCGGGACCTGCGACCCACACAACCTGATCACCGTAATTCGAGAAGCTAGAGCGTTGATCAAAGTTGTTGGTCGAAGCTACGCCCATGACATTTCTGAGGCCGGCGGGGTAAACGACTTCTTGCTGCCCATCGTTTCCCGAGGAGGCCACGCAGACCACGCTATTCGCATTGGCATAGTTTATTGCTTTACTTAACTCATTCGAGTTTGAAGGAAGTTCAAAGCTCATGTTGATTACGTTCGCATGGTTCTGGACGGCATAATAAATGGCGCTAATGATGTTTGAAAGCGTTCCGCTGCCGTCGGGACCAAACGCCTTAAGCGGCATCAATTGCGCGGTCGGCGCAACCATGTGGACCATGCCGAGTACTTCTGTGCCGTGGCCGAAAGCTTCAAATCCGGTGTTATCGAGCATGGCGGCCGTGTGCTGGTCGAGCATCGCCGCCGTGTGCTGATCAACAAAAGCTGCCTGGCACGAGCTGCAGGCTGAACCAGTCGCGCCCCCCAGATCGCTCATCTCAGAGCCGCCTGGCTGATTGCGAGTAAAGTCATAACCTGCGAGAAGCACCGGTTTCAAAGCCGGATGATTCGGATCGACTCCCGTATCGATGTCCGCCACAATTCCGGCCCCGCTAACGTGGAAAGTGCTGCGTGCCTGTGCCACGCGGATGATCTGGGCAGCAGGCTGATTTGCATAGCCGCTCCAGACCGAAGTGCCATAGAGGTTGAGCGGGCTTTCTTGGTACAAGTACGTGGGTATAGTCGTTTGATAAGGGCCGTAGCCAGACGTGAGAGGAAGCACTATGAATTGATCTGGTTCCGCGTCCAGGATGCCGTCAACTAAGTTCAGCACACTGGCAAGAACATTAGGCAGGAGGCCTTGAACAGGCTGAACAAGGAAAAGCTGCCCTTGCGTGCCATCGAGCTCGCCAATTACCGTGCAGCCATTTGCCAGGCAAGTGTTCTGAAGCCCGGAAAGCCCGAGTGTGGTCCGCACAATGACGGCTTGCGGCTGGCCGAGCAAAGTGTTGACCGTATTGGTGAGCGTTTGGGTCAGGCCACCGAGCAAATTACTTAGCAGCTGGGCGGACGCGGGACGCGTGCCGAACATCACTAGTGCTGCAAGAAGAACGATCATGCGTTTCATGGGCTGGATTGCTCCCTTAACTCGTTTGAAATTCGAAGTCCTAGAATGGCTGTTACTCCCAATCGGCTCAATGGTACAAACAGACATTTTTGTGACCTCCGGTTTAGACTTTCTTACCAGTACTACGCCCCAGTTTCGTTTTGGAACCCGTAAATTGACTGTTTTCAGCGCGTTCCAATAACCCCGTTAGAGCTGCCTTTGTTGGCTCGATCAACGGAATCTCTACACCTACTCCGTCCGGTAGCTTCAGCCGTAGTTGCAAGTGCGCGGTGAGTTTGCACTCAAGCTCGAATTCCCCAAAGTCTCCAGTTTCCGTAGAAGTGATCGCTTTATTATTTCGAATGAGCGTGACCGGTATGGTCGGAATCATCTGTGTTGGGTCGGCCGAGTTCAAGACCTGGCCCATCACCGAAACTCTCTCGGTGTCGAGTCGCGGCTCCATTTTCAGGTCAATGCGGTAAGCACCAGCGGCGTAGAGCAGCTGGCGGGCCGTGGAAGTTGTAGAGCGAACGCCAGCGAAGCTCGGCGTAAGCTTGCTATCGAAGAGCAACTCCAGAATGGCGCGTTTGCCTGAGGGTTTGCTGAGGCCCGGCAGGACGCTCTTTACGATTCGCAAAGTGCCCGCAGGAGGCTCGTAGGCGGGTTCGCGAGCACTAACCTCGTGCACTCGCTTCCAGAGGCTCAGGATTTTGCCGCAGCTTTCGCACCCTGTGTCCACGTGCACCTGCATCTCCTCCTTTATCTTTCCTTTCAGTGTGTTACGGGCAAAATCGGCCCATTGCTCCAAACTGAAATGTGCCATATCACCTTCCCCCCAGTTTGTGTGGATTAGCTTCTACTTACCCATGCTTGTCAATAAGAGTATGAACGTACGCGAAAAATATAGGGGTCTAATACACTAGCTGTTGGGCTGTTATAGCTTGCCAGTGAGCGTGAACGGCGCCCAATAATAGGGATGGGGGAAACGGTCGCGTAGATCGAGCATAGCATTTCGCAGGGCGGATGCCTTTGAGTCGCCACGTTTGACCTTTTTGTAGAACGCGTCCATGAATTCTGAGGTGCTGCGGTCATGCACATTCCACAAGGTGAGTAAAACCGACTGCGCGCCGGCATACAGCAGGCCGCGGACCAAACCTAGCAACTCGTCGCCGGCGGTCACCACGTTGAGACCGGTTGCACAGCCGCTGAGGGTTATCAGTTCGGCCTGGAGTCTTAACTGGTACAGATCATAAAGGTTAAGCTGGCCTGCCCCAAGCCGGATGCCGGAGAACATAGGATTGTCCTGACGGAATGTGCCATGCGTCGCAATATGAATCAGCCGGCTCCGAAGTCCCTTTCTTTGCAGAGTCTCATGTGTGGCTTTTGACCCGACGAAAAGATTCGCATCGGAGAGGATTTTAGAAACAGCTTGCACCTCATCGAGTATGTACGGTGCGTTCTCGTCAGGGATCCCCATGATGAGTGGCGGATCAACACCGCATTCCGTTTTTCGCTGGCACAAAGAGAAAATCGAGGCGCTCGGTGCGTAAGAAATTGTATGCGAATCGATTAAGTACCGGTCACCGTCGAACAAGGCCTGAAACGGCAGGTAATGCAAAACACCATGGGGAACAATCACTAGGTGCCCACCATTCAAGTGCGCCTGTACTGGGGCTAGCAATTCGTTATATAGCGCGCGCAGATGCGCCCGGGTTGATTCAAAAAGTGGCTTTTCAAACTGTTTCAGGTAATCGGCAGCCAATCGGAATTTCCCGATTTGAAAATCGAACAGCCGAAGCAGATTCACGACTCGAGAGACGGGCGTTATGGGAATGAGAGTAACTGACTGGTGCGTTAAGACGGCGGCGACGAATTGCTCTCTTACGCTGAAATACTCGATCAGCACCGTTTCGGCCGGCATTTGCGCTTGAACTTGCTCCAGAGAAGCAGGAGCGGCATTTTGTCCGAGCGCCAGTCCGGTTGGAACGTCCCGCAAGGCGCGAAGCAATTCGTTCTCGTGAGCAAGCGTCTCCTGCCTCAATTTCTCTATTTTTTCAGGAGACGGATTCTCGGCGCGAAGTAGTTCATTCTCCAGGCGACGGTAGTACCAATTCAGCTCCTCGCGCATCTCGCGGATGCGGCGAACGAGCCCGCTCTGGCCCGGCGCAGCTTCGGGAACAGCTTGCGCATGATGAGTGAGCAGTTCGGCAAAACTGCGCGACTTAGCCGCCTCCATGTAACTGAACGCTTCTTCCGCGGCGCCGGTTCGCGATTCACTCATGCAGAATTCGACCAGGCGTTCGTACACTTCGAGCCGGTTCTTCATGAATGCGATCTTCAGTTCTTCGCCATGCAGGCTGCTGCGCAGAGTTTCGAGCGCCGCGCGAGCGCGCTGGTAGCTTTTGTAAGCGAGCTGAGGCCGCTTTGATGCTTCACTGATCTGCCCTGACAAAAATTCAGCCTGATGGCGGAGCACCGGCGCTTCAAGCGATTGCAATCGTTCGAGAGCCTTCGCGCATTCTTGCTCGGCCGCTAATATGTCTCCGGTTTGCAGTGAAAGGCGCGCCAGTAATAAATGGCAAAGGACGGCTTTCCCCGGCAGGAAGGAACTCTCGAAAAATTTCGCCGCGCGCAAACAAAGCCGACGTGACTCGAAGAAGCGCCCTTCACCGAAGAGCACCACCGCGTGATAAAGATCGACGAGCCACGGCCAGACCAGATTCTTTTCAGCAATGAACTTGGCCCGCGCCTGCGTGAACAAATCAAGCGCTTGGGCCGCCTTTCCAATTTGGCTGAGAGCCATAGCCTCATAGGCAAGGCATTTTGCCTCTTCATATCCCATGCCTAATTTCTGAAACTGCTCTCTGCCTTGATGTGCGGTATCTCGGGCTTCCGCGCTGAGGTTCAACTCAAGATAAATCTCGGAAAGATCCAAAAAGCACAGCGCCAGGACATGTGCATCGCGATTCTCTTCGCATTTTTTGCGCGTAGCGCGATACATTTCGATCGCGCGGCTGTACTCGCCCCGAAAATAATAGAGATACGCAATGTTGTAGTCAGCTTGCGTGACCAGAAGCTTCATTCCGTGCTGAACGCATAACTCGCGGGCGCGCTCGTAGCTCGAAAGCGCGCGGGAAAAATCGTTCAGTACGATCAGGCAGACCGACATGTTGTAGAGCGCGACGGCAAGGCCCTCGGAGTCCTTCAGCGGCAGCAAGGCTTCATAGGCACGCTCATAACATGCAAGCGCTTCCTCAAAACGATCCTGCCGATGGAAAATGTTTCCGACATTAATTTCCAAGTGGCCCAGTCGCTGCTTATCACCAAGGCGTTCGAGTATTTTCTTGGCTGTGGCTGCGGCTTCGAATGCGTGGTCATATTCACCGAGCAAAATGAAAGATTGAATGGAAGGAATGAGCGTCCGAGCTTCTTCTTGGGCATTGCCATGTTCCCGGAAGATCTGCAACGCGCGGCGATGGAATTCCAGGGCTTCTTGATTCCGCCCGAGCATGTAAAGCGCGTTTGCTTTGGAACGGAAGCTGCGGGCCAACATTTCGGAATTGTTGAGCTTGAGAGCAATGGTTACAGCAGCTTCAGCGAGTGAGAGCGCTTGGGGAGCGTCAGCACGCAATTGAGATCGAATCAAATCATTCAGATACGAAACAACATTATCGCGGCGAAGATTTGGGTGTCGTGCCAGGAAGCACGCGCGGTCGGCATCATCCTGTAATCGAGCGAGGCTACTTAGAACGGATTTTGAAACGGGAGTTCTATTCGGGGCGGCCTTCATGCGAAACCCGCCTCGATGAGCCGCTTTCGCAAACGTTCGAGACAGCGCTGGCGAATGAATCCTATCGAGCCGGTTGCAAGCCCCAGTTGCGATGCAATCGCGTCGTACGGGCGCGGGGGCTCTTCAAAGAACAGCATGTGAACCAACTCGCGGCACCGTGGCGGAAGCGCCAGAACCGCGTCACGAAGAACTTGCTCTTCTTCGGCCTCCTTCAAAATGGCATCAGCGCGCTCTGGCGCTGGCCTTTCCATGAGTTCGGTTTCCATATCCCGGTTTTCGGTTCGCTGCGCGCGTCGCTTGTGGTGAAAACACCTGTGCGCGGTCACTTGCATAATCCACTTTGGCAGCGCCTTGGGATTCCGCAGTTTCGGAAGCTCAGAAAGCATCTCGACGCATACAGATTGAAAAATTTCGGCGGCATCGTCAGCTGAGAAACCATATTTGACCGGGATCGAAAAAATAAGATTCTTGTATTTGTCAATTAAGGCGGACCAAGCTGCTTCGCTACCCTTTAGACAGTCCTGAACGAGGCGGCTATCACTCGAATGAAGGTGATTCTTCTTTGCCTTGTTTTGTGCAGGTTCGTCAGAAATGACGGATTTAGCGCACATATAGCTCTTCAATGTTCCACAGAATGTATGGATCAAGAATCGAGGGATGGAAATTGCCCACGCGATCCTTAGCGCCCGCGAGAATGTGAGGGCTGGCTGTGAAGATCACTGGCGCGTTCTGTTCGATCACTTGCTGCACCTGATCATAGAGTTGCTTCCGTTTTTTATAATTCATCGTGACCATTTGCTCGTTCATGAGGCGGTCTATCTGCGCTTCCCAGGGCGTGGCAGGCTTAGCCTCATTCAAATGCCACAGATGCGTGCCTCCATTCGAGACCCAAACGTTCATCTCCGCTGTGGGGTCCGTATCGCCGCTAGCGATGCCCATCACGGCTGCCTCATAATTGAAGCTGTTGAGCAAGCGGTCCACCATCGCATGGAAATCGAGCGGCACAACTTGCACATGCATTCCGAGCTGGCTGAGATCATCCTGGATTATGGTGGCCGTCTTGGTACGCTCGGCGTTGGACGAGCTCGTCAGGATGGAGAATTCGACAGGATTCGCATGCGCGTCGAGCAGCGTTCCGTCTGCACGCCATGAAAAACCGGCGCTCCTCAATAAATCGCGGGCCTGCTCAATGGAAGTCGCCGGATGTGGCAGAGACGAATCGGCCCATAACTTATTTCCCGGTGTGACCTGGCTCCACAAAGGCGCGGCCCTTCCGCCATAGACGAGGCGCACGATGCCCTCGCGATCAACGGCGTCCGACACGGCCTGGCGGAAACGCACATCGTTAAACCACTCCTGTTTTCGTGCGATCTGCGGCAGTTGTTTTGCCGTAAGGTCGTTCAAATTGAAAAATAGAAAATTGTATTCGAGCCCTGGCCCTAAATCGTACAGATGGTAATGGCGCTCCGACGCCTGCCTTTCCAGCACGGAATAGTCTTGAGCGCCGAAACCATCGAGGACATCCGTGTCTCCCGATTCGAAGCGGATGACCTGCGCGTCTTCGCTCGGAACGAACAGGAATTCCACCTCGTCCAAATAAGGCAAATGCACGCCGTTGCGATCTGTTTTCCAGTAGTAAGGATTTCGTTCAAGCACAATCCGCTGTCCGGGAATGTACTCCTTCAGGCGAAAAGGCCCGAGTCCCGCTATTTCGCCCGGCGCGGCGGAAATGCTCCACGCTTTCGCAAAATTGCCGTTCTGGTAGGCGCTTTCCAGCAGATGTTTGGGCAAAATAGGCATTCCATCGAAAAGTCGCTCCGCGGCAGCGTACGGCTGCGCGAGCTGAAACCGCACCGCGTAATCATTCAGCTTCTCGACGGATACGGGTTTGCCGCCAACCATCAGCAGATCTCGTATCGGGGAATCGATTTTTTCATCCAGGTATACATGGAATGTGAAGATGACGTCATCGGCCGTGAACAGTTGCCCATCGGAAAATCGAACCCCATGGCGCAGTTGAAGCGTGTAGGTTCTGCCGTCTGGTGAGATGCGCCACGACTTTGCCAATGCTGATTCAGTGGTTTGCGTCCGGCGATTGATATGAATCAGATCGGCGTTCATGCAGTAAATGATGTCACGCGTCGGAATGTCCGTCGCGAGCGCGGGATTTAGAGTTTTTGGGTCGGAGCGGAGAGCAATAGTGATCTTGCCGCCCGCATGCCCTGGCGCGGCTCCCGATACAAGTATCTGTGCACTTCCGCCTTCAGCCATACAGCAGATGCATAGAACTACAGCGCAAACCACTGCAAGATAGGCCGAGCTGCGAGTCACGCGCATGATAAAAGTCTTAGCAGACATTCCGGACTTTTCACAGCGGCACGGATTTCAGATGTTCCTGTAGTTCATCGGCGATGACGTAATAGGCGGCGAATATCGGAATCAGCAACAATGCTGGTGCGAACATCCACCAGTAGGAGGCCAGTACATAATAATGCTGCAGCGAAGCGATCAGCCCGCCCCAGCTCGCCATCGGGGCGCCGACCCCTAAACCGAGGAATGTTAGCGTCACCTCAGCCAGTATGAACTGCGGAACCAGCAGAGCCGCTTGAGTCAAGATGATTCCATAGGTCTGAGGGAGCACGTGCCGCCGCATCAGGTAAAAATCCGAAGCGCCGAACGTGCGCGCCGCGATTACGAAGTTTCGTTCCTTCGCACTGAGCACTACGCCGCGAATTAATCGCGCGGGACGCGTCCATCCAATGATGCCGCAAACAGCCAGGAGCAGCAGAAACACTTGCCATTGCGCTATGTGCAGGGGCAGCGCCGCGCGAACCGCGAAAAGCAGATAAAGCCACGGAAGCGCAAAAAAAAGTTCACCTGCTCGCATGAGAACTTCATCAATCCATCCGCCATAAAATCCTGCCAGGGTTCCGATGATTCCGCCCAGCAGCAGGGAAATTGCGGCCGCAATCAGGCCCGCTGCGAGCGACACCTGGCCTCCATAAAGAAATCGCGTGAACTGATCGCGGCCATATTCATCCGTCCCTAACAAAAACAATCGAGCGGGCTGTTCTACGCCGAACAAATGTATTCGTGAATCGAATAGGCCCAAAACTTTATAGGACGAACCGTGCACGAACAAATGCACCGGATACTCGCGCGAGTGGTCGGTTACATAAGTGCCTGAAAGCGCGGAATCCTCTTTCAATGCATAAACGAACGGTCGCGCGTGCAAACTGCCCTGCGCATCAATGAAATGGATTCGCATGGGTGGTGCGTAGGGCATGTCCCGATTCTGCGTAGAATAACTGTACGGCGCGAAAAATCCGGCGAAGAGCACGAGCGCATGACTCGCGCCGAGCAGCGCCAAAGCGCACCACAATTTGTAGCGGCGGCTCATGTTCTCACTCCGCCCGAATCCGGGGGTCGCTGGCAACCAGCAGAACGTCAGCGAACAGATTACCGGCTACGAGGAACACTGAAGAGAGCATTACGATGCCGGCAACCACGTTGACATCTCTCGAAAGGATCGCTTGCACCATCACAGGCCCAAGTCCAGGCCAGCTCATAATTACTTCGAGAATCGCTGAACCGCTGAGAATAGTCGCGATCGAAAATCCCAGCAAAGAAATCAGCGGATTCGAAGCTGCCAGCAGTGCATACCGCAGAAGTATTCGCATTCGAGGAATTCCATGTGCGCGGGCTGCACGGATGAAAGGGGATTCGAGCGCTTCGATCATGGCGGAACGAATATGGCGGACCAGCACCGGCAACATAACGATCGCCAGCCCCGCAGATGGAAGGACAAAATGCCAAATGCCGTCATTTATTTTTTGCCAGGCAGACATACCGTCAAAGTTGCTCGAAATCATGCCACCGGTTGGAAACCATCCTGTGCGGACGGCAATCAACAGCAAAACCAAGAACAGCACCAGGTCCGGGATGGCCAGAAGCGTCGAGATTCCCGTTCCAAAGATTTTGTCCCCGTATCCGCCCTTACTTGCCGCGCTCCAAATCCCTATCGGAATCGCGATCATCCATGCAAGAAGCGCCGAAATACCAGCGAGCAATAGCGTATTTTTGGCACGAGACCAAAGCAGCGGCGCCACAGGGGTGTCGTATGAAAGCGAATAGCCCATGTTTCCCCGCATCAGCGATCGCGTCCAGCTAAGGTAACGGGCGCCGAACGATTGATTCACGCCAAATTGAGATCGCAGACCTTCGACTGTTTGCGCCGAGATGCGTGGATCGAGGCGCATGGTGTCAAAAAAATCTCCCGGCGTCCATTGCAACAACATGAAGGAAAGCATGGAAATCGCAATGAGCAGGAGGATTGCATGAACCAATCGTCGGGCAAGATATCTCATGACAATTCGTGTGCAAACCTCTTGCTGTAAATCGTCTCCAGCTGAGGCATTGCCTGCAGCAAATCTCGCGTGTAAGAGTGCTCCGGATGCGCAAAAAGTTCGGCTGTCGGTTTGCTTTCGACGATCGTTCCTTCGCACATCACGGCAATTTCGTCCGTAATGCCGCGCAGCATCTCGAGGTCATGTGAAACGTGGAAGTAGGTCAGGTCACATTTATTTTTCAGGCTGACGAGCAGCTCAAGCATCGTTTCCCGACTCGCGAGATCAAGATGCGACAGCGCTTCATCGAAGATAAGGAGCTTTGGTTTGAGCGCCAATGCTCTTGCCAGCGCGAGCCTTTGTCGTTGACCACCGCTGAATTCGAGCGGCTTTCGTCGCTCCCATGTCCGGGATAGTCCGACTCTTTCCAATAATTCCATCGCTCGTTCGCGGCGCTCGGACTTTGCGCCAATTCTTTGAATCTCCAGTGGCTCCATGACGATTTCTGCCGCTGTGAGCCGTGGATTGAGCGCGGAAGCCGCATCCTGAAAAATGACTTGCACCTGTGTCCGCAGGCCGGAAATGCTGGAAGTCTTAGAATCGAAGACCTTGGTATCCTCAAACCAGATCTGGCCCTCTGTGGGCTTTTCGATTAGAGCCATGCATCGGACCAAAGTTGACTTTCCTGCGCCTGACTCACCCAGCAGCCCAACAGTTGTACCCTGGCGAATCGTCAAATTGGCGTCTACAATCGCGCGCACTAAGAATTTTTCGCGGGTAAGTGGCCGCCGCTGAATGTACTTCTTGTTTAATCCGCGAATATCGATCAGCGGGGGATTTTCTCGGGAGATAGAGCTGGCTTGCCCGTTCATCGAGAGGTTTGCTCCTGCAATAACCGCTGGCCGGTCGGCTCTAGGTCGAGAGTTGAAGCCGTCAGAGGGGCGCGTTTGAGCAGCCGGCGTGTATAAGGGTCTTTCGGGTTGTTATAAATCTCTTCAAAAGTGCCGCTTTCGACGAGATCGCCCTGTTTCATTACCACCAGACGGTCTGCCAGGCTTGCTTGAATCTCCGGCGTGTGGCTGATCAGCAGAATCGAAATTCCGCGCACCATTTTCAGGTCACGTAAGAGACCGATGAATCCCGATTGGCTGCGAACGTCAAGCGACGCAGTAGGCTCGTCAGCAATGAGGAGTTCAGGACTGCAGGCTAGAGCTTGCGCAAGTGCCACGCGCTGGCGTTGTCCGCCGCTCAATTGATGCGGGTAAGCGGCAAAAATTCTGCCGTGATCCTTCAGTCCCACTTGCTCCAGCAGCGCTTCTGCTTGAGCTTTGCAATGCCGCCAATTCCATCGCTTGTGTGCGTGGATCACTTCGGCGATTTGTTGTCCTGCGCGCATTACGGGGCATAGCGAAATTGCCGGCTCTTGAAACACAATGGAGATAGCGGCGCCACGAAGTTTTTGCCATTTGCACTCTGTTAGCGAAAGGAGCTCCTGTGAACGAAAGCGAATCGAGCCTGTGACGTCCGCGTTGTTGCCTTCGAGCAATCCAAGCAGCGCCAGCGCCACAGTCGATTTGCCGGAACCTGATTCACCAATGAGACCGACAATCTCACCCGCGGCAACGTCGAAGGAAATCTTTCTAGCCGCTTCGTTTGTAGCGCCCGCTGTGCGGTATCGGATGCTCAGTTCGCGAACTTGAAGAATGGTCTCCACGGAGGATACCGCAAACACTCCAGTTTTTAGGACGAACTCGTTCTACACCAAACAATTTGCGAACAAGAGGGCACGTCCCGTTCAGCGTTTCCTTGATTCACGTGCCCACATCAGTCGATTTTATTCTTTATCGGCGCAAACACACATATTAGGCGCGCATCACGGTTCTAAGCTGGATACTATGACGGAAGTACTACGGCAGGTACGGGATTCA
>DASUAV010000074.1:0-5423 GCA_035763605.1 Candidatus Acidiferrales bacterium
GCCTGCGGAAACATCGCCAATCTTCTGCTTGCGCGAGCGGCTTCTCGCCAGCGGGAAATCGCCGTGCGCACCGCGCTCGGCGCAACTCGTTTCCGTATTGTGCGCCAGCTTCTCACCGAAAGCATAATTCTCGCCTTCGCCGGCGCGGCTCTGGGATTGCTGCTCGCCCAGCTTCTCATGCAGCCGCTGTTGAGCCTTGCGCCTTCGAGCTTGCCGAATGTCGGAAAGATTGGCATCGATGGCGGCGTGCTCGCGTTTACCTTGCTCGTAGCGCTCGCCACCGGAATTCTTTTCGGCCTCGCTCCCGCGTTGCAAACGATGAAGCTCGACATCCGTCCGGCGCTGGGTGATGCCTCGCGCGGCTCAACAGCGGGCGCGGGCCGCCATCGCATCCGCAATATCCTTGTCGTTACGGAAGTTGCTCTCGCGCTGTTGCTGCTCATCAGCGCCGGCCTGTTGATTCGCAGCTTCGCACGCTTACAGGATGTGCAAACTGGTTTCGAACCCTCGCATCTTTTAATTGCCGACGTGCCCTTGTTCTCCAAAGCTTACGCGCAGCCAGCGCAGCGAATGCAATTCTTCGACCAGCTACTGGCGCGCGCGGGAACCTTGCCCGGCGTAACCTCCGCTGGAGCGGCGCTGGTCTTGCCCGTGACCGGAAGCGGATCCACCATCCATTTCAACATTGAAGGGCGTCCGCCCAAGAGCCCGCACGATTACATCTTGATCGGCTATCGGCCTGTCAGCCCCGAGTACTTGCAAACATTGCGCGTCCCGTTGCTTGCCGGCAGAATGCTCCAAGCGTCCGATACCGAGCGCGCTCCCTATGTCGCTGTCGTGAACGAGAGCATGGCCCGTCAGTATTTTCCGGGTCAGTCGCCGCTCGGAAAAAGAATTCAGCTCGGCGCGATTCCCAATACCGAAGTGCCCTGGATGGAAATTGTCGGCGTGGTTGGCGATGTGAAGCAAAGTTTGGCCACCGAAGCCACCTCGGAAATGTACATTCCCTATCGCCAGGCCGACTCCATGCTGCCGATATTTGCAATGTCCGTGGTGTTGCGTACCGCAGGCGATCCGCACACCGAAGCGTCTGCATTGCGCAGCGCCGTGCACGATTTGAATCCCAATCAGCCGCTGGTCAATTTCCGCACCATGCAGGACAACATCGCCACATCGGTAAGCGATCCGCGCTTTCGCACCATCCTGCTGGGAATTTTTGCAGCGAGCGCCTTGCTCCTCTCCGTAATTGGACTCTATGGACTCATGGCCTACTCCGTGAATCAACGCACGTCGGAAATCGGTATCCGCCTCGCGCTCGGAGCGCAGCACGCCGACGTGACCAAAATGATTTTGCTCGATGGTTTGAAGTTGGTGCTCATCGGCATTGCCATCGGCGTCGGCGGCGCGTTCGCGTTGACCAGAACTCTGGCACGTTTCCTCTACGGAGTACTGCCGAACGATCCCGCGACTTTTATCGCCGTACCGCTCATCCTGGCCGCCGTCGCGCTCGTCGCCTGCTACATTCCCGCGCGCCGCGCCATGCGCGTTGACCCGATCGTGGCACTGCGTTATGAATAAGGTAGGGTGGCTTTACGCCGCCCGTTTGATTCGCGTTCGAGATACTGCGTGGCAAACGCGCGCGCATCTTTTCCCAAAGGAAGTGCGTTATGAACACATTACTTCAGGACGTCCGTTACGCCCTCCGCGTCTTGGCGAAATCACCCGGATTCGCAACCATCGCCATCCTGACGCTTGCCATCGGCATTGGCGCGAACACCGCGCTCTTCTCCATCGTCAACGGCGTGCTGCTCAATCCTCTTCCCTATCCCCATCCCGAACAGCTCGTCGCCGTTTATGCCGATTCGCCGGAAACTTCTCAGGGCTACGTCACGTATCTGAATTTTCTCGACTGGCAGCGCATGAACCGCACTTTTTCTTCTCTCACCATGTACCGCAATCAGGATTATAACTTCTCGACCAGCGGGCCTTCCGAACGTGTTTCCGGCTTCATGATCTCCGCCGATTTTTTCCAAACGCTCGGCATCCAGCCGGTGATGGGCCGCCTTTTCCGCGCCTCGGACGACCACATCGGTGCCGCTCCCGTCGTCATTCTCGGCGGAGGCTTTTGGAAGCGCCACTTCGCCTCATCTCGGTCCGTGCTGGGCCAGGCCATCACCCTCAACAGCGTCGCCTACACCATCGTCGGCGTGATTCCCGCGAGCTTCACTTTCTACGGCCCGCAGCGTGACGTGTATACGCCGCTCGGCCAATTGAACGACGCTTCGTTTCTCGACCGCCGCATTGACCTGAGCGCGCACTCCGCCGGGCGCATGAAACCCGGTGTCACGCTCGCGCAAGCGCAGGCCGATATGGACGCGGTCGCGCGCAGCCTCGCCAAAACTTATCCCGACGCTGATAAAAATGTCGGCATCACGCTCACCTCGATGAAACAGGACCTCGTCGGCAACATCCAGCCTTTGCTCCTCGTTCTTCTTGGCGCGGTCGGTTTTTTGCTGCTGATCGCTTGCGCCAATATCGCCAATCTTCTTCTCGCGCGCTCGATGTCGCGCTCGCGCGAATTCGCCATTCGCTCTGCTCTCGGCGCCAGCCATTCGCGCGTGATTCAGCAATTGCTCACCGAAAGCGCCATCCTCGCCGGAATCGGCGGCGCGCTTGGACTGCTCTTCGCATTCTGGGGCATCAAAGCCTCTCTCGGTTTTCTTCCCGGCACGCTGCCGCGTGCAAACGACGTGGCTCTCGATTCACGCGTTCTGCTTTTCACTCTCGCCATTTCTCTCTTCGCCGGAATTCTCTTCGGCTTCGCTCCCGCTCTGAAAACTTCCCGCGTGAATCTGCAGGAAGTGTTAAACGAATCCGGCCGTGGCTCGTCCGGCGCGCGCCATCGCCTCCACGGAATTTTTGTCGTCGCCGAAGTCGCTCTCGCTCTGGTTCTCCTCGTCGGCGCGGGACTCATGCTCCGCAGCCTCGCCGCGCTCTGGCGCGTCAACCCAGGATTCAATCCCGCTCACGCCATCACTTTCGACCTCTCCATGCCCGCGAATTCCAAAACCACTTCCGCGGAAACGCGCGCCCGCCTCCGCGCTTTCGACGCCAAAATGCGCGCCATTCCCGGCGTCGAAGCCATCTCCGTCACTCTCGGCTCGCGCCCCATGATTCATCTCTCCACTGATCTCTTCTGGATTCAGGGCCATCCCAAGCCCGCTACCTCGCAGGACATGTCTCCCGCCGCTTTTTATCTCGTCGAACCCGGCTTCCAGAAAGCGATGGGCATCACCCTCGAACGCGGCCGCTTCATCAGCGACGCCGACAACGAAAACTCCCCGGTGGTGATTGATATTGACGACGTTTTCGCGCGCACTTATTTCCCCGGACAGGACCCCATCGGTCAGCGCGTCAATTTCTCCACTTTCGGCGTGCAAGCGCAAATCGTCGGCATCGTCGGCCACGTGAAACAGTGGGGCCTCGGCAACGACCCCAAAAACGCCCTCGAGCCGCAGTACGATTATCCGTACATGCAGGTTCCAGAAAAGCTCATGCCGCTTCTGGCCGACGTCGCCGCTGTCGTCATTCGCACCAAAGGCGATCCCGCCGCAGTAATGCCCGCTGTTCGCAAAGCCGTCGCCGAGCAGGATCCGCGCGAAGTCGTCTACGCCGTGCAAACGCTCGACGAAGTGGTCGCGAATTCCTTCGCCGCGCGCCGCCTCTCCATGATTTTGCTGGGAATTTTCGCCGCGCTCGCCCTTCTGCTCGCCTGCGTGGGAATTTACGGCGTCGTTTCCTACTTGGTCGGCCAGCGCACACACGAAATTGGCGTGCGCATGGCGCTTGGCGCGCAGCGAGAGGATATTTTGCGTCTAATTCTCAGCCACGGCGCGAAAATGACGCTCGCCGGCATCATCATCGGAGCCGCCGCCGCGTTCGGCCTGACGCGCCTGATGGCCAGCCAGCTTTTCGGCGTAAGCCCGCGCGACCCGCTCACCTTCGCCGCCGTTGCGGTCCTGCTGCTCATCGTCGCGCTCGCGGCCTGCTACATCCCCGCCCGCCGCGCCATGAGAGTCGATCCCATGGTCGCCCTGCGGTATGAATAACTGCGTGTCCGTTTGCGAGATTCAGCCTCTCGTAACCGGACAGGCGAACCGCCTACGGCCCGTATAAGTATTTGCGTAACAATAACATACCGTGACTAATTACGGAATCCAAGCTGCATTCAGGTTCATGGACTCGCGCGTTCAGCCGACGTCCGCAGTCCAGGGCAAAGTCGTACGGAAGGCAAAGGAACTGAAAAAATGAGCGCTTTTATCCAGGACGTTCGTTATGCATCTCGCATGCTGGCGAAAGCGCCCGGATTTACTGCAATCGCCGTTCTCACACTCGCCCTCGGCATTGGCGCGAACACTGCGATTTTTAGCGTGCTCGACGCGGTCGTGTTGCGCCCTCTGCCCTTCGCTTCGCCTAACCGTCTCGTGCATCTCACCGGCAAATTTGCCATGGGCGATCAGGCCGGCATTTCCCCGCCGGATTATCTCGATTACCGCGACGCGAATCGTACCTTCGAGCAAATGGCCGTGCTCAACTACGAAGCTCAGATTTCGAATCTCAGCGGATTGGAAAAGCCTGAGCAGATTGCAAGCTCAATTGCATCGCGGAACCTCTTCGATGCGCTGGGCATTCGCCCGCTGCTGGGCCGCGGATTCATCCCCGCTGACGAACAAACGACGCAGCCGCAGGTCGCCATTCTGGGCAACGGCATCTGGCGGACGCATTTCGGCGCGGACCCGCACATCGTTGGAAAGAACGTCGTTCTCGACGACCGCAGTATGAGAGTAGTCGGCGTACTATCCGCTGATCCCTCGATGCTTTCCAAAGCCCAAATCTGGATGCCTTTGCCGCTGCTGAACAAAGGCATGAGTCAGCGCCTCGCGCATTTCCTCGTTGGCGTCGGCAAGCTGAAGCCGGGCGTCACTCTCGAACAGGCGCAAGCTGACCTCGATTCCGATGCGAAAGTCATTGATGCCAATTTTCCGGCTACAAATAAGGGCTGGGGAATCAAGGTGCGCTCTCTCTCAAGCGTGCTCGTGGGTCCTGTGCAGACGCAGCTTTTCCTGATTTCCGGTGCGGTGTGTCTTTTGCTTCTGATCGCGTGCGCGAATGTCGCCAACCTCCTTCTCTCACGAGGAGAAGTCCGCCAGCGCGAATTGGCGGTCCGCCAGGCTCTGGGCGCGTCACGGGCCAGAATTGTCCAGCAGATGCTCACCGAAAGCGCCGTCCTGGCTTTTGCCGGAGGCCTTGTTGGAATCGCGGCCGCCGCTTGGGGTGTGGCCGCGCTACGCGCCTTCGCTCCCGCCGACTTGCCGCGGCTTGGTGAAATTGGAGTAAATGGCACGGTGCTCATGTTCACGGCT
>DASUAV010000075.1:0-14062 GCA_035763605.1 Candidatus Acidiferrales bacterium
ATTGATCTGGCCATAGTCGTTTTTTATTTTGCGCTGGTACTGGCGATTGGGTTTTATCTGAAACGCCGCTCCAGCACCGGCGAAGATTTCTTCATGGCCGGACGTGAAATGACGGCGTGGATTGCCGGCCTGAGCTTCATGTCTGCCAATTTGGGCGCGCTGGAGTTGATGGGCTGGTCCGCGGCAGCCTACGAATATGGCATTCTCGCCACGCACGCCTATTGGATCGCCGCAATTCCCGCCATGTTGTTCCTCGGCATCTTCATGATGCCGTTTTACTACATTTCAAAAACTCATTCCGTTCCCGGATATTTGAAGCTGCGCTTCAACGAGCCGACACGCGCGCTTTCCGCTATTTCGTTTGCGTTCATGACCGTGCTGATGAGCGGCATCAACATGTACGCGATGGCGCTGCTGCTCAATATCGTGATTGGCTGGCAGATGAGCTTCAGCATCTGGGTCTCGGCGATTACGGTGGCGATTTATGTCGCGCTCGGCGGCTTGCGCTCGGCGATTTTCAATGAAGTTCTCCAATTCGTGTTGATCTGGGCCGGGGCGCTCCTGATTCCTATTTTGGGACTGGTGGAAGCGGGCGGATGGGAACAGCTGAAGGCCCATATCATTCAAAACGCCTCAATTCAATACGTCCATCTGTGGCGTTATCTCGGCTCGTTTAACAATCCTATGGGCGTGAATTGGGTCGGTGTAGTTTTGGGTCAGGGATTCGTCATTTCTTTTGCTTATTGGACCACGGATTTTCTTGAAGTGCAGCGCGTGATGGCCGCTAAAAACTTGCGCGCGGCAAAAATGGCTCCGATTATTGCCGCGGGATTCAAGATGTTCGTTCCATTCATCGTGATCCTGCCCGGCCTTTTGGGGCTGGTTGTTCTCCCGCATTTGACCGGCGCAAGCCTCGCGCAGGGCGGCGCGTCCAGTTACAACGCCGTGCTTCCATTGATGCTCGTGCGTTACTGTGGCCCTGGCCTGCTCGGGTTGGGCGTCACAGCGCTGATTGCGGGATTCATGTCCGGGATGGCGGGAAACGTGAGCGCGTTCGCGACAGTGTGGACGTATGACATTTACGGGGCGCTTATCAAGCGGAATGCGTCAGACAAGCATTACGTGGATATGGGACGCTGGTGCACGATTCTTGGCGTGCTCATCAGCATCGGCACGGCGTACTTTGTTATGCAATTTCTCAGCATCATGGATTACGTGCAGGCGCTCTTCAGCATTTTCATTGCGCCGCTATTCGGCACGGTGATTTTGGGTATGCTTTGGAAACGCACCACCGGCAAGGGAGCATTCTGGGGATTGCTGGCCGGAACCGCGGCGGCCGCCGGCATGTTCGGCTGGGAACGTCAGTATCCTTCGGCGGTGCGGTATTTGGCGCTCTCGATTCACGCGCGTCCGCTCGCCGCGGATATTTATCGCGCGCTTTGGTCCTGGATCATCTGCGTGGTGGTGACAGTGGTCATCAGTTTTCTCACGCGCCCAAAGCCCGTTGAGGAATTGAGCGGCCTGGTTTATGGCGTTACGGAATTGCCTCGCGAAGAGCATGTTCCGCTGTTGCATAGGCCGTCATTTTGGGCCGCCGTTGTGGGAATCGTTTTTGTTGTTTTGAATGTTGTTTTCTGGTGAGTTTATGGACGACGAAAGCCCAATTTCAATTTGGTTTTTCATCGGAGTTGCACTGCTGGTGAATGGAGCCTTGATTCTCGCGGCGGGTATCTATGATTTGTTTCATCCGCCCGCGCATCGAGTTGTACTCTCGGAGTTGCATGCCGGCATCTGGTGGGGAGGTATTTTGCTGGGGCTGGGGATTTTTTACTTTTTTCGCTTCTATCCCCGAAGAGGATCGGACGGTCGGGAGCGGGTGCAGAAGTCTTGATAAAGTCTTGCAGAGCCTTGACATGCGGGGTTAGGTGGTCTATATGTAAGTGCTTGAGAAAACGTTTACCCGATTCTACGATGCGGAAAGCCTCAGATCACCGCTCCTATCCAAACGGCTGTTTTCTCAGGGAATTCGAACGCGAGGTGCTACTTTCATGAAGCGTCCAACTCTTTCGCGCAGGGAGTTTGTCGGCGCCGCCCTTTCATCGGCAGCGCTCGCCTGTATGCCTAAGATTGTTTCCGCAGCAGGCGCCAGTGGCGCGAACTTGGTTCCCGCTCCACCTCCGCAGCGCCCCCGCTTCGGACAGAACGGAATCCCTCTGCGCGCTGTTCCATTCCCGCTGGAAAATGTTCGCTTGTTGGACGGCGCTTTTTTGAAGGCTGCTCGCACCAACACGGAATACCTGAATTCGCTGCCGGAAGATCGCCTGGTGCACAATTTCCGCGTCAATGCCGGAATTCCCAGTTCGGCGGAACCGCTGGGCGGCTGGGAAGATCCGAAATGCGAGCTTCGCGGGCACTTCACAGGGCATTTTCTTTCGGCGAGCGCGCTGATTTATGCGAGTACGGGAGACGACGCCGTTAAAGCGAAGGCGGACGCCATCGTCGCCGACCTGGCGCAGTGTCAGGAAAAATCCAGCAACGGTTATCTTAGCGCTTTTCCGGAGAGTTTTTTCGACCGGCTTCGCGAGGGCCGCGGCGTATGGGCGCCTTTCTATACTTTGCACAAGATCATGGCCGGCAATCTGGACATGTACATGCATTGCCATAATGAGCAAGCTCTGCAAGTTGCTGAGCGCATGGCGCAGTGGATCAGCCACTGGACCACGGGAATCAGCGATGCTCATATGCAGCGCATTTTGCAAACGGAATACGGCGGCATGAACGAATCGCTTTTCAACTTGGCTGCGATTACGGGAAGAGGCGAGTACTTTTTTATCGGGAGCCGCTTCGAAAAACCGGACTTTTTCGATCCTCTCGCCGGCCACCGGGATGAGCTGAAAGGGCTGCACGTCAACACGCATATCCCGGAAGTGATTGGCGCGGCTCGACGGTATGAGCTTACAGGCGAACCTTATTATCACGAGGTCGCGAAGTACTTTTGGGATGAGGTTACGGAAGAGCGCTCTTATGCCACAGGCGGCACGAGCAATGGAGAGCGATGGCTCTCCGATGCGGGCCAGCTCGGGAATCAGCTGAGCGTTTCTTCAGAAGAGTGTTGCTGCGGCTACAACATGCTGAAGCTGACGCGTCATCTGTACCGGTGGACGGCGGATCCTCGTTACATGGATTATTACGAGAGAACGCTCTTGAATTCCCGCATGGGCACGCAGCATCCGGAGAATGGATTTAAAATGTATTATCTTCCTCTCCAGACAGGTTATTGGAAATTCTTCAACTCGCGCTTCAATTCGTTTTGGTGCTGTACAGGAACGGGTGCGGAGGAGTTTGCGAAGCTGGGGAATTCCATCTATTTCCATAATGACCGCGACGTTTTCGTGAATCTATTCATCGCTTCCGAAGCCAAATGGCCCGAAAAGGGTCTGACGATTCGCCAGGACACGACTTTCCCTCAAGAGGCGGGTACGAAACTGGGCGTGAAGGTCAGCGCTCCTACGGAGGCAAGCATCAACGTGCGCATACCTTATTGGGCAGTGGACGGCGGCTCGGTTAGTCTTAACGGCAAGCCGCTTTCCGCGTTTTCCAGTCCGGGAAGTTATTTGCAGGTTAACCGCACCTGGTCGGACGGCGATACGCTCGAGGTTCGCATGCCCATGCGGCTCCATTTGCAAGCGTTGCCGGGCGATGCTTCACAGCAAGCAGTCCTTTATGGTCCAGTGGTGCTAGCCGGCCGCTTGGGCTCTCAGGATCTGACGCAGCAAATGCAGTATGACGCCGACCACGGTCCGACGGAACTGGCTCCTCGCGGGGCGCCGGAAGGCACGATGGAGGCGGAAGTAAAAACTCCCGAGGACATTCGTTCTGTAGCCTGGGTCGAACCGGTCAAGGGACAGCCGCTCGTTTTCCGCGCCGCCGGAAAAGGCGGAGAAACGACGTTAGTTCCGTTCAACGAAATTTTCGGCGAAAGATATGGAGTATATTGGAAGGTGAATCGCCCCTCGCGGTGGAGACGAGGGTAGATTTGCCCGACGAGTGCGTCACTTTGTTGCATCGCCGAAAAGAGGAATCTGTTCTAATATCGGGCGGCGGACGGGGTTAACCACAGGCTCATTTCATGTTGAACGTGATCGCAATCGAATTTTACCAGAAATTTCCTCTCGTCCGGAGGCCGCATTGAGCATCCACGAGGTTGCCCGGCGCGCGAAGGTCTCCATCGCAACCGTTTCGCGCACGATTAACGGGGTCCAGAGCGTCACTCCGCAGCTTTCTCGGCGAGTTTGGAGAGTCATCGAGGAGCTCGGCTACTATCCCAACACGCAGGCCCGCGCCCTCGTCTCGGGGCGCAGCCGCATTTTTGGGCTGATTGTTTCTGAAATCACCAATCCATTTTTCCCAGAAATTGTTCAGGGCTTCGAAGATATCGCCGTTCAGAACAACTATGAAATCTTGACGACATCAACAGTGTACGATTCCAAGCGGATGGCACTTTCCGTGCGCAGGATGATCGAGCGCCGCGTGGAAGGCGTGGCGATTGTCACGTTCGGCATGGAAGAGGCGCTCTTTGATGATCTGAAGTCGCGCAAGATTCCTCTCGTTTTTATTGACGTGGGCCCTGCTCTTCCTCGTGTCAGCAACATCAAAATTGATTATCAGCATGGAATTCGCCAGGCCGTACAGCATTTGGCGGCGCTCGGACACAAGAGCATTGCGTTCATTTCCGGCCCACTGACGCTTAAGTCGGCGGTCGCTCGCCAGCGAGCCTTCCTCCAATCCATGGAGGAAATTAGCCTGCCGGTTGACGAGAAACACGTGATCGAGGGCAATCACACGATGGAAGGCGGCATGGAGGCCCTCAAAAAAATTCTCGAGCTGCCGAAACGTCCGACCGCGGTGATTTGCTCGAACGACATGACCGCAATTGGCGTAATGCGCGAGGGTTATGAAGCGGGCCTGCAAATACCGAGAGATTTGTCATTGATCGGATTCGACGATATTCGCCTTGCGCAGTTCGTTATACCTCCACTGACCACGATAAGGATGTCGCAGACGGAAATCGCGAGGATGGCTTTCAACGCCTTGCTCGCCGAACTGCAGAGGCAGATTCCTTCGCCGAACGGAACCGAATATGTCCTGCGCACGAGTCTTGTATTGCGCGATTCAACGGCAATGGCGCCCGGGACCGCGGGCAAATCGGGAGCGACACCGAGAATCAAAAGGCAAGCAAAATAGTGGACGATGCGCGAAGGCTGCGGGCCGTTGGCTATTTGAGGATCTTTCACTATGCGGCTTGAAAATCTTCGACACCAGGTTTTGGCTGCGAATCTTGAATTGGTGCGGCGAGGCTTGGTTCTCTACACGTTTGGAAATGCCAGCGGCATTGATCGCGAACAGGGTCTTGTGGTTATCAAGCCAAGCGGCGTCTCGTACGACGAATTGAAACCAGAGGACCTCGTGGTCATAGACCTTGAGGGAAAAACTGTGGAAGGGAAGCTGCGACCGTCATCCGATTTGCCCACGCATCTGATTCTGTACAGAGGTTTTCCTTCTATCGGCGGAGTTACACATACCCACTCGGAATTCGCTACGGCTTGGGCTCAGGCTGGCCGTGCTATCCCATGCCTGGGGACAACTCACGCAGATTATTTCCATGGCTCGGTTCCCGTGACCGACAGTCTAACCTCGACGGAAATTGAGGCGGATTACGAGAAGAACACTGGAGAGGCAATCCTGCGTGCTTTCAAAGATGCCGACCCAGAAAAGATTCCGGGCGTTCTGGTCCGAGGTCACGGCCCATTTTGCTGGGGGCGGGATGCTGCTGCGGCGGCGCACAATTCCGTGATTCTCGAGGCCATTGCGCGAATGGCTTACCACACGTTTGCGCTGGCGCACGATGTGGGTTCCCTGGATCGGCCCCTGCATGACAAACATTTTCTGCGTAAGCATGGGAAAAAGGCGTATTACGGCCAGTCGCTGCCAAAGCAATGATTTGAACGAATCGGCATCGAATACGTGCGCGGCTCACCAATAGAGACGAGGGTTGAATGTCCACCAGGAAGATGACGGTCGGCTTGATTGTAGGGAACCGCGGATTCTTCCCGGGCCATCTTGCGCAATCAGGCCGGGAAGAAATGATTCGCGTATTGCAAAGCACTGGCATGGAAGTCATCGCGCTTACGCCCGAACAAAGCAAACATGGGGCGATCGAAACGTATGACGAAGCAATGCGTTGCGCGGAGCTGTTTCGCAAAAACAACGATCGCATTGATGGAGTGGTAGTTACCCTTCCCAATTTTGGGGACGAGCGCGCCATTGCGGACACATTGCGTTTATCCCGGCTGAGCGTTCCCGTGCTGGTTCAGGCAACTCCTGACGCTCCTGCGAAGATGTCCATCTCCTGCCGCCGCGACAGCTTTTGCGGAAAAATGTCGGCCTGCAATAACCTCGCGCAATACGGCATTCCGTATTCGCTGACGTCGTCGCACACGGTCGCGCCCAGCTCGTCCGAATTTGCGGCAGACCTCTCATGGTTTGCAGCGGTTTGCCGGATTGTAAAGGGGCTTAAGAACTTGCGCATCGGCAGCATCGGAGCGCGCCCGTCCGCGTTTAATACCGTCCGGTACAGCGAAAAAATTCTCGAATCGCAAGGAATTTCCGTCGAAACCTTGGACCTTTCCGAGGTGCTGGGCCGAATTGAGAGGATGAAAGATTCCGAAGAAGCCGCGCAATCCAAACTTCACTCCATCGAGAAATACGTCAGCGTAAATGACGTGCCAAAGGCCGCGCTGCTGAAGATGGCCAAGCTAGGCGCAGTAATCGACCAATGGATGGAACAAACGCACGTCACCGTCAGCGCCGTTCAGTGCTGGACTTCAATCGAGGAAAATCTCGGCGTCGTGCCGTGCACGGTGATGAGCATGATGAGCGAAAACCTGATGTCCAGCGCCTGCGAAGTGGACGTTTGCGGCGTACTCAGCATGCATGTGCTGCGATTGGCATCGGAAACTCCGAGCGCGCTCCTCGACTGGAATAATAATTACGGCGACAATCCTGACAAGGCGGTCTGCTTTCATTGCAGCAATCTTCCCAAGCATTTCCTGCGAAATCCCAGGATGGACTATCAAGCCATTATTGCCGGCACGGTGGGAAGGGAGAATACCTTCGGCACTTGCGTTGGTCTCGTGCGGCCGGGTGCTATGTCGTTTGCCCGTTTCTCTACCGATGACCGCGGCGGCTGCGTTCGTGGTTACGTTGGCAGCGGCAAGTTTACAGATGATCCCCTGGAGACCTTCGGCGGCGCGGGGGTAGTTGAAATTCCGCGTATGCAAAAACTCCTGCGGTTCATCTGCGAGCAGGGTTTTGAACATCACGTCGCCGCAAACTTCTCTGCTGTGGCCGCTGCAGTGCACGAGGCCGGCTCGCATTATTTGGGATGGCAAACCTACTGGCACGCTGCGCCGGGCAGCGGAGGCTGCTAGCCTATGGCCATTGTCGCCGGCGTTGATTTCGGCACGTTAAGTGTTCGCGTGTCCATCGTAGACAGCGAAAAAGGAACGCTCGCTTCTGCGGTTTCGGAATACCCTCTTCATCGCAAGCGCGAAGATCCGGAATTTGCGACCCAATCGCACGCCGATCATATGCGCGCGCTCGCCACAGCTACCAGAGAGGCCGTGCGTCAGGCTGGTATTCGCGGGGACGATGTAAAGGCGATTGCTCTGGACACGACGGGGTCTTCCGTCGTTCCTGTCGGCGCGAACATGCAACCGCTCAACGAGTATTATCTGTGGTGCGATCATCGCGCAAAATCCGAAGCCGCCGAGATCACCGAAATGGCTCACCGCGAGCACCTCGAAGCCATTCGCTGGTGCGGCGGAGTTTATTCTTCGGAATGGGGATTCGCCAAGCTGCTGCATTGGCTGCGCCATAATCCGGCCAAGCGGCGTGAATTCGCCAGTGCGTTCGAGCACTGTGATATGGTCGTCGCGACTCTTTGCGGCGTGAGCGATGCTGCCAAAGCCAAACGCAGCATCTGCGCCATGGGGCACAAATGGCTCTGGCATCCCGATTTCGGCGGTTTGCCATCTGAAGAGTTCTTGACCAAAGTTGATCCTCTTCTTGCCGGGGTGCGCGAAAAACTGCAGGGCTCCTACGAAACTTCGGACAAACTTGCTGGAACGCTGGCTCCTGAGTGGGCCGAACAGCTCGGCCTCCGTGCTGGAATTCCAATTCCCGTCGGCGCATTTGACGCGCACTGGGACGCTATCGGCGCGGGCTGCCGCGAGCGCGATATCGTCAACGTCGTCGGCACTTCAACTTGCATCATCGGAATCACAGGTCAGACGCGGCTTGTGCCCGGTGTTTGCGGGGTGGTCAAAGGCAGCGTTCATCCAAATTTAACGGGCATCGAAGCCGGTCTTTCCGCAACCGGGGACATTTTCGAAGCCATAGCGCGCCGCGCAGGCACTTCTGTTCAAAAATTGAGCGAAGGCCTCAATAATTATTCTGCTGGTCAAACTGGTCTTTTGCGCATGACCTGGGATAACGGCGACCGCACCATTTTGGTGAATGCCAATCTGCGGGGGATGACTCTCGGTTGGAATCTTCATCACACCGCGCAAGATGAGCTTTTCGCCGCCATTGAAGGCACAGCGTTCCACACGCGGGTGATTCTCGACCGTATGGCCGATCACGGCGTTCAGATTGATCGCGTTATAAATTCGGGAGGAATTCCGCAAACGAATGCTGTGCTGAATCAGGTTTACGCAAATGTTCTTCGCCGCCCCGTGCTTGTTCCCAGCCGCAAAGTGACAAGTCTCGGTTCCGCCATTTTCGCGTTCCTCGCGGCAGGCGTTTTCAACACCATCGAAGAAGCGCAGTCGGCAATTTGCCCGCCGCATAAGGTTTATCATCCGCAAGAGGAAACGCGCGAAGCCTACGACTCGCTCTACACGCTCTATCGCCGCATCTATTTCGATTTTGGCGGCGCTGACAAGGGTTCAGCATTCGCGGACGTACTGCCTGCGCTCATCGAACTTGCGAAGAAGCAAGCCATCGCGGTTGAAGTGAAGTGTCCTGCATAAACCTGTGACTATCATTCCGCCGAAATCAAACGAAGCATCGGCTCCCGCGGGAGTGGCTGTTGACAGGTGACAAAATCCAAGTCTCCTGCTCTGGAATGCTGTTCGATATGGATGGCGTGTTGTTGGATTCCACTCATGCCGTCGCTCGCGTGTGGCGCCAATGGGCCATCGAGCACGGATTCGACCCGCAGGAAGTCGTGCGCGCCGCGCATGGCCGACCAAGCATTTCTACGATTCGCGATTACCTGCCAGGCTCGGATTATGAATTGGAAAATCGCGAAGTCGAGCGACGAGAACTCGCGGATCTGGATGGCATCGTCCCGTGGCCCGGCGCGATTGAAGTCTTGCGCTCCTTGCCGCCGGAGCGGTGGGCCATCGTCACGTCGTGCACACGTCCCCTCGCGGAAGTTCGCCTGCGCGCCGGCGGGCTTCCTCGGCCAAACGTTTTCGTCACTTCGGATGACATTAAACATGGCAAGCCCGCTCCAGACGCCTACCTGAAAGGGGCGGAATTGTTGGGACTCAATCCTTCAGAAATAATCGTCGTCGAAGATGTGCCTGCGGGCGTGCTCTCAGGAAAGGCCGCCGGCTGCCGTGTAATTGCATTGCGTACCACAATGCCAGAATCAGATCTGCGCAGCGCGGGTGCCGACTGGATTGTCGAAGATTGCAGTGCTATTCTCGCGAGCCCTCACAAAAGCTCTAGCGAAAAATTGACTTTAACTTTGGATTTGGCGAAAAGAAGATCAAACGCAAGCTGCGATTGAATTACGCTCGCAACACCATCAACGTAACCGAATGCGTCGCAAAACTGTGCCGGAACGTTTGGCTCGCACCAGAAAAGGTACTCTGCTTCACTCCCACATTGTTTGGCGCGGCGAAGGTGTTCGTCGCATCCAGGCTTGGCCCGTTGATTTCGTAAAGATCGCCGGAAGCTCGCGGGCGGAAGCCCTCTATCTCAATCTCTGCGGAAATGTCTGCTGTCGGGTGGCGATTCACCACCGCGAGAGTCAGTTGGCTGCTTTCCGAATTCGTCGTCGCGGAGATATCCAGATAGGGCACGTCAGTTTGCCCTGGAAAAGTCTCTGAGCGCACCAGCGCGTCGAGCGCCACGTCTCCGCAATAATCGGTGTACAACTTCAGCGGATAATAAGTCGTTTGCAGCACGATTCCGCTGTCATTCGACATGATGGGTGCGATGACGTTCACGAGCTGCGCCATATCCGCCAGCTTCACCGTCGCGCAATTTCGATGAAAAATATTCAGCCCGGAGGCCACCCATAGCGCGTCGCGCAAATTGTAGACCTCTTCGAGCATGTGATTGTCTCCGCGGTGAAACCACGAGCGGAACCAGATGTTCCATTCATCCACGGCAATGGCAACGCGCTCTTTTCTCCTGCTCCGTACAGTGGCCGTGGTAATCTCCGCGTCCAGCACGCGAATCTGCCTCTCGAAATCGCGCGCGTCCGCGAATTCTTTGGCGTTATCGAGGCTGCCTCCATAGTGGTGCAGCGAAATGTAATCCACGATATCCATGAGCTTTTCCAGTACGGTCATGTTCCAATCGACAGTCGGGCCGCCGCAGGCGATCAGCTTGATGGACGGATCCACCCATCGCATCATTTTTGCGAACTCCAAGGCATCCGCCGCGTAATCATTCGCGTCTTTGTGGCCTGCTTGCCAGCTCCCGTAAACCTCATTGCCCAGCGCCCAATATTTCACGGCATACGGCTGCGCGTGCCCGTTCTTCTTGCGCAAGTTGGCCCAATAGGTATCCGTCGTCGCGTTGCAATACTCCACCCAGTCGGCGGCTTCCTGCATGGTTCCTGTACCCATATTCACGCAGATGTACGGTTCTGCGCCGAGCTTTCGACAGTAAGCAATAAACTCGTCGGTGCCGAAACGATTCGACTCTTCTTCCTGCCAAGCGGTATCCCAGCGACGGGGCCGTTGCTCTTTTGCTCCAATTCCATCCTTCCAGTTGTACCCGGACGAAAAATTGCCTCCCGGCCACCGCAGCACGGACACGTGGATGTTCCGCGCCGCCTGCAAGACATCTTTGCGGAAGCCGTCGCTATCGGAAAGCGGCGAACCCTGCTGATAAATTCCGCCATAGATGCAGCGGCCCAGATGCTCCGTAAAATTGCCGTAAATTTTGCGATCAATCGCGCCGATCTTCCGGTCGAAATCGATCTTGATGAGGCCAGGCGCCACGGTTGTCGGGGCGGCCGCTTCGTACGCGACAAGCTTCTGGCCATAGCCGAGCCACGGAACAAAGGCTGCGCCCAGGGCTGCTTTTGCGCTCTGCTCGAGGAACCTCCGTCTGGCGATGTTACTCATAACTTTCAAAAGGCAATCTCTCATGTCGCGAAAAACTATGCAGTCATTCTATTTATGCCGAAAACGTTTACTCGTCAATAGCCAGAATTCTCGCCGTGAAGAGCCTTGCTTGCTGAGGCAAATCCCGGTATAACCTTCTGTCGAATGCCTGCGCGGTAGCCAGCGCAGTAAACGTTTTCCGGGGAGGCTCGCATGGTCGAACGCGGCTTGGCTTTTCTTTTGTTTCTGACGGCAACCGTCGTTCTGCAGGCATTCGCCGGACGCAATCCAAGAGCTACATCCTCGCCGGCGCGCGCGAAGTCGGCTCAGCAATCCTCGATCTCAATCGGCGGCCAGCCTGCGGTTGTGCTGACCAGGCCGCAACCCGTCAATCGCGCGGAGCCCCAATTCCTGGGGGCCACTGTTCTGCCGGGTAATGGAATGAACCTTCTCCAAATACGCGCTTATGTTCCCGGTCTCGGAGACATGAATGTGCTCGACGCGCCCGATCTCGCGGGAGCCAAAGATCTACTCGAAAAGCAAAACGATGCCTTTGGAAACAAGAGCTTCTCCATGGGTGCTGCGATTCTCCTTCCTTATCCCAACCGCATTCGCGGCAAGCTCTCGTCCGATGGAAAAACGATTGAGACCAGCATCGGCGGCAAGATGATGGAGCTTCCGGCTAACTGGAAGGGAAAAAAGCCGGGAGCCGAAGTGCATGCCATGCATGGGCTGATTATGTCAGCGCATTTCCAGGACGTGAAATATCACAACGGTCCGGCGGAATCCACGGTTTCAGCATTCCTTGCTGGAGGCAATTTCGACGGTCACTGGCCTTCGAAGACCGATGTAGCCGTTCGCATGGTGCTGAAGAATCAGGCGCTCGACGTAATCGTAACAGCGAAAAACACGGGCAAAGAAAAGCTGCCCATGGCCATCAGTTTCCATCCCTATTTCCGTTTTCCCAGCGGTGATCGCGCGCAAGCTCGATTGCATTTGCCGGCAGACGAGCGGGCCCTCGTGAACAACTATGACGATGTTTTTCCGACGGGGAAAATTGTTTCGGTGAAGGGCACACCCTATGACTTTACCGCCCCCGGCGGGGCGCCGCTCGGCACCACGCTCTACATGGACGATTGCTTCACCGATTTGCATCGCAATCGCGCAGGCAATGCGGCGATCGAAATTATCGACCCGGCGGCAAAGTACGGCCTCCGGCTGACGGCTCTTTCTCCGCAAATTCGAGCCATTCAGGTGTATGCTCCGCCGGATAAAAAATATGTTGTCATCGAGCCTCAGTTTAATCTGGCTGACCCGTTCAATAAGAAACTGTGGGGCAATCGCGACACAGGTATGGACTGGCTCGAGCCAGGACAGTCTGTTTCCTGGCATGTCCGTCTGGAGTTGTTCATTCCCAGGAATTCGCCGCGAGCTGCAAATTAGCTGCTTCTTATGCGCGGCTTTTGAATCTGCCTGAGTTTTTTGGAATATCAGTTTGCATTCATGGGAGGGCGTATGTTTTCGAAGACCCGTGGTGTAGCTATTTTCCTGGCAACCGGCTCTTTGCTGGTTTTGCCGTTCATAGCGCGGGCACAGGGGACGCTCGCGGATTACCAGCGCGCGCAAAGTTTCCTGCTCGGCAATTTGCGAGGAAAAATCTCGATGGCCGATGTCCGTCCGACCTGGATCGAGCACAGCGATCGCTTCTGGTACCGCGCGGATGGCCCGCAAGGTTCGCAATTCGTCCTAGTTGACGCCGCCGCAAACACCAGCGCGCCGGCTTTCGATCAGACTCGTCTCGCCTCCAGCCTTTCGCGCGCCGCCGGACACGAATACAAGTCCACAGATCTGCCGTTTTATACGTTCGAATATGTGGATAACGGCGCGGCCATTCGGTTCCAAATCGCGGATGCGGAGTTTACCTGCCGGCTTTCGAATTACGAATGTGATAGGGGCGCGCGTCCCGCCGCATCACAGTATGAAAATCTCTCGCCGGACGGTCGCTGGGCGGCCACGGTCAAAGATCACAATCTTTTTGTTCGCAATACTTCCACCGGCGAGATGATCCGACTCACTCGCGATGGCATCCCGGGATGGGATTATGCAACGCCGCTTCCGGACCTGAGAACTCTCGTCAACGAAGGAATCCTGAATGGGGAAGACGCTCGCGAGCGGCCCGAAGTTTTCTGGTCGCCGGATTCCACGCAGCTCGTCACCTTCCGCATTGATTCCAGAAATTCCGGGCGCTTTACCAGTTTGCAGTTCGTGCCGCCCGATCAACTGAGGCCAAAAGCATATAATTATGTCTATCCGCTACCAGGCGAGGCGCTGCCCAGCGCCGAGGTAATGGTTTTCAATGTGCTGACGGGCCAGCGTACGGACGTCAAAACCGCGCCTCTCGAAATACCATTTCAGGGAGGCCCGGGATTTTTCCGCTGGTTCCCGGACGACAAATCGTTTTTTTACGAACATGGCACGCGGGGAAACAAAGAGACAGAGCTTCGCATCGTCAATGCCGAAACAGGCGACCAGAAAACTCTCATCAGCGAGCAGGATGGTCTCTACATTGATCCCGGCGAGCATTTTTTTCGCTATGTTCCCGGCGACGGCGGAATCATCTGGTCCTCCGAGAAAGACGGCTGGAATCATCT
>DASUAV010000076.1:0-3767 GCA_035763605.1 Candidatus Acidiferrales bacterium
TATGTTCATAGATTAACTTGGGCGTATTGTCCGCAGTGAGCAGCGGAGCCGCCCGTACGCTTCCTGACAAATATGGGCCTGAAGAAAATCGTGGTGCGCGGCGCGCGCCAGCACAACCTCAAAAACATCAGCCTGGAAATCCCTCGGAATTCGCTGACTGTGATTACCGGCCTTTCCGGCTCGGGCAAATCCTCGCTTGCGTTCGACACTCTTTACGCCGAGGGTCAGCGGCGCTACGTGGAGTCGCTTTCGGCGTACGCGCGACAATTTCTGGATCAAATGGAGCGGCCCGAAGTGGATTCGGTTGAGGGACTTTCGCCCGCGATTGCCATCGAGCAAAAGACCACATCGCGTTCGCCGCGCTCGACCGTCGGCACGATTACGGAAATTTACGATTATCTGCGCGTGATCTATAGCTCGATTGGCGCGCCGCACTGCCCGAATTGCGGGAAGCTCATTTCGCGTCAATCCACCGAGCAGATTGTGCAGTCGGTGCTGGCGCTCCAGCCCGACGAACGCATCATGATCCTCGCGCCGGTGGTGCGTGGACGAAAGGGCGAATACAAAAAAGAATTCGAGAAGTTTGCCCGCGCCGGGTTCGTTCGCGCCCGTGTGGATGGCGAAATGGCGAGTCTCGACGAGCCGCCCGCGCTCGACCGGCGCCGCAATCACACCATCGAAATTGTCATCGACCGCCTGCTCATCAAAGAAGGAATCGCCAAGCGGCTGGAACAGTCCATCGAAACAGCGACGAAGCTCACCGGAGGGCTTGTAACTATCGCCATCGTCGGCGGCGAAGAGCACATGCACTCGCAAAATCTTGCCTGCGCCGATTGCGGGATCTCCGTCCCGGAAATCGAGCCGCGTTCCTTTAGCTTCAATTCGCCCTATGGTGCGTGCCCCGAATGCCACGGGCTCGGCGCGAAATTCAATTTCGATCCGGCGAAAATCATTGTGGATTGGTCGAAGCCGCTATTCGAAGGGGGGCTTGGGCCGGGCGGCTCGTCCTCGTATCTGCAGCGCACGCTGAAGATCGCGGCGCTGGCGCACGGGTTTGATCTCGAAACGCCGTTCGAGAATCTTTCGCGTAAGGTGCAGAACTTGATTTTGTATGGCAATCCGGCGAACGGGCGACCGATAAAGGGGCTGAATTTCAAAGGCGTGATTGATCACCTTGAACGCAATCTCGAAGAAACCGCGTCGGACGAGTATCGCGAATACCTCACGCAGTACATGTCGCCGACTCCATGCGCTGCATGCGGGCAGAAGCGGCTGCGTCGCGAAAGCCTGGCCGTGAAGGTCGGCGGATATTCCATCGCGCAGTTCACTGAACTTTCGCTCGCGGATGCCCGTGCCGCGGTGGACAAGATACTCGCAGGGCTCACGCCGCGGCAGCACGCGATTGCCGGCCGTCCGCTCAGTGAAGTCGCCGAGCGGCTGGATTTTCTGCTCGCGGTGGGACTGAGCTATCTGACGCTCGACCGTTCCGCCGCGACGCTCTCCGGCGGCGAGGCGCAGCGCATCCGGTTGGCCACTCAGATCGGCTCGCGCCTGCGCGGAGTTATGTACGTTCTCGACGAGCCTTCCATTGGTCTGCATGCGCGCGACAATGGACGCCTGCTCGGCACGCTCGAAACGCTGCGCGATTTGGGAAACACGGTGCTTGTAGTAGAGCACGATGAAGAAACAATTCGTCGCGCGAATTACGTAGTGGACCTCGGCCCCGGCGCGGGAAAAGCCGGCGGGCAGATTGTTGCGACGGGAGCGCCTGCGGAAATTGCCGCGAATCCCGCATCGCTGACCGGGAATTATCTCTCTGGCGAAATGAAAATCCCTGTTCCCGCCGAGCGCCGCAAACCGAACGGCAAGTCGCTCAAAATTGTTGGCGCGCATGCGAATAATCTGAAAAACATCGACGTGGAATTTCCCCTCGGCCTCCTCACTGTGATCACCGGAGTTTCCGGCTCGGGCAAATCCACACTGGTAAACGACATTCTGTATCGCGCTCTCGCGCAGAAGCTTTATCGTTCCAGTGAAACTCCCGGCGCTCATCGCGCTATTCTTGGGCTCGAGCATCTCGATAAAGTCATCGAAATTGACCAAGCGCCGATTGGGCGCACGCCGCGTTCGAATCCTGCCACATACACTGGAGTTTTCACGCCGATTCGCGAGCTTTTTGCCATGCTGCCCGAATCGCGCGAGCGCGGCTATCGTCCGGGGCGCTTCAGCTTCAATGTGAAAGGGGGACGCTGCGAAGCGTGCCAGGGCGACGGCTTGCGGCGCATCGAGATGAATTTTTTGCCGGACGTTTACGTCACCTGCGAAGTCTGCCGCGGGAAACGCTACAATGCGGAAACGCTTTCCGTTCGTTACAAAGGCTATTCGATTTCCGATTTGCTGGAAATGCCCATTGAAGACGCCCTGCCGGTGCTTGAAAACATTCCGCAAATCAAACAGAAGCTGCAAACAATGGTGGACGTCGGTCTTGGCTACGTGCAGCTCGGCCAATCCGCAACCACACTTTCCGGCGGCGAAGCGCAGCGCACCAAACTCGCTCGCGAACTCTCCCGCCGCCAGACCGGGCGCACCTTGTACATTCTGGACGAGCCGACCACCGGTCTGCACTTCGACGACGTAAAAAAACTCCTCGATGTGCTCAATCGCCTCGTGGATCTCGGCAACACCATCATCATCATCGAGCACCATCTCGATGTGATTAAGCAGGCGGACTGGTTGATTGATCTTGGCCCCGAAGGCGGCACTGACGGCGGTCGCATCGTCGCGCAAGGATCCCCGGAGCAGGTGGCGCGATGCAAGAAGTCCTTCACCGGCGCGGCCCTCGCGCCCGCCCTCAATGACACAAACGGAACTGGCTCGTCGGGAAAATGAGGATTTGGAGTGCGCGAAGTTGGCTGTTCCGCACCATTGCACTCTGTTCGCCCATAGGAAACGGGTATAATCTAACCATGAAGCACATCACCTTGCCTGTCGTTATCGAATCTGACGCGGACGGCTATTTCGTGTCCTGCCCCTCCCTGCAAGGTTGCTACAGCCAGGGCGACACCTACGAGGAAGCCGTAATGAACATCAAGGACGCCATACGCTTGCATATCGAGGACCGCGTTGCGGCCGGCGAAGAAATCCCCGAACACCTTTCCGTGAGTCTCTCAACTGTAGAAGTCGCTGTGTGATGCCCAAGCTCCCGCGCTTAACCGCACGGCAAATTATTGCTGTATTGGAGAAATCAGGGTTCTCGCTTTCTCGGCAAAGCGGCAGTCATATGATTTACAAGAATGCGGCAGGCAAGCGCGCCACGGTACCGTTTCACGGTCCCAAAGTTCTACATCCAAAAATCATCAAGAACATCTTGCGCGATGCAGAGTTGACTGTTACAGACCTCGAAAGACTACTCTGAAGTGATCGCGAATGCTTGCACGGTACTGCGAAGTCCTTTAAAGTCGAATCGCCCGATATCAAAGTAGCGGCCAAGGTGGCGTTAGCTTGCCTCGCAAATCTACGAGCCGGTACAAAATACAGCCAGTCAGCTTTCAGGGGCTGCACACTTATCCGCTCGCTTCGCGGCCGAGCAAAGTCAGCATCGGGCAATTTGGCAAGGCGCACCGGCAAGGCGCATCCTTTGCGGAATTTTTCGAGTCGCTGCCGCGCATTCTTGCAGCCGAGGATCTTCGTTTTGTAGTGCAAGCCATCGTTGAAGCGCGCGCCAATCGCCGCACAATCCTTTGGGGCATGGGCGGTCACGTCGTCAA
>DASUAV010000077.1:0-18911 GCA_035763605.1 Candidatus Acidiferrales bacterium
TCGCGCGTGAGGAGCGTTTGCAGGTCGCGGATGAGGCGCTGATTCATGGTCGGTTAGACGTGGAGAGGCCAATATAGTCTTGCGGGGGTGCGGGGTCAACGCGAAGGTATATCGGATATCACTGACTTTGGCGAAGCTGGGCGAGTGTGATACAAGCGGTTACATCTCTACAGATGGAGACACAAGAGGCGTTATACGGAAATGAAAAACTCCTCATCCACTTCGTCTGAGACGAGGTTATATCGATTTAACGGACTGTATCGCTGGTATCACTTTATTGTGGGGGCCATCTTCCTTGTTACGTCCGTCCTAAGCTATTACCTTTGGTTTTTGTCGATACCACTGGCCCTTTTGTCTGTGTTTATGGTTACTCGCCCGCTCACATCGGCAGTGATCGTCGACCAGTATTCCGTTACGCTCAAGACCATGTTTTCGGCACGTTCGTTGCAGCGCTCGTCGATCACAGCGATTGAAAGAGTGAGCACCGGCAGAGGCACTTTATTGAGACTGTGGAGCAATACAGAAAAGAAGGAACAGCTAGTAATTCCTGTAAATCTCTTTGCCTTCGATGAAGACTGGGACGACTGGTTGAGTACCTATAGAGACCTAAGCAGCGATAAGCCGCTCAGCCTCTTTTGAAGATTAACCGTGTACCGCGATAAGGGCTCGCCCGACATCTGCTCACATTTGTGGAAATATCGATGGGTAGTCTTGTGCGCCCCTCCCTCTCACCCTCAATGCGTAAATGCCCTAGACGCTGCGCCCGCATAGGAGCAAGGGATTCTATGGCCGAGTGCGGGGGAGGAGATGGAAGACTTCGGCGGTGGCGAGGGCGAGCCAGACTAGGCCGTCGACTAGAATTAGCGCGCCGAGAATGCGCCAGATCATGAGGCGCGCGCGATAGGAGCCGGCGTCGATTGGCGGCGCGGAGACTTCCGAGCTTCGCGAGCGCCTGCCTGCCCATTTGTCCCAGAAGTGCGCCAATCCATGAGCAATGTCGGAGGCAGAGAGCAGGATGATGAGTCCGACGCCGAAGATGAATGCGCCGACGAGATACTGAATGAGCGGGTTGCGCATGGAGCGGCAATATAGACTGATACGCGGGGTGCGCACAATACGCGCCGCGAAGAACGAGGCAACGGCTCGATGGAAAGCGATGCGTGCCAAAGCGGCGTTCCGCAAGAGCGTCCGGAATGCAAAAAGCTCATCGACCCGCCCTTCGGCTGCGCCCGCCAGAGGCGGGCAAGCTCAGGAGGCGCATCGAGACGCCCCTCGGCCGCGGCCGCCAGAGGCGGGCAAGGTCAGGACAAGCCGCACTCCAGAAAGGCGCAAAACCGCTGACGCCTCCTTTGGGTTCCCTGTGCAGGAAATTGAAAGTGTGCCGCTGCGGATTGGGGAGATTGCGGTGCGCCTGCGTGGGAGGCCATGATACGATGAGAAAATCGGAGCTTATCATTCATGAATGTGACGCTTGAGCAGTCGCCGCCGCTTCCGGCCGCGGCCAATTACCGCAATCTTGAAGATGTGGGATTCATGACCTGCATGACGCTGGTCCTGCTGGGAAACTACGCGCAAACGGGGCACTTTGGCGGGCCTCTGGCATACACGCCGTACAATGTGGCCGCGCACCTCGCCGGTCCGGAGCTGGGCGGGCTGCGTTACGATTACCGGCGGCCGAAACATCCTTACGCGGACAAGTTCATGCTCGCGGGAGGGCATTGCATTCCTACTTGTTATGCCCTGTGGATGATTATGGGGCAGGCTATGGCACGGAAGTTTGCGCTGACAGGCGATCCGCGCTACCGAGTTGATCCGCATGATGCGATGCTGCCGGTGGATGCGCTGGGATTCCGGCGCGGCGCAGGAGCGCTCAAGAATCTGCTGCAAAGCCTGGGGTTGGAAGATCATCCGCTGTTTGCGCAAGCGAAAGGGCGCGGCATTCGAGCCTTGCAGGGTCACGCGGAGTCCACGGACGTTACTAACGATGTGAATGGCGGGCCTTCGGGCATTGGCGTAGCGACGGCGGCGGGCAAGGCGGCGTTCTGGGACTTCATTGGCGCACCGAGTTCGCCCAAGGTGATTGCCTTCGAAGGCGAATTTGCGATGACTGAGGGACACGCGCAGGAATTGAAAACGCAGGCGCTGGCTCTGCAGGTGGGCAAGCGGTTGCGCATTTTATTCTCGAACAACAATGCCGGCATTGACGATTGCCTGATCGGCGGCGTGATCGCGGAAAAATACGAGGGCTACCAACTGCACGAGCAGTGGACTTCGTACGGCTGGAACGTGTTTTCGATGGAGGACGGCAACGATTACCGGCAGGTGGTCGCGGCGCTGAAAAAGATGGAAGAGTGGGACGCGGCGGATCGCCGTCCGATGATCGTGATTGGCAAGACGATCAAAGGCTATTGGCCGACGGCGGTTCGCGGCGAGATCCGGAATCAGTGCGCACAGATTATTGGGTACCCGAGCCATCCGTATTCGCACAAGATGAACTCGGAATATTTTGTCGCGCTGGCGGAGACTTTTGAGCGGCACTTCGGCGTGGAGTTCAGCGGAATCCGCAAAGGGCCGGTGACGGATGCGAGAGAGCGGCTGATCCAGTTCAAAACGAATATTGACGTGGTGATGTCTTTGCTCGACCGCAATGGCTTGGGAGACTGGCTGGCGGATCGGCTGGTGGAGATCGGCGATGGGTTGAACGACAAGCTTCCCGTTCGCATTGACGTAAACAAGGATCCGTTTCTTGATGAACGGTTGCGGGTAGCGAATTTGCCGCGCGAACCGCAGAAACTTTCCATTACGAATCCAATTTCCAAGAAGCAGAAGGAAGTCAACATCAGCTTGTTTCGCAAACCGGGAGAAATTGCCGGAGCGCGGCGGGCGATTTCGGAAATCATCAAGTGGATGAACTATGTGACGGAGAATCGGTTCTTCACCATTGCTGCTGATCTTTCGGAATCAATTAACGTCGAGCACGGGAGCTTGTGGGGCCATTACGATCCCGAGACGAATCCGCTGGGCACGCGGCTGAAAGCTGGGATTCAGGAAGCGGGGAATGTTTCGACAGCGATTGGGCTGGTGAACCAGAGCGCATCGGTAGATCACACGAAGTTTGCGGGAGTGTGGGCGCTTAGCGGCACGTACGGCGCGTTCACGCCGTTGATGTATACACCGGCGCGAGTATGGAGCCAACAGAATCAAGACAGCAAGTTTCGTATGGGCGTGCTGCACATTCTGGCGGCGCACTCCGGGCCGGAAACTGCTGCGGACGCGCGCACGCACTTCGGTATTTTTGCTCCGCAGGTGTGGAAGCTTTTCCCACGCGGTGAAACCATCCAATTGAACTTCTGGGATTACAACGACGTGGCGCCGGGATATTTTGCGGCGGCGGAGATTGCCGCGCGCGAGCCCAAGGTGGGAATCATCATCATCGAAGTGGCGCGCCCCGATTTTGCGGTGGCCGACCGCAGCAGGTTTGCCGATCCCGATGTCAATGCAGCCGCTAAAGGACTGTACGTGATTCGCGATTTCGCTCCGGGCAAGCAGCGGCAGGGGTACGTGCTCGTCCAGGGCGCAAGCTCCACGATGAATCTGGTGAAGGAACTGCCGCACATAAACGAAGCCGGAATCAACGTGAAAATTATCGCGGCCATTAGCGAAGAATTGTTCGACCGCCAGCCGGAGGCATACCGCCGTTCGGTGCTGCCCGCTGAGGCGCTTTATGATCTCATGGTGATCAGCACGAGCACGCGGCGGGCCTGGCCCATTCGCGACGTAGGTCCGCTCACAGACGCGTATTCCCTCACATCCGACCAGGAGAATCATTGGTTGAGCGGCGGCCTTGAGGCGGACGTAATCGCGGAGGCGCATCTGGATCAGCCTTCGATTTTCGCGGGCATTAGCCGGTTTGCCAAAGACCGCGAGGCGCGCTTAGGAAGACAACGCGAGCTGCTGAGTGCGCTAAAGTAGAGAATCGCGTCGCCAGTCACACCGCCAGGTTGGCCAAATCCACATAGGCTTTTCTTCACTGAATGACAGACCGGAAAAAGCTCGCACGGCAAATTTTCCTCGACACACTCGCGGGAATTGACATTCCTGCAACGCTCGAACAGAAGCTGCAACCTTCGGACGGAACAATCTGCGCGGGCGAGCTGCGGGTCAACTTGCGCGAATATCGCGAGATTCTCGCAATTTCCATCGGCAAAGCGGCGGTGGCGCTGGCGCAGGGGATGGATGCGATTCTCGCGCCGGAATTTCGGTATCGCGGGATTTTGGCTGGGCCATCTAAGGCAGAACGCCTGCCGGACTGCTGGGAACAGATTGTGAGCGGGCATCCTGTGCCGAACGAGGGAAGCTTTCGCGCCGGGCGCGCGATTCTGGATGCGTTGCGAAAATGCGGAAGCGCCACGCTGGTGATTTTTCTGCTTTCGGGAGGCGGCTCGTCGCTTGTCGAACTGCCGCTCGATGAAAATGTCTCGCTCGAAGATTTCGTGAAATTGCATCACGCGCTCGTTACGTGCGGCGCGCCGATTGAAGACATCAATACGATTCGCAAACATCTCTCGGCGGTGAAGGGCGGAAGGATGGCCGCTGCCGCGCCGGACGCGATGAAACTGACATTTGGCGTGACGGATGTTCCAGAGGGGCAGGAATCGGCGCTGGCGTCGGGGCCGACGCTGCCGGATCCGAGTACGGTGCAGGATGCGGAGAGAATCGCGCAGAAATTCGGCATTGTGGAGAAATTGCCCGCGAATCTGCGGGCAAAATTCGAGCGCAACGAAATCGAGGAGACGCCAAAGCCGGGAGATCGTGCGTTCGCCAATGCGCATTATGAATTGCTGCTCGGAAGGCATGACTTGTTCCATCACGCGCACATTGCGGCGGAGGCGGCAGGATTTTTTACAGTTTGCGATAACGCGACGGATGGCTGGCCAGTGGAGAAAGCGTCGCAGCATCTCTTGGAGCAGATTGACAGGATTGCGCGTTCGAATCCCGGCGCGCCTATGGCGCTCATTGCGGACGGAGAAGTGAGCAGTCCGGTGACTGGCAACGGCACAGGCGGACGAAATTCGGCGTTCGCGCTGGCGTGCGTGGAGAAAATTGCCGGCAGTAACGTGACCGTGCTGAGCGCGGGCACGGATGGCGTGGACGGCAATAGTTCAGCCGCAGGGGCAGTTGCCGATGGAACAACGTTGGAACGGGCCCGAACTGCGAAAATGGAGCCGCGCGATTTTTTCCAGCGCAGCGACGCGTTCACGTTTTTCGATCAGCTAGGCGACGCAATCATTACTGGGCCGACGGGAAATAATTTGCGAGACTTGAGGATTCTGTTAGCGGGATAGATTTTAATTCTAATCCAGAGAGGGGTGCACCGTGAAACGCTCGGTCTTCTGCGGTGTCAGCGTTGATGGATTTCTTGCACGGCCGAACCATGCACTCGATTTTCTGGATGCCGGCGGGCAGGAACCGCACGGCTTTGACGAATTTTACGGCAGCGTTGACGTGATGGTCATCGGACGACGAACTTTTGAAGTGGTGCTGGGGTTTGGAAAATGGGCTTACGGCAAGACGCCAGTCGTCGTGCTGAGCAGCCGCAAGCTCGATTTTTCAGCTGTGCAAGACGGAGTGTTGGAGCAGATGGCGGGCGAACCGGCGGAAATCGTGAGGAAGCTCGAGGCTCGCGGCTTCAAACATGCTTACATTGACGGCGGCATCACCATCCAGAGATTTCTCGCGGCAGGCTGCATTGACCGAATGGTGATCACACGCGTGCCGGTGTTGATCGGTGTAGGCATTCCGCTGTTTGGTTCTGTGCCCCACGACATCCGTCTTCGTCACGTGGCCACACGCTGTTATAAAAGTGGCTTGGTGCAAAGCGAATACGAAATGGAAGCGCATGGAGCCCGCAGGAAACGGAAATCCGCACGAAGCGCCAAGAAATGACACTTCCCAGGAGATGACATCCTCTGTCGGACACGCCGGATTAAACGCGTTTGAATTGATGCTGTGCGCTAATCGTTACAGCAATCCTTTGACGTATCCGCCGTCCACGGGAATCGAGCAGCCATTGATGTAGCTGGCACGCTCGGAAGCCAGAAAAGCGACCGTGGCGGCGAACTCTTCGGGCTTGCCGACTCGACGTAAGGGAACGTTTGCGGAGTAGCTTTCCATGATTTTTTCGCGGCTGACCCCGGAATTTTTTGCGGCGATAGCGGCAAGTTCGTCAAGACGCTCGGTAAGCGTGTAGCCGGGGCAAACGCAGTTGACGGTAATACCGTCGGGGCCAAATTCATTCGCCAGCGTTCGCATCAGTCCGGTGACGCCCGCGCGAATGGAATTGGAGAGCAGCAAATTATCTATGGGCTGCTTCACGGAAATGGAAGTGATGGCAATCAGGCGACCCCAGCGGGCTTTGCGCATGATGGGGAGAACTTCGCGAGCGAAATAGACGGCGCTCATGAGAGTGAGGTCAACGGCGGCGCGCCACTCGTCGAGCGAAATATCGAGGAATTTTTTCGCGGGAGGGCCGCCAGCATTGGTGACGCAGATGTCCACGCGGCCGAAGCGCTTTTGGACGGCGGAGACGAATTCGCGAACGGCTTCCGGCTTCGTAACGTCGAGGGCCTGCGAAAACACTTTGCGGCCGGTTGCCTTTTGAATCGTTTGCACAGCTTGATCGAGATGCGCGGCGGAGCGGGCGCAAATGGCGACTTCCGCGCCATCGCGAGCCAGTTCCTCGGCCACGGCGCGGCCCAGCCCTTTGCTCGCGGCAGCGATGATAGCCACGCGGCTTTTCAAACCAAAGTCCATGAGTTCCCCTCCGTATCAGTGCGAGCGAAAAGAGTCACAGGTTAACGGCGCAGGTAGGCGTCCGTTTTTTTGATCCAATCTTCGCGAGGCGGCGCGAAGACGTCGAAGTCAACAGTGTCTTCGAGCGCTTCGGCGGCGTGCGGCACATTCGCGGGAATGAGCAGCATTTCGCCATCGCGAAGGATCCGTTCGCCATCATCGAAAATGAGCTTGAGTGCGCCGGAAACAATCCAGGTGATTTGCTCGTTGACGTGCGAGTGGCGCGGGACAATCGCGCCGCGCAATAGTACGATGCGTGCGAGCATGGCGCTTTCGCCGAATATCATCTGGCGCGAGATTTTGTCACTCAGTTTTTCCAGTTCGATGCTTTTCCAAGAGATTTTTTCTGGCATATTGGCTCCGCCGGCAGAAAAGCCGGAGCAAAATCCTCCAACGAAATGAGCTTTGCGTCAATGGTGGCGTTACGGCATTGACAGACTAGCGCGAAAAGGCAGCTTGCGTTGCGGGGAGCGCAAGCATTGATTAGAATCAGCGGCGTGGGACAGAGATTGGGAGATTTGTTCGTCGGTGATGCGCATTGAACGTATTTCGCTGGATTGCCGCGGTGATTTTCTTTCTTCAATTACCAAATCCGATTTTCTGGCTGGTGTTGCATCCTCAAATTCATTTCTGGAGAGGGCGCGCGCGTGCTGCGTACATCACTGCGCTGCTGATTTCCTGGGGCGGCGTGACGGCGCTGCTCGTTATTTTTCGCGAGGCACTTTTGACGCGAGGTCAGCCCGGAGATTTGCGGATTGGTTTTGGGCTGCTGCTGATTGCCGCGGACATCTGGCTCTTCGGGCGAGTGCGCAAGGATTTGGGCACATCGCGGCTGATTGGCAAGCCGGAACTTGCGGGCAGCGGTGAAGTAGCGGAGACGGGAATCTACGCGCGCTTGCGGAACCCGCGCTATGTGGGCGTTCTCGCTTCTGTTTTAGGCGCATGCCTGCTGGCCGCTACACCGCTCATGTGGGGAATCGCGGTGGCGTGGAGCGTGCTTGTGCTCGCGGTCATCGCCTTTGAAGAGCGCGAACTGCGCGCACGGCTTGGCGCTCCGTACATTGAGTATTGCCGGCGCGTTCCACGATTCATTCCGCGGAATTTGTTCCGGCGTCGATTATCGAGCAATGAGTCGAGCAACGAGGCGCGCGTGAAATGAACATTTTTTACACGGCAGAATGCGCCTCGTGAAATCCTTCGCGTCCGCTTCAGTCATTCTGGCTACGTATAACGACCTGAACATTTTGGAATGGAGCCTGGCGTCGTTCGCGCGGCAAAGTTGCACGGATTTCGAGCTAATCGTTGCCGATGATGGATCGAGCGAGGATTATCCGCCGGTATTGCGTAAATGGGCGACGCGATTCGCGCGGGAAATTGTTCACGTGCGGCATGAGCGGAATGGGTTTCGCAAGACGCGGATTCAGAACCGGGCGGTGCACGTTGCGCGGAGCGAGCGACTGATTTTCGTGGATATTGATTGCTTGCCGCAGAGGAATTTTGTGCGCAATCACCTGCAATTTCTCCAACAAGGAGTAGCACTCACTGGGCGGCGAGCGCACATTCGGCGCGAGATTCTGCCCTCCGCAGAAGCGATTTATGAACGTGGATTGACTTTGGGGCCAGGCAAACTCATCGCGGAACGGCTGCGCGGGCGAGCGCGGGTTATCGAACATGGATGGGAACTGCCAATTTTCTATGAATCGAAAAATAATGGGATATTGGGCTGTAACTTTTCGATTATGAAAGAGGATTTCGCCGCGGTGAACGGTTTCAATGAAGACTTCGCGGGGCGCGGCGGCGAAGATACGGATATTGATTTGCGACTGCGGCGCAATGGCGTGCGCGTCCGCTGCCTGCGAAATAAGCTGATTCAATATCATCTGATGCACGGCGTACGCGTAGGCACATTCAAGAGCGACCAGGAGCGCATCGCGCAGGGAGCGGCGAGCGGCGAGATTCGCGCGAAAAAAGGACTGGCGGAAGTGAGCGAGGATGAATTTACTGTGACGCGCTATGGAACGCGGTGAAATGGCGGGATGAGCCGCGAACCGCAAAATGTTGAAAGTTATGGCGGAGAGGGTGGGATTTGAACCCACGAGCCCGGTTTTGCCAGGCTACCCGCTTTCGAGGCGGGCTCTTTCAACCGCTCAGACACCTCTCCGGCGAAAACAGCGTACTGGAAGATTACCAGAGGGATCCAAGCGGGACAATGCTGGCGGTCTTAATGCACTGCTTCAGGGGATTTCAAAGCGCTTTCTCCGAGAACTTCCTCAATGGCCTGCAGAAGAGTTTTGCCGTCGCGTGCCTTTGAGATTACGCGCTTGATGCCGACCTGGCCTGCGGCTTTTTCGAGTTCCGCAGAGCTGTGCAGAGTGAACATTACGATTTTTGCGTCGGGACGGTTGCGGACGATTTCGCGGGCGGCCTGCACGCCGTCCATGATGGGCATAGCCAGATCGAGAACGATGACGTCCGGCTTCAAATCAGCGGCCTTGGCGACGGCTTCGCCGCCGTTGCGAGCTTCCGAGCAGACCTTCCAGTCATCGTGGGAATCGAGGAGATGGCGCAGCACGCTGCGCATCATCTCGTGGTCGTCGGCAATGAGGATTCGAGTAGCCATTGCAGCCTGAGGCAAAACGCCGAGGGGCGATTGAGCCGTCCCGTGGGCTAAACTACATAACTGGTATACCTGCTAGTGCAAAACATGCAAATCAGGCCAAAACCGTACGCACGTGTAAGCACGGGCGGGTCTTATGGCACGCAGTTCGGCGATTGGTGGGGCATTAGGCTGCATGGGTTTTCACTTTATTGTGGCCACCGGACCCGCGATTCTCAATGCGGTTCAAGATTAGGCCAGCAATGGCGCTGAACACAGCAAGACCGATGAGCGTATAAAATATGTCCCACCCATATTGAGAGAAAATCCGAATGAGGGCGCGTCCGTAGAGATTGGCAAAATACGCGATGATCCCATACCGAATCACGCGGCCGAGCGACATCGCGCTCAAAAACCGCCGAGAGGAATAATCCGTAGCTCCCGCCGCGAGGATGAAAGGCACAACGGGAATAGGCGGCGGAAGCAATGCGGAGATAGCGATGGCCCAGAACCGCCATTTCTTGAAGAAATCGGCGACTTTTTTCTTCCAGCCATGACTGAGCTTCTGCTGGAGGCGTTCTCTGCTCTCGTGACGCGCCAGCCGAAATGTAACGTATCCGCCGAGGACAGAGCCGATTGTGGCCATTGCAGCGTAGTAGGGCCACAGTTGCTTATGGTGAGCCGCAAGAACGATGGTCAGCGCGTCCATGCTGCCCGGAATGGGAATTACCGAGCTATCCACCAAGCCGAGGACAATCAGGCCAGGGCCGCCGAGGTGATAGAGCCATATCCACACCTTCCGGCGCGCTGTCGGCGGTGCAATCCCCATCTGCTGCAAGAGAGGCTTTAGCATTCGATTATGTCCAGCGTACGGGTATCGCTGCCTGGTCGCGCCTATTCGCTTGCATTATGACGTACGGCGGTGGCAGATGGTGACCCCAAACTGGCCAGCAAGAGTCTTAGAAGACATTGCGCGATGCTGGAGCAGCTTGATCTTCCTAGCAGCGGCAATTTCTCTGCGTTTTCCGCATGATCGACCGGCGGAAAAATCGCACACGGAATTACAACTGATTAGAGTGGTGAGACTTCCCCCGAGAGGCACGGAGAGACATTTTGGCTCCCGACGTGCTCGGAATCGCAACACGGCGCGTTCGCATCGAATAGAGTGCCGAGAGACAGAGCGGTTTGCAAGGCCGAATGAGAGCGGGAAGCGAGTTTTAGAAATGTCACCGGTTATCTTCAAGACACTGCAGCAGGCAAAGCGGTTCCTTCGGATTCTTGTTGGATTCACGCTGCTCGCGATCGGCGTGGTGCTCCTCGTGGGGCCAGGGCCGGGATGGCTGGTCATTCTGCTGGGGCTTGGATTACTGGCGGCGGAGTTCGTTTGGGCGAGGCGATTGCTCGACAGCATGAAAGAGAAGGCCGTTCGTCTGCGCAAGTTCGTTCTGAGCCGCGGGGCTTAGTCTATCCTTTGCGCGGGTCATTCTCCCATTTTTTGTAACGGCGTATGTTTTTTCATCAGTGCCTACGCTTTCCCATTAGCAAGCCTAATTGCCGCCAGTTGACACATTTTTTGCCTGTTCAGAGCCGCTCCAAATATGTTTTCATTGCGTTCTGGTAAGTGTCGGAATCCAGGCGAGTGCTGCGGACGGGGAGCGGGATGGCTACAAGCTCGGACAGTGCCGGGACAAAGTGGAGCGGAAAATGGGCATTGGTCACAGGCGCCAGTGCCGGAATAGGGCTGGCCATAGCTGAGGAGCTTGCTGCGGCCAGAGCCAATCTCGTAATCACCGCCCGGCGGAAAGACAGGCTGGATACATTGGCCGAGCGGCTGAAAAGGGAGCACAAGATTGTGGTGGAGGTAATCGCCGCCGACCTGGCCGATTCGAGGGCAGCGGGTCAGATTCGTGCGTTTACGGACAGCAAAAGAATCGAAATCGAGCTGCTCGTGAACAATGCCGGATTTGGGTCCTATGGCAGCTTTCACAGGACGGATCTTGCACGCCAGCTTGAAATGGTTCAGGTTAACTGCAGCGCTGTGGTGCGATTGACGCATCTGTACTTAGGAGAGATGGTGGCGCGGCGACACGGGGATATTCTGATTGTGGCGTCGGTTGCGGGTTTTCAGGCTGTGCCGTACGTCTCGACCTATGCGGCGACAAAAGCGTTTGATTTGCATTTTGCGGAAGGAATTGCGGCGGAGGTTCGCCAATATGGCGTGAATGTATGCGCGCTATGTCCGGGCTCGACGACAACGGAATTTCGCGAAGTGGCAGGGCAGCCGGAGCGCACGTTTCGCGGGGCGGAAACGGCAGAGAAAGTTGCGCGCACCGGGCTGCGGGCGCTGGCAGAGGGGAAATCGAGCGTGATTTCAGGGTTCAAAAACAGAATGAGCGTCGAAGGGCAAAGGCTGGCTCCCCGCGGGCTGGTAACGAGCGTCGCGGCCAGGATGTTCGAGCCGAAATGAAATCGCAGAGGCGTTCCAAGGCTGAGCTAGTTTGCTAAAGTGAGCCAATGGGGTACAAAAACGAGATGAATTCGAATCCCAAAAAGCCGCTTACGAGGCGCGAATTCATAGCCGGTTCAGCATCGGCGCTGGCCGTCGCTTCCCTTCCCTTTACGCAATCTGAGAGCATCCAGCAGCAGCCGAAGCTACCGTCCGCACCCGCGGTAAGCTCCCCGTTTGGCGCTGATTTTCTCTGGGGCGCGGCCACTTCCGCCTATCAAATCGAGGGGGCCAGCCGTCAAGATGGCAAGGAGCTTTCCGTCTGGGACGAATTCGTGCGGCAACCCGGCGTAATCCGTGACGGAAACACGGGCGAAACGGCATGCGATTTCTATCATACGTACGCAGCGGACGTTGGCCACATGCGGGAGATTGGGTTGAAGGCATTTTGCTTCAGCGTGGCATGGTCGCGCGTAATTCCGCAGGGTACCGGCGACGTGAATCAGAAAGGTCTCGATTTCTACAGCCAGGTAGTGGACACACTGCTTGCTGCGGGAATCACGCCAGTGGTCACTCTGTTCCATTGGGACACGCCTCTGGCGCTGGTGCAGCGCGGCGGCTGGGAGACGCGCGACATTGCAGGCTGGTTTGGCGATTACGCGGCGACGGTGGCCCGCAGCCTTTCGGATCGCGTGAAATACTGGCTGACGATTACTGAGCCGCGCTCGTTCATTGGTGGAGGATACGTCACCGGCGTTCAAGCGCCCGGCGAAAAACTCCCGCGCGACCAATACATGCGTGCGGCGCACATCACGCTGATGGCGCACGGACGTGGGGTTCAAGCCATTCGAGCAAATGCGAAAAAACCGGTGCAGATCGGATGTGCGTGCGATGTTTCGCCTTCGCTGCCCGAAAGCACTTCGGCGGCGGATATTGCCGCCGCACAAAGCTCAACGTTTGCGAGTCCGGCCGAACATTTCTCGGCAGAATTCTGGTGGCGCGAAAATTCGTGGTGGCTTGATCCGATTTACACCGGCACTTATCCTGCCGATGCCATTGCCGCGCTTGGGAAAGACGCGCCGGAAATTCAGCCCGGGGACATGGGAACGATTCATCAGCCGCTCGACTTCCTGGCGGCGAATATCTACGGTGGATGGCCGGTGCGAGCGAATCCGCAAGGAGTACCGCAGTATGTCGCATTTCCGCCTGGTTACGCGGAAACGGCATTTGGATGGCAGGTGACGCCGGACGCGATGTACTGGGCGCCGAAATGGCTCTACGAGCGTTACAAGTTGCCGATTTTTGTCACCGAAAATGGCTGCTCGTGCCGCGATTGGGTTTCGCTCGACGGCCAAGTGCACGATCCGCAACGCATCGATTTTACGCAGCGTTACCTGCAGGCGCTCGCGAGGGCAATGAAGGAGAATGTGCCGGCAATCGGTTATTTGCACTGGTCGCTGCTCGATAATTTCGAATGGCAGGAAGGCTACACACAGCGTTTTGGCATGATTTTCGTCGATTTTCCCACCGAAAAACGCATTCTGAAGGACTCCGCGCGCTGGTACGCGAAGGTGATCTCCTCGCAAGGGGGCGAAGCTTTGCAGCCCAGCACGGCGCAAATGAAAAGCTAATCTCATCAAAGTCATTCGACAGACTTCATCCGCCTGAGATATTGCTACGATTGTCGACCACCAATAACTGGAAATCCATGCGGTTAGCGGCTCTGCTGGAATCGCGGTACGGTCATTCTCCGGCAGGAAATAAGAAATTTCGCAGCTTGCATTGAAGGCGAGCAATGGTAGTATTTCAGCAACGAAACTTCCCGGCTGCTGAGGGCACGACAGGGAGCTTTTATGAGAGCAGCCAACTCTGGCACGAATTGGGTCGCCGCGATTGCGATGGGCATTTTCTGCGCGGCGGCGTTGATGCTTTCCGGTTCAGCATACGGCCAAAGCGCCGGGACTGGCCCGCTGGTTTACAAACCGCCTCCGCCGGAAAAAACTCCTCACGTTGACACACTCCGTCAAAATGTGAATTTGGTTACTGTGAATGCCACGGTAACGGACCCTTATGGCCGGCTTGTGACCGGACTGGACCAGGAAAATTTCAGAGTTTATGAGGACGGCCACGAGCAGCAAGTGATGCGCTTCGAGGAAGACGACCTCCCTATTTCGATCGGCATGGTTTTCGACGTCAGCGGCAGCATGAGCGACAAAATCGCCAAATCGCGAATGGCGGCGGTGCAATTCTTCAAGACGGCGAATCCCGCGGATGAATTTTTCCTCGTAGATTTTTCCGACCGCGCGGAACTGGCGCAGCCATTCACCACGAGCATCGAAGAATTGCAAAACAGATTGCTGTACACCGCTCCCAAGGGCGAGACGGCGCTGCTCGACGCTGTTTACCTGGGAATGAGCGAGATGAGATCAGCACGCAACACGAGAAAGGCTTTGCTCATCATATCGGATGGAGGCGATAATCATAGCCGGTACGATGAGGACGACGTAAAACGGTTTCTGCGCGAGTCGGATGTGCAGATTTATTCGATCGCTATCGTCGATCCTTACCGTTGCGATGCCACGCCGGAAGAATGCTACGGCCCGCAGCTTTTGCAGGGCCTGGCGAATATGACGGGCGGGCGCTCGTTCGTGATCAATGACCCGAACGAACTGAGCGATGTGGCCACCAAGATCAGCATGGAGCTGCGAAATCAGTATGTGCTGGGATATAAACCAAGCAACACGAACCCCGATGGGAAGTGGCGGAAGATCAAAGTCAAATTGCGCCCGCCGCGAGGACTGCCGCCGCTCACCGTCTACGCCCGGTATGGATATTTCGCGCCTGGCCGGTGAGAAGGTCAGAGTTCCCTTTCGACAATCCAGCCTCGCCCTGATCGCTATTCTCGCCGTATCGTTCTGCGGGACTCGCGCTTTCGCACAGAACCCTCCGCAAAATCCACCTCCGATCAAAGTGCAACAAATCCCTCCGCCGCCCGACGCGGTCCAGAAAAAAGGCAACGCTTACACCATGAAAAAGAACGTCGACATGGTGCGTTTGCCGGTGAGCATCATAGACAGCAAAGGAAATTTCGTGCCCGGGTTGGAGGAAGATAATTTCCGCGTGCTCGAAAATAATAACCCGCAGAAAATCGCGGCGTTCACGCATGAGGATATTCCCGTCACGGTTGGGTTGGTGATTGATAACAGCGGGAGCATGAGATCGAAGCGCGCGCGCGTGAACGAATCGGCCATGGACTTCATAAAAACCAGCAATCCGCAGGATCAGACGTTCGTCGTGAATTTCAACGACGAGTTCTATCTGGATATGGACAAGGACTTCACGAACGATCCAAAGATATTGAAAGCCGCTCTGGAGCGCATTGATTCGCGCGGCGGGACGGCGCTGTACGATGCCATTCTCGGCTCGATGCACCATTTGGAAAAAGGAACGCGCGAAAAAAAGGTGCTGCTTGTTGTAACGGACGGGGAAGATCACGACAGCACGCACCGGGACCTTTCCTACTTGCTGCAGAAGCTGCAAGAATCGAGCGTGGAAGTCTACGCGGTCGGACTGTTCACGAAAGGCGATGATTCGCGGGGCGAAATGCGCGAAGGAACCAAGGCGCTCCAAGCTATCGCGCGCGCTTCGGGAGGCGAGGCATTTTTCCCGAAGACGATGGATGATGTGGACTCCGCGTGCTTGCGAATCGCTCAGGACATTCGCGCGCAGTACATGATCGGCTACTATCCCACGGACGAGGCGAGAGACGGCACGTTCCGAACGGTGAAAGTGGAACTGACCGGCGTGAAGCACCACGGAAAACTGAGCGTGCGCGCGCGACCGGGCTACTACGCGCCTAAAGCTGGGGCGACAGAGGCTGTTTCAGGAAGCAAGTAATACACGCCAACTCGAGCGTACAGGGCACCTCAAGCAAACCGCTGTTTGAAGCAATTCATCTTTGTAACCGATTTATTCGTACCGCAGAGCCGTGATGGGATCCACCTTCATCGCGCGGCGCGCAGGAATGTAGCTCGCGAGCAGGGCCACGCCAATCAACAGAATCGCGACACCTGCAAATGTGAGCGGGTCGCTGGCGCTTAGGTCATACAAGAAGCTTTGCATCAAGCGAGTGAGCGCAAGCGACGCGGCGGCGCCGAGAGCGAGTCCGAAAAGCACGAGCTTTGCGCTGCCCACAAGGACGCGGACGAGAATGTCGGTGCTCTGCGCCCCAAGCGCAATGCGAATGCCGATTTCGTGCGTTTGCTGGGTCACGCGGTAAGCCAAAACACTGTAAAGTCCAATTGCAGCGAGAAAGAGCGCAGCGCAAGCGAATACGCTGAAAAGAAACGTGTTGAATTTGCGCGGCGCGATGGAGCTTTCGAGAACTTGGGTGAGTGTTTCGACGTTCGTGACAGGTTCGGCGGAGTCGAGATGCTCGACGGCGGAGCGAAGATCGGTCGTCGCGACCGAGCCAGGAATTTGCGAGCGAACGGCGATGTTCAAAGAACTGCATAGCCCGGTGGATATCATGTCGCGCCCGGCGCAGTCTTGCAGATAAGGCGCGTATGTGTGAGGCATAGTAGTAGCTTCGTCGAGAGCATCTTGCTTCACGTCGTTGACTACTCCCACGATTGTGAGCCACGGAGACTTGGAACTGTCCGTGCCCCACTTGATGCGTTTGCCGAGCGGATTTTCGTTTGGGAAATAATGCTTCGCCAGCCCGGCGCTGATTAGCACGACCTGAGACTTGCCCTGCTTTTCGGCTGGAGTGAAAAAGCGTCCGGCGACGAGATGCACACCGATCGCGCCGAAATAACTTCCCATCACGAGGGAGTTTGCAGACCCCGGTAATTTTGCGGAGGCGGGCAGCGGATGATTTTCGATGCTGAAGATGCGACCCCAGTCCATTGCGGTAGGCAAATCCGTGGCCGCGCCGACGGATTCAATGCCGGGATCGCTTTCGAGGCGCGCGAAAAGCTGCTGGAAAAACGCATGAACGTGTGATGCGTCGCTATAGCGGGCAACGGGGAGCGCCAGCGTAGCGGTAAGGACGTTGCGCGGCTCGACTCCTGCGCCGGAATCTTCCGCACGAACAAAGCTGCGCAGCAGCAAGCCTCCTCCGATGACCAGCAAAAAAGCGATGGAGACCTGCGCGACGACGAAAACGTTGCGCGCGAGGAGCACGCGGCGGGCCGAGCCGCTGCCGCGTCCGCTCTCTTTCAGAGAATCATTCAGGTCCACACGCGCCGCGGCGAGCGCGGGTGCGAGTCCAAAGAGAATGCCGGCGATGATCGAAATCAGAATCGCGAATACAAGCACCGTCGCGTTGACCGTGATTCCCTGCACTTGCGGGATATTATCGGGCGCACTTACGGCAAGCGCGTGAGTTCCGCCGATGGCAATCAGAATTCCCAATGTTCCGCCGAGAACGGCAAGGATCACGCTTTCGGTAAGCAACTGGCGCACGATGCGCCCACGTCCTGCGCCGAGAGCGGCGCGCAACGTGATTTCCTTCTGCCGGCCCGCGGCGCGCGAGAGGAGGAGATTGGCGACATTGGCGCATGCAATCAGCAGCAGAAATCCGACGGCAGCAAGCAGCAAATAAAGAAGTGTGCGAACGCCGCTGACTACGATTTGCTGCAGCGGAGTGACCGGCGCTTGGAATGATAAATCCATACTGACCTGCGGGTAGGCAGCGTGCCACGTCTTGAGCACTTCGTGGGCCACCACGCTCATGTCAGAACGAGCTTGCGCCAGCGTGACGCCGGGTTTCAGTCGCGCGATAACGCTGTAGTTGAAATTGTCGCCTAGGTCAGCCAATTCCGCATGTGTGAAAGCTATGGGGATCCAGAGCGAGGCTCTCTGGCCGTTCGGCTGCGGCATTCCGCGAGGAGGGAATTCAAAGCTCGCGGGCATCACGCCGACAATCGTGTAAGGCTTCGCATCAAGGTCGATTGTCTTTCCGAGAACAGCGGGATCTCCGCCAAAATGTTCCTGCCATAACGCGTAGCTCAAAATAGTGACGAAGTGACCTGGAGGGTCTTCATCGCGAGAAAACGTCCGGCCCAAAAGCGCATTTGCACCGAGCATCGGAAACAGACTGGCGGAAACGCGGGCGGTTTGGATGCGCTGCGGCTCCCCTGCGCCGGAAACGTTCGTCGACTGAGTGCAAAACGCGGCGAGAGCGTCAAATACACGATTGTCGCGTTGCATCACGAGAATGTCGGGAGCGGAAACCGCAAACGCGTGATTGCTTAACTTTGGGATGCTCTCCTGGACAAACATCAACTTGTCCGGCTGCTGGTAGGGCAGCGATTTGAGCAACACCGCATTTACCACGGAGAAAATCGCGGTGGTCGCGCCGATGCCGACGGCAAGCGTCAGCACAGCGACTACGGTGAATCCCGGCGATTTGCGCAGCACGCGCAGCGCAAAACGAGCGTCTTGCAGCAGGGATTCAAAGAATTGAGTGCCGCGTGATTCGCGGGCTTCTTCTTTGCGGGATTCCAGGCCGCCGAATTGCGCGAGCGCGCGGCGACGCGCCTCGGCGGGACTCATGCCGGTGGCGATGTTTTCGGCGATTTGCTGCTCGATGTGAAAGCGTAATTCAGAATCGAGCTGCGCGTCCAATTTTCGCTTGCGGAAAAGCCGATTAATCCAGTTCATTGTGACCTCTGCAAAAAATCAAATGCCGCAGATTCGCAAACGGCGCGATTCTGCGCTACAAAGCGAAAACGAATTCGGAACCGAGCAGGGCATCTTGCCTGCCGGGTCATCGCGAAACTCCTATTCATAGCGCAACGCGACCATCGGATCGACACGCATCGCGCGACTCGCAGGAATGTAAGTCGCGACTATAGCGACGGCGACCATCGCCACAATAGCGAGCACCAGAGTCAGCGGGTCATTGGGTGTGAGCTCAAACAGAAGACTCTTAACCAGGCGCGTGATCCATATTGAGGCCAAAACTCCCGCAGAAACGCCGGCGACAAGGACAATAGCTGCGTCACGCATGAC
>DASUAV010000078.1:0-31017 GCA_035763605.1 Candidatus Acidiferrales bacterium
GTTCCGGAAGGCGCGAAGATCGAAATTTTCGATTTGGATGGTATTCCGCCGTTCAATCAAGACGAGGAGAAAAATCCGCCGAGCCGCGTGACGGAATTGAAAGAGCGAGTGCGCGCGGCGGACGCGATTTTGTTTTGCACGCCGGAGTACAACTATTCGGTGCCGGGCGTGCTGAAGAATGCGATTGACTGGGCCTCGCGTCCGTATGGGGACAACGCGTGGGACGGAAAGCCGGTGGCGGTGATGGGAGCTTCGGTGAGCACGCTGGGAACGGCGCGCGCGCAATATCATTTGCGGCAGTCGTTCATTTTTTTGAATATGCGTCCGATGAACGGGCCGGAAGTGATGATTGGGAGCGCGGCGGAGCGTTTTGACGAGCAAGGGAATTTGAAAGATGAGAAGAGCAAGGAATTGATCCGGCAGATGCTGCAGAATTTGGCGGAGTGGACGCGGCAGTTGGAAGCGGGAAGAACGCAAAGGCGGGCCGCCGGTAAGTAGATTGGTGAAATGCGAGCTGCTAGTGCGCGGAGCAGCAAGCTCCCGTGCGTCAGAGCTATGGATGGAGCCGGGCGCGTCAAAGCGTGTTGGTGGATTGGCGCGCATCGGGTGAATCGGATGGGCATTCGCGGCGGAATTGGGGCAAAATAAAAGAATAGCGGCGCGTTCATGCCGCATTCCGTCCATGGATATTCGCAAAGGAACGCTGCGACTCTTCCGCTTTAGCGGAATCACCGTCTATCTGCACTGGTCGTGGTTTCTGGTGGCGGCATTTGAAATCGCCAACCGCGCGCACGTGTATTCGGCGGTGTACTGGAACGTGCTGGAGTATCTCGCGCTGTTTCTCATCGTGACCATGCATGAGTTCGGGCACGCGCTGGCGTGCCGTCAAACGGGAGGCACGGCGGAGCAAATTGTACTGTGGCCGCTGGGCGGCGTAGCGTACGTGAATCCTCCGCAGAGGCCGGGAGCCATGTTATGGAGCATTGCGGCAGGGCCGCTGGTGAATGTGGCGCTGCTGCCGGTTTTGCTCGGGCTGACGCAGGTGGGCGCGTTTTTGGGCTGGGCGGCGAGCGTGCCGAATGCGTATAGGCTGCTGCAAACGCTGTGGCTCATCAATTTAGTGCTGCTGATCTTCAACTTGCTGCCGTTTTATCCGCTGGACGGCGGGCAAATTTTGCGTTCGCTGCTGTGGTATCCGCTGGGACGGGCGCGCAGCATGACTTTTTCCGTGGTGATCGGTTTCATTGGTGCGGCGGGATTGCTGATTTTGGCGATACGAACGCAGAATGTTTGGCTGGGACTTATTGCTGCGTATGTGCTGATGAATTGCCAGACGGCGTGGAGATACGCGCAGGCGCTGACTAAATTCGAGAAACTGCCGAGGCATTTGGGATTTGCTTGTCCGGAATGCAGGACCGCGCCGCCGATGGGAAATTATTGGGTGTGCAACAACTGCAAAAGGACGTTCGATACGTTTGCCAGCCGAGCGGTGTGTCCGAGTTGCGCGGCGCAATTTCCGGTGACGAAGTGTTTAGATTGCGGTCGAGTGCGGCCCTTGAATCAGTGGATTGTGCCGGCTGCGCCGCTGGCGGGCTAAAGGCAGTGACGAGTGGCGAGTGACAAGTGACGAGCAGGCGGTAATTCGGTCGTCCGCGATTATCGAGGCGAATGCCCGGATCCGTTTACGTTGAGGAACAGCGGCGTCGAGACGCCTACTCCAAAAGATCAACTACAAATTCTGTTGCTGAAGGTCAGGGATGGCGATGGAGTGGTTGAAGGCGGGCGCGGAGGCGTAGGACTTTGCGCTGGTTGGCTTCGAGGACTTCGAACTGCAAGCCATCATAGGAGATTTTTTCGCCGGGTTCGGGAACGTGGCCCGCGAGCTGATTGAGCAGGCCGGCGACTGTGGCTGCCGAGGATTCCGCCGGATCGCCTTTCCATTCCACGCCAAAGAGATCCTTCAGTTTCTCAACGTCGGTGCTGCCGCGCAGGACCATGCTGCCGTCATTTTCGCGGACAACATCGGGAGCGGGATGGCGGTCTTCTTCGCCGATGTCGCCGACAATTTCCTCAACCAGGTCTTCCGCTGTGACCACGCCGGCCATCGAGCCGTATTCGTCAATCACGATCGCCATTTGCTGATTTTTGCGCTGCATTTCGCGGAGCAGGCTGGAACCCATTTTCGCTTCGGGAACGAAAAGCGCGGGGCGCACGAGCTGGCGGACAGTTTGCTTGGCGGCTTCGCTTTCGGGAATTTGCAGAATGTCGCGCGCGATGACAATGCCGATGATTTCGTCGAGCGTGTTTTCGTAAACGGGCAGACGCGAAAGTTTTGTGGAAATGAAAAGGCGGCGGAGGTCTTCGATGGTGGCGTTCGCGGAAATGGAAACGACGTCGGGACGCGGAGTCATCACTTCGCGAACGCGCTTGTCGCTGAATTCGACGACCTGCTCGATGAGGCGGGCTTCGTCCTGCTCGAGGATGCCTTCTTCGGTGGCGGCGTCAACGATGGCTTCCATGGCCTGCTGGTCGTTGGCGGGCATGTCGCCGGGCTCATCGGTGAGATGCAGGATGGAGATGGAAAAATCGAGAATGGATTGAATGGGCCAGACGAGCCAGGCGAAAAGTCGAATGATCGGCAGAATCGGGATGAGCCATTTGCCGCTGGTGCGCGCGAGGAAAAGCGCGGGGAGGAATTGCATTCCGACGATGACTTCGAGCCCGAGGAAGAAAATCATTTCGGCGACGATGCGCCAGGTTTCGCCGGCGAAGAGCAGCACGGCGCGGGCGGTAAGCACGGACACGACGACCAGCCACAAACGCGCGAGGAGATTGAACGTCCCGGCGGCGCGGAGGCGCGGCATACGGATTCGCGGCTCAATTTCCGCAGCGAACATGTCGAGATTCTCGTGCGCGGGGCCAATGACCACGCGGCCAAGCTGGCGGTAGATGCGGTCGAGGTAAGCGAAAATCGTTAAACCGACTCCGAGCGCCAGAATGCCGAGGACGTAATTGAGCGGGCCGTGCATCAGGCGAGCCTCAGTTTGCGGCGCAGGCGCGATTCGAGGCGGTCCATTGTGCCATTGTCGGTTTCGTGGTCGTAGCCCATCAGATGAAGCAAACCGTGCAGCGCGAGGATGCGCAACTCGTAGTCGAAGCTGCGGCCCAGCGCACGTGCGTTGCGGCGCGCGACGGCCGGAGCGATGGCGATGTCGCCGAGATAGTGAGTTTCGCGAGACAGCGAGGAATTGAACGCGCGCCAAGCTATTCGGCTGCCGTTGCGATGGCCATTTTGCGCGCCAACTGGAAATGAGAGTACATCAGTCGGCTTGGGTTTGCCGCGATAGAGGCGATTCCAGGTGGCGATTTGCGCGTCGGAAACCAGACAAACCGTGGCGGCATTGGCGCTAAGACGAAGAGCGGAAGCAGCGCGGCGGCAAAACGCATCCAGAGAACGGATTTTCACGGGCACGCGCTTCTGGCGGTTGATGACCATAAGCGAGAACTATTCCGCTGAGACCCGGCTCTTTTCACGAGCGCGGTCGAGTTCGCGAGCGGGCCTGCCGGCGGCAGCACGCGGAGGCGCGGCGGCATCGTGAGCTTCGTAGGCCTTGATAATGCGCTGAACGAGATTGTGGCGGACGACGTCGCGTTCATCAAAGTGAACTATCGAAATGCCTTCGATTTTGCCGACGATTTCGATGGCCTCGATGAGACCGGAGCGGCGCTCGCTGGGCAAGTCGATCTGGGTGACGTCGCCGGTGATGACCGCCTTGGAATTGAAGCCCAGTCGCGTGAGAAACATTTTCATCTGCTCGCTGGTGGTGTTTTGCGCTTCATCGAGGATGACGAAGGAATCGTTGAGCGTGCGTCCGCGCATGAAGGCGAGAGGCGCGACTTCGATGATGTCCTTCTCGAGGAAACGCTCGAGCTTGTCGGCCTCAAGCATATCGTGGAGCGCGTCGTAGAGCGGACGCATGTAGGGATCCACTTTTTCCTGCAACGTGCCGGGAAGAAAACCGAGGCGCTCGCCGGCTTCGACCGCCGGGCGCACCAAAATGATTCGATTGACCTGCTTGCTCAGGAGCGCAGAAACAGCCATAGCCACGGCGAGATAAGTTTTACCGGTGCCGCCCGGGCCGATGGCGAAAACCATGTCGTGGGTTTCGAGCGCTTCCATGTAGAGGCGCTGATTGGTGCTTTTGGCGGTGATGGGCTTTTTTCCGTAAGCCCTGGCGTGGGCGTGTTCCATGGCATGGCGAAGGGAAAATTCCGGCTCGTTGTGGGCCATGCGAAGCATCGATTTGACCTGCGCGCTCTCGAGCTTGCGGCCTTCGCGGAGGAGCTGATTGTATTCGTTAAGGAATTTTGCGGCGCGATGAACGTGCGGGGCGTCGCCTTCGATTTCGAGATCGTCGTCACGAAGCTGCGTGGTGACGCCCAGGCTGGATTCCAGCAGTTTAAGATTTTCGTCGTAGGCGCCGAACAGCTCGGCGATGCCCCCCGACATCCTGACGGTTTGTCTCATCTGAATCTTATATTTTCTTCTTCAAAAAATGTTCCACCCTATCCAAGGGGGACCACACGGGTCAAAAATGATACAGACGTCTTGCTTGCGGCAGAAGGAGATTTGGCAGCACAGTTGATTCGCAGCCGGGATTTGCTATAGCGCCACCTATGATGAATGAAATTCCCAAGGGCGCAAGCAGCGTAGCAAACAGAGCGTCAACGAAGCTAGGCCTCCACACGTGAACCGCAAAAGCGACGGCAATTGCGCCAGCTACTATTCGGAGGATTCGCCCCAAAAACAGAGGCTTGAGCGGTTGATCCTGGGCGCGTCTTTCGGTTTCGTCCATCGAGAAGGAAATACGAATCCTACCCTGCTGTGAACCTATACACTACTTCAGAGTTGCGATGCGGTCAAGAGCCACGAGATTAAATATCATATTATCAATTGGTTAGAGGCTATCGGCGGATAGCGAGCAAGCCATCGCAGGCTAAGGCTTCGCTGGTGGAAATTCGACTTGCGGGACGGCGCGGGAGGCGGGAGTCGCCGCGAAATAGGCGTCGTTGCGCTGGAAGCCGGCCCAGCCTGCGAACATGCTGTTCGGAAACGTGGCGATGCAGGTGTTGTAGTCCTGAATGGCGTCGTCGTAACGCTTGCGTTCGACAGCGATGCGGTTTTCGGTGCCGGCAAGCTCGTCCTGCAAGCGCAGGAAGCTTTCATTCGAGCGGAGCTGAGGATAATTTTCGGTGAGCGCCAGGACTTTGGCGAGAGCGCCATCGAGCTTCTGGTTGGCGGCGATTTTGTCTTTGGGAGTTGGGGCATTCATCAGGTTGGCGCGGGCATTGGCGACGGCGGTGAACACAGTGACTTCCTGCGCGGCAATTCCCTTCACCGTAGCGACGAGATTCGGGATCAGATCAGCGCGGCGTTCAAGAACGACGTCAACCTGCGCCCAGTCGGATTTGACGGCTTCGTTCTTGCGGACCATCTGATTGCGCGAACTGACGTACATTCCAAAGAAAATCAAAATGATAATTACGATGACGAGCAGCGCAATCCACGCCTTTTTCATGCGCGTCTTCCTTTCACGCTTTTCACGCGTTCCGCGGATCGAAATGCCAGAAATTCACTCACTGCGCGCGAGCCAAACGGCGGTCTGCTTCGTCGGTCATGGCTTCGACGAGGGCAACGTATCCGCGCAACGTTTGCTGCGCGTCGATTTCGGACGCTTTGCCTCGGCCAAGATGCACGTCCAATACGGCGAGAAAAGCTTCGGGGCTGGTTTTGACGATTTGCGCGGCGCGTTCGATGACCTGGCGTTTGGAAGGCGGCGGCTCCTCGCCAAAGGCGATGAGCGCGTGGCGAAAGAGCGTCACGAAAGCGGAAACGGACGCGTCCATTAAACTGATGAGGACGCGGTCTTTCGGAGGTATAGACAGGATTCCCTGGCGCAGACGGACAAGATTGGTGCGCAATTCGCGCTCGACTTGCTGTTTGTGGAGGCGCGTGGGAACTTCGAGAGACGAGAAAAAATCGTCGCCGAAAATCATGCGATGACTGGCCTTCATATCGAGAAGCTCGATGGCAAAAATATCCGCCGAGGCGCGCAGTTCCTGTTCCGTGAATACGTATGGCAGTTGGAAGCCTTTGCGTTTCCACCAGGATAAGGTTTCGTGAAGAGCTTCGAGGTCCGTAGGGCCGGTGCGCTTGAGCAGGCAAAGTATGTTCAGGTCGGAATGATGCTTGCGGTATTCTCCCGTGACAGCGGAGCCATAAAGAACGAGCGCCTGGAGGTTTTCACCCGCCGAGCGAAGCAATCGTTCCCTGAGCTCTTTGAGAAGATCTTCCATTAAAAATCCTTGCAGCGAACGATGTTTACGGAAGCAGGACTACCAGCTTCCGCTCGCTCCTCCGCCGCCAAACGAGCCTCCGCCAAAACCGCCGAACCCACCGCCCCCGCCGAAACCGCCGCCGCCCCACGAAGCGCCGCCCCAATTCCCGCCGCCGAGAAACCACGGAGCAGCGGCCCAGAAGAGTCCATGCCTATGGCCGTACCGGCGTCCGGCGCGCCTGCGCAGTAATAAGCCAAGAAGCGGGAAAAATAGCAATATCAAAATCAAAAGCACGGGAACGGCAATCGTTGCGGGGCTTAAAGGCGGAGGAGGGATTTCGCTTCCGGCCGGAGTCTGCGCTTCCTGATTCAGGGATTCAAGAGTCACATGCCTATCTTTAGCGATTACCTCGGCGACGCGTTCCGTTAGCAGGAGAATCGCGCCGCTGTAGTTGCGAATCCTGAACTGGGGAACGGCCTCGCGGCCGAAATCGCCGACCAGTCCATCGGGAAGAATCTGCTCCAAGCCGTAGCCGACTTCAACGCGGTACTTGCGCAGAGAGGGCGCGACGAGGATCAGGACGCCGCGATCTTTCTGTTTTGGGCCGATGCCCCAGCGCGTCGCTAGGTTTACGGAGTATTCCTCGATGGATTCGCCTTCAAGGGAGCGCACAGTGACAATGGCGATTTGCGCTTGGGCCTTTTTGTCCAGCTCGCTGCAAATGTTTTCGATGATTTGTTTCGTGTCGGGAGAAATGACGCGCGCGAAGTCACTGACATAGCCCTGCGGGCGAAGAGTCTTTGGGTTTTGCGCTTCGGCGATCCGGGCAGAGGCTAACGATAGCGCCAGGAACACAACGGCGATCAGCCAATGGCGAACTCGGCCTTCGCGTGCAGCGAGGGTAGGCGTCACAATGCTCACACTAATGAATTTACACTGGCTGAAGGACGAAATTCACGAAAAACACGGCAGACGCTGCTCGCTATGGTAAAGGCAAACATCGCAAAATCAAAGCGCAATCGCCCGCGCAGTACGCAGCCGAGGCCGCAAACTCGAGATGAGAAAATTGACAAAGGGGCGAGCGTCCGATAGTCTTTTTGATTCAACACTCATCGAAGGAGCCATAGGATGCCGCAAGGCACGCCGGTAAAAAAGAAGAAGCGGTCAAAATCGGTTTTCAAGAACATGAGGCAGACAGAGCGCCGTACGCTCGTGAACCGGGCAAATCGAACGCGCGTGCGCACAGCAATACGGCAGTTTCGCACGTCTCTGGCCGGGACAGACGCCGCGAAAAGCGCAGAACTGCTCCCGCAGGTTTTTTCGGAAATCGACCGCGCGGTGAAGAACCGCTCACTGCACCGGAATACCGCGAACCGCTACAAATCGCGCCTCAATATAGCGCTGAATTCGGCGCGCCAAGCCAAAAAGAGCTAAGCGACCGCCGTTTTTGCGGGAGCTGTCAGCCGGGCCATGGCGACTTCGAGCGTGGCGCGAGGATTCGGCGCGCCCGACTTCAGAATGCTGTCCACTTCCGCAAGAATCGAAATTCCCGCAAGCAACTGCTCACGCGGAATTCTGCGCGCCTGAGCGATCGCGGTGGCGGCGCTGTCCGGACGCATGCCCAAATCGCGCGCGGCCTGAAATTGATTGGTTCCCGGCGGCAGTTCGCGAGCTTCGATCAATTTGCGATACATCCAGGAGAGAGCCCCGACAATTCCCGCAGGCTGCTCGCCTTCGCGTAACAGACAATCGAGGAATTCCAACGATGCGCGGCGGTCGCGCGCGGCAAACACTTCCGCAAGTTTCCAGACCGTATACTTCCTCGCTGAAACGACAAGGGCGTCCACATCCGCAACGGTAATTTTGCGTCCAGCGGCGTAGAGAGCGAGTTTTTCGAGTTCGAGCCTAAGCTTAGCGGGCTCGCCATTGACGGCATCAGCCAGCTCCGCAGCGGCCTCACGATCAATTTCCGCGCCAAGTTCGCGGGCCATTTGCGCCGCCAGCGCAGAGACGTCCACAGAACCGATGGTCAGTTCCACAATGAGAGCGCCTGATGAAAGGACTTTGAAAAGTTTTTTTCGTCTGTCGAGCTGCTCGGCTTCGATGAGTAAGGTGGAAAACGGCGCCGGGTCTTTCAGGTAGGCCGCGAGCGCGTCGGTCGCGCGTTCAATGGCTTCATCGCCGCCAAGTTCGAGATTTTCGGCATCCTGCAAGACCAAAATCTGGCGAGGGGAAAGCATCGGGGGCATCTGAGCGCGTTGCAGCAATTCGTCGAGCCCGTTGCGGCTGGCGGAAATTTTGAATACGCCCCATTCACGCGCGCCTTGCGGAACGAATTGGTCGATCAGGGCGTTGCGGCACTGATCGCGAAGATACGGATCAGAGCCAAGCAGAATGACCGCGGGTATGGGCTTGCCCTTCTCGATGCGCTGGAGAAGATTTTGGACGTTCATTTCGGGCATTAGAGTCCCTCAAGTAAACGAGCAACCAGATCGGATGCAAAATCGAGAGACATGCGCTGCATCGCCGGGCCTTCTTCCTGGAAGAAGTGATTCACGTCGCTGGACACCTGGTATTCATTGCGGAAAACAAAATTATCATTGCGATAGACCGTTTTTTGCGATTGCTGGTCGTTCAGCGCGACTTTCAATTTTACGGTGACGAGCATGGTGTTCACGTGTCCCGAGCTTGCGTCAAAGAGCAGAGGCACGGCCTGAATGTCGGTGATTTCGCCGCGAAGAACGGCGTCGGCTCCTTCGGCGCGCGGGACGATTCGATATTTCGTGCGCGTCAGGAATTCGTGAATGACGGCATTGGTCACAGTTTGCTCGATGCGATAGGTTGGCGTGCGATTCACAAAAATCGGAATGGCGAGGGTATGCCAGGAGGATGGAAGCGCGGAGTTCCGGCCGACAACGTGGTAGCCGCATCCGGTCATCAAACACACGCACAGCGCTGCCGCAGTGAGCATGCTGGCGGCACTCGGGCGGCTAGACCTTGAGCGCAAGCAGTTCCTCCGCGATGCGTAATGCGTTCGAGGCGGAAAGCCGCAGATTATCCGCAGCGCCCCAAAGCCACACGCCGGAATTTACGGCTGGGTCGCGCTCAGCGTGTGCAATATGAATCTTGGCTTCTCCGGCGATACTCACGTTCGACGGCTTTGCTTCGCTTTTTTCAGTCAAGTGCATTCCGGTAGATGCCAAGGCGGAATCTATCGCATCGAGTTCAGCGCGCGAAGGAAAATCCGCATAGGCGGCAAACGCGTAGCCGTAAAAGACGGGCGCTTGAATCAACTGCAAAGCCGGCGCTGGAACTCGATCGCCGAGGTATTCCGCGACGCGGCGGGAAATGTCGGCCCGCATTTCACCAATTCCGGGATGGCTGGCGCTTCCATATCCCGCTAACAGGTTGAAAGCTACCTGCGCGTCGAAAACCGGCTGTGCAATGGGCCGAAGGAGAAGCAAGTCGGCAGTTTGTTTCTCGAGCTCGTCCACACCGGCCTGCTCGTGCTCCGACGCGGGCGGAAAAAATAGGAGAGCCAGCCGCGCCGGCGCGAGTTTTGACAGAGCCGCCGCCAACCGGCAAGCAATTAAAACCGCAGGGGTCGGCGACGAATAAATTCCCGCTTTGTGCGGACGGTGGGAGGTGGATTCCGGCGGCGCGAGGAGCGTATCCAGATCAGGAATCCACGGAGCGGCGCCGACAGATTCGAGAACTCCCGTCATGTCAATTATTTCTGCGCCGGATTGAGAAGCGATCTGCCAGTTGCTGGACGCTTCTTGCGGAGAGCCTGCAAAAAAAACAAATCGCGCGCCGGAAAAACTCTCCGGCTCCATCGGTTTGAAGAATGCCGGTTCGCCGCCGGCTTCGGTGAGAGTTCCAGCGGGAACGGTCGTATCGAGAAGAATCAGTTCGCTTGCGGCGAAGCTGCCGTCTTCGAGCAACTGCTTCAATTCTTTTCCGCGCAACGAGGAGGCGCCGACAATGGCGATGCGAGGATTGGGATTTTCGCGGGACATGTTATGCCGGATGCGAGACTCTATGGCGGAATTTGCGCAGAACTTCCAAAACAATTCCGTGGAGAACGTAGACGGTCGCGATGGCCAGCAAGGTTGCTTCCGAGTAGCGGAAAATCGCCGCGACAATGAGCGCCATGGCCACAACTGCGAGCGAAGTGCGCTTGCGTCCCCAGTTCACTCCCTTAAAATTATAGTAACGAACTTTGCTGGCCATTAGAAATCCAAGAAGCAGCACTAACAGCACCCAGACGAGCGATTTGCGCCAATCTTCGATGGGATTCCACATGGCATGAACCACCGCGGCGATTCCGCCGGCAGCAGCGGGCGTGGGCAGTCCGACGAAGTATCGCTTGCCTCCGGCCATTCCGATGTTGAAACGCGCGAGGCGCCATGCGCAGAAAATCACAAACGCGAAACTGCAAACCCATCCCAATTGCACGACGTGAACCGCCGCCCATGACTGGCCATCGAGCATTACGCCCTTAACGCCCCATCCGAAAGCCAGAAATGCCGGAGCGATGCCGAAACTGACCACGTCGGCGAGCGAATCGAATTGCTTGCCGAATTCCGAGTTGGTGTGCGTTATTCGCGCGATACGGCCGTCCAGCGCGTCGAAAACAATAGCAGCGCCGATGGCTTTCGCGGCATTGTCCATGTCGCCTGCGCCGCCGCGAAATGTTTCGAGGATGGCGTAGTAACCGCAGAGAAGATTCAGCACGGTGAAAAAGCTGGGCAGAACGTAGACACCGCGGCGAAGAGCCTTGCGCGCGGGGGTCGAGGCGGACTCGTCATCCTCCTCGAAATTTACCGGTTCTGATTCGTGTAGCGCCATCGTGCGATTTGTGTGGCTCCTCCAGCGACGTGCTGGCCGCGCTGAACGAGAATTTCCGCCTCCATCGGAAGCCATACGTCCACGCGCGAACCGAAGCGTATCATGCCGATCCGATCGCCGAGTTTGACTTCATCCCCGATTTTCGTCCAGCACAAAATACGTCGCGCAACCCAGCCGGCGATCTGCTTGAAATGCATTTCGCCTGCGGGAGTGCCGATGGAGATGAGATTCTGCTCGTTGCTGGCGGAGGCTTTCTCCTTCCAGGCGCACAAAAAATCGCCCGGGCAGTACTCGATTTTTTGGACGCGTCCTGCGACGGGAGCACGGTTGACGTGCACATCGAAAATCGAAAGAAAAATGCTGATGCGCTTGCCGGCGCGCGAACCCGAAGACTCATCCACGATTTCCACTACGCGGCCATCGCCCGGAGAAACAACCGCGTCCGGATCGGCTGGAACGCGGCGCTCCGGATCGCGAAAGAAATAGAACACGAACAAGCCTAACGCGAGGAAAACAGCGCCCCACCAAAATCGAAAAACCATCAGCACAATGCCGAGAATCAGCGGCGGAAGCGCGAATTTGTAACCGTCTTTCACCATCGGGAAGCAGCGCACCTCAGAAAAATGGGGACACCGCTATTGTACGATAGAACTGAGTCACCCGCGGAGCGGCTTAGCCGTGCGACTGCTCGCGCCGGCGATGCGCAATCAACTGCTGCATCTGGTCTTTCAGGCGCAACTTCATTTTCTTGAGTTGCCCTTCGAGGAGAATATCTTCGGAACTGAGGTAGTTTTGCCGGGTCAGTTGCTGGAGTTGCTCTTCGTATTGCGAATGTTGCTGGGCCAGCCTGCGAAACTCTTCATTCGACATCAGGTCCCCGGGAATTTCCTGAGCCGTCAAAGGCATCCGCGCCTCCTTTGGAATGAGTATCACATGCGCAGAAGCTATCACAGTTTCGGGCGCGAGGCCAAGACGGGATTGCAATTTATTTTACCCGACAGTTCCGAGAAGGAACGGGTGAGCAGCAGAGCGTCTTCAACGGGACTTGTGTAGTAGCTCGGACGACGGCCGGCGATTGTGAAACCGTGAACCTCATAAAAGCTCTGCGCGGCGGAATTCGAGGCGCGGACTTCGAGGAAGACCTTGTGAACGCTGTGCGCGTTGGCATGGCTGAAAACGTGTTGCAGCAAGGCTGTTCCGATGCCCTGACGGCGTGCAGCTTCGCCCACGGCGAGGTTCAGAATTTCGAGTTCATTTGCGGCTTGCCTAGTCACAATGAAGCCAATGACAGTGCCATCGCCCTCAAAAACCCACGCGCGTTCAGAGGCCAGCGCACCAAGCAGTTTTTCGTACACACCCCGTGACCACTGGGCTGCCTCTTTGCTGCTAGACTGAATTTCCAGAATCGCAGAAATGTCGGGCGGCTGAATCGGTCGAATCGTAATGCCGTTCATCGCGCTTTCCACAAGAGTTCCGCGTCCGAGCGGCGAATGTAATTGGCGTCAAGACGCAGAGCATCGGTGAATTCGCCGCGCGCAGCACGCGCCATCGCTAAACGGGCGATTACTGGCGCGAGCACGGCGGAAGCGGATTGGAATTTGCATGGCGCGAAGTGCGATTTCTCACTCGCCCTAATTTTCGCCGCGAGCTGATCGAGAATCGCGGCATTAGGCGAGACAAAAATAAATTCGGCGCTCTGGTGCCGGCCAAGCTGGAGCAGAAGCTCACCGGCGGTGCAAACTCGCTCGTCTTCCGCTCGCGTTAACCCCGAATCCCCTCGGCGATACATTCCTGCAAAGATCTGCCCGCGACGCGCATCCAGCACCGGCACAATCATAGCTTTATCGTTAGGCACATGAGCTTGCGCTGCGACAGCTTCAAGCCCGCTCACAGCCACAATCGGCTTCGAAAAGACTTCGGCCCACGCTTTCACGGCCGTAAGCCCGACGCGCAAACCCGTGAACGAACCCGGACCTGCAACGACCGCAAACACGTCGAAGTCTTTCGTCTCGATTTGCAATTCGCGTAAAAGAAATTGGAGCTGCCGAAACAAACGGCTTGAATAAGCTTCGTCAGACGCTGTGGAAATCTCGCCCAGCAGCTCCGCATCACGCATGACTGCGAGGCTACCCGTCGGAGCAGCGGTATCCACCGCAAGCAGGAGCATAAATCTCAATTATACGCCAAGTTGACTGGCAATCGGCACGCCGGAGCGCTAAAAAATCTGCTGAATTCTGCTTAGAAATCCTTGACGTTGCACCTACACGAGGCCTACTATTTTTAATGTAGTCTCTGGGGAGGGTACATCCGGTATGGACTTTAAACTGGGAGAGAAGGTTGTTTATCCGAACCACGGTGTAGGCGTCATCGAACAAATCAGCTACGGTTACCTCAACGGCCGCTCCGAACGTTATTACATGCTCAAGATCGTGTCCAGTGGATTGAAGGTGATGGTCCCGCAAACAAACGCCGGCAGCGTTGGCTTGCGTCCCGTGATTCGTTCGACAGAAGCTGTCGACGTAATCAGCTATCTCGAAAAAGGCAAGTCAGCTTCGCATCATGACTGGAAGCATCGCTTCAAAGAAAATTCGGAGCGCATGCGTACTGGCTCATTGATGGAAGTCGCCGCCGTTCTCAAAGGGCTGGTCTCGCTGAGCCGCACAAAGCCTCTGTCGTTCCGCGAGAAGAAGATGCTCGAGCGGGCAAAGCATTTGCTCGTGAGCGAACTTGCTACTGTGCGGAACACGAGCGAGCAAACAATGGAAAGCAATCTCGTTCGTGCTCTGGCCAAGGCGCGGCTGCACATGCCTGAGATGACGGAGACATTCGAGAACTGAATTCAAGTTTCTCGAGTTTGTTCGGCAAGGATCAGGTCAGACAATCATCCATTAGAAGTGTTGCATCCCGCATTCCTAAATTTCTGATTGAAACGAACGTTTCAGTCTTCCTATTTTCGTTTCGCCCTGTGAGGTTTGCCCCAGCCGCCGCCTCCGGGGGATTCGATGCGGACAATCGTGCCGGCAAGCGCATAGAAAGAGCCTTTGGCCGGAACAGTTTTTGAGCGCGACCCTGTAACCACTTCATTCTTTCCCTTCTTCCCCGCATCGCCGCCCGCAAGCCCGTACGGACCGAACTTTCTCCGGTCCGAAAGCATTCCTACCTGCATGGGTACAAGAAGCTCTATTTCGCGGACGATGCCCTCGCCACCGCGATACTTCCCCGCGCCTCCTGAACCACGGCGAATGCCGTAGCGCCGCACGCGAGCTGGATAAACGTGTTCGAAAACCTCCACTGGCGTATTCAATGAATTGGTCATGTGCGTGTGAATGCCGCTTTCGCCATCGCGGTCTGGACGCGCGCCCATACCGCCAGCGATCGTTTCGTAGTACGCAAACGGCACGCCATTTCGCCCGCGGCGAGTATCGCGGCCTCCAAAGGTCAAATTGTTCATCGTCCCCTGACTTGCCGCGGGAATTCTCGATGGGACGGCCTTTGCCAAGGCGCGTAGCAGCGTATCCACGATTCGCTGCGACGCTTCCACGTTTCCGCCGGCAACCGCGCACGGCAAGCGCGCGTTGACGATAGTTCCCTCCGGCGCGGTGATGCGAATCGGACGCAGCAGGCCGGAAGTGGCCGGTACCTGATCATCGAGCAGACAGCGAAAAACATAGAACACCGCGGAATCGGCAATGGCCTTCACCGCATTGATGCTGCCGGCACATTCTGGAGAGGAGCCGGTAAAATTCACCTCGGCGCGATCGCCGCGAATGCGAATCGAAACGCGAATGGCCACGGGTTCATCGCTGATGCCATCATTGTCCATAAAATCTTCCGCGCGATAAATGCCGTCGGGAATTTGGCGCAGCGCGGCGCGCGTCATTTTCGCGGAGTATTCCAACAGATGACGGCCGTACGTGTTCGTCTCGCGGCGGCCGTACTTGCGAACAACCTCCAACAGGCGGCGTTCGCCCACGCGACAGGCGGCAATCTGCGCGGTGAGGTCGCCTTCGCGCTCATTCGGAGTTCGGACGTTCGCCAGAATCAACTGCAGCGCGTCGCGAACGACGCGGCCATTCTCCAGAATTTTTATCGGCGGGATGCGAATGCCCTCTTCGAAAATCTCTCGCGAGAGGCTCATCGAGCCGGCCTGCGCGCCGCCAACGTCCGCATGATGCGCCCGATTGGCGACGTAGAACATCGGCTTTCGTTCGCCGGCAAGGTAGACGGGCATGACCATCGTCAGATCGGGTAAGTGCGTTCCGCCGGCATACGGATCATTCAGAAGCGCGATGTCCCCGGGACACAAAGCAATTGCGCGTATGGCGGCATCCACGGACGCAGGCATTGACCCAAGATGCACCGGCATGTGATCGCCCATGGCCAGCACTTCTCCCGCCCCATTGAAAACCGCGCAGGAATAGTCGCGGCGCTCTTTGATATTCGGCGAAAAGGCGGAGCGGCGCAGAACTCCGCCCATTTCTTCGGCAATAGAATGGAAAACATTCTTGAATATTTCGAGCCGCACGGGGTCGAATCTCATCGCGCCGGCTCCAGCATCAGATTTCCATAGGCGTCCACGCGCGCTCTCCAGCCCGGCAGCAGCACCGTCGTCGCGCTGTATTCCGTGATGATGGCCGGTCCCTGAAGGCGATTTCCCGCACGCAGACGCGCGCGATCATATATCCGCGTTGCCAGCAGTCGTCCGCCGAAATAAACCTTGCGATTACCAACAAGCGCTGCACGGGCATTTGCGGTGCGCCGTTCAATTTTCGGGAGAGTTGGTTTCGGCGTTATACCGATGGCTCGCGCGCGAACGTTGACGATCTCGACGGGGCGAGTCGCATCCGAATATCCATAGCGCTTCGCGTGCGCTTGATGAAAGGCGGCGGAAAACTTCCCGCTCGCCGGAACCGTTAATTCGTAAGCCTGGCCGATGTAGCGCATGTCCAGAAGATGCTCGATTTTAATTTGTGAGCCAGAAAAGCCCTCATCGCGCAGATCGTCGAGAGCGCGCGCGTCTATCGCGCGGAATTCACGCTTCAAAACATGGCTGGCGGACTGCAATGATTCAACCGGCAAAAGAACAGTCCTCGAGAAATCCTTCACGACATCGGCGCGAAGAATTCCCAGCGCGGAAAGTCCGCCGGGAAATCTGGGAACGAGCGCGCGAGGAATTTCCAGAGCCGCAGCAAGCGCGCACGCGTGAAGTCCGCCCGCGCCGCCGAAAGCGATCAGTGTGTAATCGCGAGGATCGTAGCCGCGTTCGACGGAAATGACGCGAATGGCCTTCTCCATATTCGTCTCGACAACATCGAGAATGCCCTGCGCGAACTGCTCGATTGTTTTCATCGAGCCGCGTGTGCGACCAAGCCATTCGCGCGCGCGCGCCGCATCGAGCTGAAAAACGCCGCCAAGCAGCCCGTCCGTGCCGATTCGGCCAAGCGCAAGATGCGCATCGGTGACTGTGGGACGCGTCCCGCGTCCGTAGCAAACCGGTCCGGGATCGGCGCCGGCGCTCTCAGGCCCAACGCGCAACGCTCCGCCACTGTCAAATCGCGCAAGCGACCCGCCGCCTGCCCCAACCGTATGAATGTCGAGTATCGGCACAGAAACAGGCAAGCCGGCGATTTCCGATTCCGTGGTCGTGCGCAAATCTCCGTCCAGCAGCGCCACGTCTGTGGATGTGCCGCCCATGTCGAACGTAATCACGCGTGAAAAACCGGCAAGTTCAGCAACGTATTGCGCTCCGAGAATGCCGCCCGCCGGCCCGGACAGAATCGTGCGCACCGGCTCATGCGCGGCGGTCGCTGATGAAATAATGCCGCCGTTCGACTGCATCACGCGCACGCGAGGCGCATTGCCGGTTCTGTTCGACCTCGCGCTTTCGCGTGCGAGCCGTTCAACTTCTTCGAGATAACGGCTCATCACCGGCAACAGACATGCATTCACCACCGTCGTGGCGGTACGCTCATATTCGCGAAATTCCGGATGCACTTCATGCGATGCGGACACTTGGAACCCTGCTGCGCGCAATTTCGCCGTAATTTGCTTTTCGTGCGCCGCATTCGCGAACGAGAATAAAAGGCACACCGCGACTGCATCGGGGCGAGACTTTGTGACGAGACGAATCACGCGTCGCAACTCCGCGTCGTTCAGTCGAAGCAAAACTTCGCCATCGGAGCCCAGCCGCTCTTTCAACCCAAAACGGCGCTCGCGCGGGACCAGCGGCTCTGGCCGGCCGCCGAAAAAATCGTAGAGATGCGGACGCGCCTGCCGGCCAATCTCCAGGACATCTTCAAATCCCGCTGTGGTAACGAGCGCCACGCGCCCTCCGCGACGCTGCAGGAGAGCATTTGTACCGACGGTTGTGCCACAGGTCAGTTCGAGTCGCCCGGGTGGGGCTGCGGCGGACTCATCCAAAACTTTCCGCACAGCTTCGCCAATGGCGCGCGCCGGATTTTCAGGCGTGGACGGGATTTTCAAGATGCACAGTTCGCCTTCGCGCGCGAAAACGCAGTCCGTGAACGTGCCGCCCGTGTCTACCGCAATTCGCATCGAGGAGTCCGCATGAAATGGGTGATTGTATAGAAATTGACGCGGCGGCAAAAGGGTTCAGCGAACTTCACAACTCGTGCCGCACCAGCCCGCCAAAACGCGACAGATTCATGACGCCTCGTAGTACCAAAGTCCTACACGATTTCCTCGTTTTGTTCTGGAAACGGCACGCGAGTCGCGCAGTTCGCCCGCCGAATTGTTGTGCATACTAGTTTGGTTATTCCCTGCCGGCCCAGGCGAGCCGCGTCTATCAACTTGCGCGGATATGGGCGGTCCCATGGCGAACAAACAGACGCGAAGCACAAAGCCCGAGGAGCGCGAACTCGCGCGCAAGCGGCAGGAAGCCGAGCGCGTCGAGGCAGAGCTTGCCGAATGCGAGCTTCGGCTGGCAACGTTGCTCGCGGAACTCCGTTCGCTCGAAAACCGCTATTTGAATTTGGTCGGCGCGCCCTATGCAGAACTCGACGAACTGCGCGCCCAAATGGCCGAGCGCCTCGCTGCCGAAGAACCGGCGAATGAGCGGTTGCAGCGCGCCGCAAAGGAAGCTCGCGCAAGGGCCAATGAATCTCGCGCCGCGTTCAAAGAGAAAAAAGAAAACTCTCCGAAGAATTTCTGCCCGTCTCCCAAATTGAAGAGCGCTTATCGCGATGCCGCGAAGCGCATTCACCCGGATTTGACGGCGGATCCGAAAGATCGCGCGTGTCGTCAGGAGCTTATGGCCGAGGTGAACCGCGCTTACCAGGAAAACGACGAGATGCGCATCGCAAAGATTCTGGACACGTATGAAGCCAGCCCTGAGGCCATTTCCGGAGATGGCACCGGCGCGGACCTGGTGCGTGTCATCCGCAAGATCAGCTTGATGAAAAACCGTCTTGCAGAGATCGAAGCGGAAATGCGCGCGCTGGCGAACTCCGATTTGTACCTGCTGAAAATCCAAGTGGACGACGCACACGAGCAGAATCGCGATGCCATCGCCGAAATGGCCCTGAAAGTAAAGCAGCGAATCGCCGACTGCAAAGAGCGCCTGCAAGTTCCCGCCGCGGAGCGCGTTCACTGATGGCTACACGGACGAAACGGCCTTCGCAGGAAATCGTCTCTCTGCGAAATCGCGGCATCACGGTTTTGTCTTCGCCGTTGGTGCTGCGCGGGATTCGCGAGCTGCCTCAGACTTCGCGCTGGAGTGTCAAGCAGGCCTTCCCAGAACCGCGCACGCATTTGGCGGTATCAAACGGAGGACATATCGCCGCATATTCTCCCGCCTCACGTGAATTGAGCCAGCGCGTGGAAGTCAGCGACGCGGAGCTCAGCGGCGAGACAAAATCAATCACCATTCCCGATGAGCCCTTTGTGGCGCGGCCCGATTTCCCCGCTGCGTTCGCTTGGAGTCCAAAGGGCGAGTTGCTTGCCGCCGCATCGGGCACCTGGCATCCGGAATTGCATCTTTTTGATGCGAGCACCGGTGAGTTCACTGGACGATTCGGCGCGTTTCGCGTCTATCCAGCGCATCTGTGCTGGTCGGAGAGCGGGAAGTATTTTGTTGCCTCATCGGACGGCTCGGAAAATGCCAAGCTCACTTTGTGGATGGCTGGCGATTCACCGCAAGCCTTCGAGCCGCTCTGCGAAATGGATCGCGCTTCGGCAACTGCCCAGCTAGCCAGCGAGGATGATTCCGAAGGAAGCAGTTTCTTCGGCTTCGGCGCGGTGGCGTTCCAACAAGACGAAAAAACTCTCGCCCTCGCGCTCGAACATGATGGCGATTGGTCCGACGATTCGCTGCTCCTCGTTCGCGTGCCCACACTGGAGATTGTCGAGCGATTCGAGACCAATGGCCAAGTTACGCAACTCTCCTGGCGAAACGACCGGCGCACGCTGATTTTCTGCGCCTCAGGCCAGGCGTATTCGCTGGACACCGCAAACGGCCAGATGAATTCCCTGCCGTTCGCCGCGGAATTATGCCAGTGCCATCCTTCGCTCCCGCTCTGCGCCTTTTACAATTCGTGGCTGAAAAGCTCCGCTGCCGGCCGGATTTTCATCGCGGACCTGCAACGCAACGAAGTGATTGACGAATGCCATGCAGAAGGAATTGGTGATATCAAGTGGAGCAGCGACGGGCGGACGCTCTACTGCGTTGCTCTTGACGGCGTGACTTACCTTTTCGATTGCCCGGCTTCTTGAACGGAAGCCATCTCCGCCGAACGGCTTGCCGGCGTTACACCCAGAGGAAAATTCGGCGCGGCGTTGAGGCTTGCATTCGCCCGTTCGCCACCGGCAAATTTGCCAAACGCCGCCGCCGCGATCATCGCGGCATTGTCGGTAGAAAGCGGACGGCTGGGGAAAAACATCTCGAATCCGCGCTTCCCACCTTCCTCTTCGAATCGCCGGCGCAATTGGCTGTTTGCGGCCACGCCTCCTGAAACCAATACTGATTTGGACGCAAACTGTTCAGCGGCGCCAAGCGTGCGCTTGAGCAAATCTTCGACCACGGAATGCTGGAAACTGGTGATGAGATCGAGCGTCGCTTGACTCGAAAGCACACGCAGAGCTTCCGCGCCACGCTGCCCATTCGCGAGAGCCGCCTCGCGCGCCGCAATCTCCGGCTGCAACTCCGCATGGGCCCGGAGGTGATACAGAACGGCGGTCTTGATTCCGCTATAGCTGAAATCATAAGGATTGCCGCGCATCTTGGTCGCGCCAAAACGAATCGCATTCGGATTGCCTTGCGGCGCGAGCTTATCAATGACCGGCCCTCCCGGATAACCGAGCGCCAGCATTTTCGCAACTTTGTCGTACGCTTCGCCGGCAGCATCATCGCGCGTGCCGCCGATACACGTATAAATGAAGCGCCGCTCGCCATTTTCCGCGCCTTCTCCGCTCGGTGATTCGACGCGATACAACAGCGTGTGCCCGCCGGAAACAATTAAGCACATGGCCGGCAATTTCGGCGCGCGTCCCGCGGCATGCGCTTCGAGGAAAACTGCATGGACGTGCCCTTCAAGGTGATTGACCGCGATCAGCGGCTTATCGAGCGCCTGCGCCAGTACTTTTCCGTATGTCAATCCAACGAGCAACGAGCCCACAAGCCCCGGCCCTTGCGTGACGCCAATCGCATCAATATCCTGCAAACCAAGATTTGCCTGCAGCACTGCCTCGCGCACTACCGGCACAATCTGCCGCAGATGTTCGCGCGAAGCCAATTCCGGCACCACGCCGCCGTATTTCCTGTGAACGTCAATTTGCGATGCGACGACGCTGGAGAGGATTTTCACGCCATCCGCAACTACCGCGGCGGCGGTTTCGTCGCATGATGATTCGATTCCGAGTATGCGGGTTGTCATTCGTTGTTCCCTCTGCGCCGTTGGAAACATCTTAGCATACGGTCTGCGGCGAGCTCGATTGACAATCGCTTCCGCGCCACGTAATTTGGCCGTTCACAAATTTCGAGAGCGCCATGACCGACCGATGACTGCACAATGACTGATAGACCAAAACGCGTTCGCAAAGCTGTCTTCCCGGCCGCCGGACTCGGCACCCGCTTCTTGCCGGCCACCAAAGCGCAGCCGAAGGAAATGCTGCCCGTGGTGGATAAGCCGCTGATTCAGTATTCCGTGGAAGAATGCGCGGCCTCGGGAATCGAAAACATCATCGTCGTCACCGGGCGCGGCAAAAACGCCATCGAAGACCATTTCGACCAGTCGCCGGAACTCGAACGTTTCCTCCGCGAAAAGGGCGACACCCGCCGCGCGGACCTGGTCCGCGATATCGGCTCGAAGATCCACTTCAGCTATATTCGCCAGCGCGAGCCGCTGGGCCTCGGACACGCTGTTTCGGTCGCGCGTGAACTCGTCGGCGATGAACCATTTGCCGTGCTGCTCGGCGACGTGATTTGCGACGGCCCGCAGCCGGTCACGCGCGCTCTCTGCGACGTCTACGAAGCGACGGGAATCGGCGCCATCGCCGTCGAAGCCGTGCCCCGCGAATTAGTCCATTTGTATGGAATCATCGAAGCCCGGCCCGCCGATCAGCCTAAATGGGGCGAGCGTTTGCGGCAGGTGACGAATCTCGTCGAGAAACCCGAAGCGGACAAAGCGCCCTCCAATCTCAGCGTCATCGGGCGCTACGTTTTGCCGCCGGAAATTTTCGATTGCCTCGAGCGCACGGAGCCGGGCCGCGGCGGGGAAATTCAGCTCACCGACGGCTTGCGCATGCTCGCGCGAGAACATGGTCTCTGGGCGCTCACAACGGAAGGCAAAACTTACGATGCGGGCGACAAGCTCGGATTCCTCAAAGCCACTGTGGAATTTGCCGCAAAAAATCCTGAATTTGGAGACGAATTTCGCGCTTACCTGAAATCTCTGAAACTATAGTTTTACTTATCCTTGGATTTCTTCGTGGAAGTTTTTGCGGATTCTTTTGCAGCCGGCTTCTCCGATGGTTTGTCATTCGATTTCGCGGCGGACTCGCCCGAATCGCCGCCTTCCTTGGCTGTTGCGCCGGAATTTTTGCCCGCATAATCCGTCACGTACCAGCCGGTTCCTTTGAACTGAATCGCCGGCGCATTTATCATCCGCTCGGATCTCGCGCCGCATTTGGGGCATTTCTTAATTTCCGATGCGGACAGACTTTCGATTTTTTCGAATTTATTGCCGCACTTCGTGCATTTGTATTCGTAAAGTGGCACGTTATGAGTCCTCGCGTTTCACGTAATCGATGATTTTACCATGCATTGATTGAACGCGACTCGGCGCGTTTCATTCGCATTCGTCTATGGTGTTAGACTGGCGCGTCAGCGCTCACGTGCCGCTTCCCATGTCTCTGCGAGAACCAAACGAATCCGGCGTCGGATGCCTTTATCTCGTCGCAACCCCTATCGGCAATCTCGAAGATATGAGCCTGCGCGCGCTGCGCATTCTGAAAGAGGCCGACGTTATCGCCTGCGAAGACACGCGCCAAACGCTGAAGCTCCTCTCGCATTTCGAAATTCGCAAACCGCTCGAAAGTTATCACGAACACAATGAAATGACCCGCGCGCCGGAATTGGTGATGCGTATGGAAGAAGGAGCGCGCATCGCGCTGGTCAGCGATGCGGGCACGCCGGTGATTTCCGATCCCGGGCATCGGCTGGTTTCACTCTGCCTGCGGCACAAGATTCCGGTGATTCCCATTCCCGGTCCATCGGCGATTGTCGCGGCACTGGTGGCGTGCGGATTGCCTTCGGATGAATTCACGTTTGCCGGATTTTTGCCAGCGCGCACAGGCGAGCGCCGCCGCAAACTGCGGGAACTGGCAGCGGAAAAGCGCACTTTAGTTCTCTACGAAGCACCGCACCGACTCGCAGCGTGTTTGCAGGATGCGCTTGAAACTCTCGGCGACCGCGAAGCAACTGTCGCGCGCGAACTCACAAAAATCCACGAGGAATTCGCCCGCGGCCGACTGAGCGAATTGCTCGAACGCTTTCGCGAAAAATCTCCTCGCGGCGAAATCACTCTTATCATCGCGCCGCCGGATGAAAACGCCACAGCACGCCAGCACTCGGAAGTTGAGCAGCCCGCGCGAGCCTCAATGTCATTCGCCGAACGCGTCGCGCAAATTTCAGACGAGCAAAGATTGGATCGCAAAGCCGCACTGAAACAAGCGGCCAAGGAATTCAAGCTGACCAAACGCGAGGCTTACAAGCGGCTTCTGGCAGAACGCAACTCTTAGCGCGCCTCAATTCCGCGCGCCGGCAACATCCGAGAAGAAGTCCTCCACACGTTGCAGCACTTCCTGAGGCGTCCGCGAAGAATGCACCTGATGCCGCAGCTCGCCGCCATTGCGCACACCGTGCGTGAACCAGCACGCAAACTGCTTCATTTTTCCGATGGCGTCCGGTAACTCAGCGGCAATGAGGCTGCGAAAATAGCCGGAGAGCAACTGATAACGATCCGTCTCGCTCGGCGCATCATATCGGCCCTTCGCGAAATACTGCTCCATCTGCCGGAAGATCCACGGATTCGTCGCCGCTGTGCGTCCAATCATCACCGCATCGCAACCGGTTTCTTTCACCATGCGCTCGGCATCTTCCGGCGTGCGAATGTCGCCATTCCCAATCACCGGAATCGCGACCGACTTTTTCACGCGAGCAATCACATTCCAATCCGCCTGCCCTGAATAACCTTGCACGCGCGTCCGCGGATGCACCGCAACTCCTTCAATGCCGATTGCCTCTGCCATACGCGCCACTTCCACGGCAACGATGTTGCTATCGTCCCAACCGGAGCGCATTTTGATGGTCAGCGGAATTTTCACCGCCGCACGAACCGCTCGCAGCACCGTCTCAAGCAGTTTCAAATCGCGCAGCAGCCCCGAGCCGCCGCACTTCACCACTTTTTTCGCCGGGCAGCCAAGGTTGATGTCCACCTGGTCGAATCCCAAATCCTCAACGAGCGCTGCCGCCGAAGCCATTACCTCCGCATTCGCGCCAAAAAGCTGCGCGGCGATGGGATGCTCGTCCTCGTCGAAATACAAATACCGCAGCGTCTTCGCCGCGCTTCGGGTCACGCCCTCCGCGCTGGTGAATTCGGTCATGATCAGCCCGCATCCGCCGAGCCCGCGAATCACACGCCGAAACACCGTATCCGTAACACCGGCCATTGGTGCGAGCAAAGTGGCGGGACGCAGCGAAAGATCGCGAATCTTCAATTCAGCGGGAAACATGGCCTTCTAGTGAACGCTTTCAGTGGAGAGCGAAGGGAAATTCTTGGAGAGGTGCCTGAAAAGCTCTTCGGTCGAGCCGCCAAAAAAACTCTCGACAACTTGCGCGATAGCATGCGCGCGCGCTTCCTGGCTGCTCAACTTCGCCTGATAACGCCAGGCGCGCCCGGAGCGATGCCGTGAAACGATTTGCTTGCGCGCGAGACGGTCCATGATGGTCATAATCGTCGTGTACGCGCGCGGGCGCCGCTCGGAAAGCGCGTCGCGAATATCGCGAACTGTGCCCTCCTGGAGCCGCCACAGCGCGGTCATGCAGTCCAGCTCAAGCGGAGCCAGTTCGAGAATCTTCCGTTTCCTCGCTCCGTTGCTTCCGTTCGTTTGTGCCGTCACATTCATCGCGTATCCTTCGGCCGGTTTGTATTTGTACCTGATGCCATGCCTGGCTTTTGGCTGGATGCGCTCGCGTTTCCAAAAAGGCCGCCCGTCCCACCCGTTGGCGCGGCCGCTGCTGGAACCGCCGAGCGCGCTGCGGCGGGCTCGCTGCCGTTCAAATAAGCAGCGCTATTCAGCAAAGTGCGCCGCAATGCCGCGTTCCGTTCCGTCCACAGCTCTTGTGTCGGCACGCCATTGAGCGTCTCGCGTATGGCTGCCATTTTGGAATCCAAATCGTCCAAATGATTGAGCAGCACGGCCTCGCGCACCACAGGCACTTTCGGCGAGCCGAATTCCAGCGTTCCATGATGGCTCACAATCAAATGTTCGACCAGCACGGCCAGCGAACGCGGAAACTCCGGAATCCGGCTGATTCTCTCTCTCGTCATTCCCATCCCAATCACAATATGGCCGAGCAACTGGCCTTCTGTGGTGTAGGCAATCGCGCGCTTGTAGGAAAGCTCTTCCGTTTTGCCAATGTCGTGCAGGACAACTCCTGTGAGCAGCAAATCGCGATCCACCTCGGGATAATGCCGCGCCGCATCGTTCGCCAGCCCGCACAAACTCACCACATGTTCGAGCAATCCGCCAAGATACGCGTGATGCATGCCCATCGCCGCCGGCGCGCGTTTCAATTTCGCGGCGATGTCGGCGTCATCTACAAATGAAAGGAGCAGGCGTTGCAGCCACGAATTCTTGATACTGAGAACCTCATCTCGCAACTGCGCATACAATTTCTGAACATCGCACTTCGTGTGCGGCAGAAAATCGTCCAGCACATAATCCGTTTCCACGGCGCGCAGAATCTGCTCGATGTTCAGTTCCCTCTCGCCGCGATACAGTTTCACGCGCCCGCGCACGCGAACAATATCTTCGCACTCGAACGTCTGCGCCAATTCCGCGAAGTTGTCCCACATTTTCGCGGCAATCGTCCCCGTGCGGTCCCCAAGAGAAAGATGCAGCCACGATTTTCCCGTGTTCGCGGAAGTCCGGACCTCCTTCGCGCGAACCAGAAAAAACGAAGCTACAGCCTGCCCGTCTTGCAGTTCCGCGACGTAGCCGGTTTTCACGGATTTCCGTCTCCTTGATCGTCAATGCCCGGCACCGGCGTCTTCTTTTTCTTCTTGTCCTTGCCCGCCTCGGTTCCGTAAGGCACTTCCTGAATCACGGTGTTCTCGCCCGCCGAGCCCGAATCCGCATAGCCCGAATTGATCACCATGTAGCTGTCTTTGCGCAACTGCGTCAGATACTTGCGCATGGCCGGCTGAATTTTCTCCGAGTAAATGTCGTTCTCGATCTCGTTTTCCTCTTTGCTCAGCGGCTGCAAGCCCGCCTCGAAGTGCTCGTTGACGTGCAAAATCTGCAAACCATTGGGCGCGGGAAGCACGTCCGTGGAATCCCCTTTTTTCATCCCAAAGACCAGTTTTTCAATGTCGGGAGACAACTGCCCACGCTTGAAGACTCCCACTTCGCCGCCCTCGCTCGCCGTCGTGCCCTCCGAAAACTTCTGCGCGAGCTTGCCGAAATCTTCGCCCGCCTTAAGCCGCTGCACAATGGCCTCAGCTTTTTTCTTGATGGCGTCCGCTTCCTGCGGCGTTTTATTCTCCGTGCTGAAAAAAATTGTCGAGAGGTCCACTTCTTCCGGCTTCACGAATTCGTTTTTGTGCCCGTCGTAATATTTTTTCACTTCATCCTGGCCAATCTTGATATCCGGGCCAACTTCCTGCTGAATCACTTTCTGCTGCAGCAGCGAATTCTTCATTTGCTGTTTGTAGTCTTCCCATGAAATTCCCTGGGATTCGACGGCCTTTTGCAGCGCTTCCATGCTCGGCAATTGATTTTGCTGGCGAATCATGTCCAAACGCTTGATTACATCCGTGTCCGCGCTGATTCCCATATCCTTCGCGCGCTGCACGAGGAGCGACTGATCAATCAGGTCGCGCAAGAGATTCTTTTGCCCCTGCGCGATCATACCGTTGATTTTTTCCTGCGTGCAGCCCTGGCAATCCTGCTGCGCCTCTTGCCGCATTTGCGCGTCCGCTTTTTGATAATCCGACAGAGTAATAATGTCGTTATTCACGCGCGCTATAATTTCGTCAACGATTTTTCCCGTGCCGTTGGCATTTGCCAAAATGGGAAGCATGAAGGCCAAAATCGTTCCGACCGCAACGTAATTCATTTTTTTCATGGTCATGGAATTCTATCCCTACGATTGAAGTTCGAGCAATACGTTTCTGACCGCTTCGATCATTCCGATTCCCGGCTGGCCCGCGCCGGTGCCGGATTTGCTGGCGCTGGACTTGGTGGCCACAGGCTGGCGCTTCCATTCCATCCACAACATCCCTGCCGGATCCAGCCGCATATCTTTTCGCGAACGAATCATTTTCACCAGCCGCTCCGGTTTCACCGGCGTCTCTTCGTGCCACTTGATCGCCACGCGCTCGCCGCGCCGGTCAATCGAAGCCACCAGTAATTTCTCCGCAGCGGCTTTCAGCAGCGCATAATCCAGCAAGTTCTCCACGGCTGCCGGCGGCGGCCCAAAACGATCGCGCAACTCCCCCAGCACTTCCTCGCGCGCTTTTTCGTCCGCCACACCTGCAATTCGTTTATACACGCGCAAGCGAGCGCCCTCATTTTCGATGTACTCCCGCGAAATGCGGATGTCCATGCCCAAATTGATTGTCGCCCGCCGCTCGGGCCGGACCGCTTCGCCTTTCCTCTCCGAAACCGCGCGCTCCAGCATCTGGCAATACATGTCGAAGCCCACCGCTTCGATGTGACCGTGCTGCTCGCTGCCCAGCATGTTGCCCGCCCCGCGCAACTCCAAATCGAGCGCCGCAATGCGAAAGCCCGCGCCCAAATCGCTGAACTCTTTCAGCGCCGCGAGCCGCTGCCGAGCAATCCCGGACAGAGCCGTCTCCGGCGGCACCAGCAAATAAGCGTACGCGCGGTGATTCGAACGCCCTACGCGCCCGCGCAGTTGATAAAGCTCCGCGAGTCCGAGCCGGTCGGCGCGATTGATGATGATCGTATTCGCGCGCGGAATGTCCAGCCCGTTTTCGATAATCGTCGTCGCCACCAGCACGTCCGCTTCGTGCCGGATGAACTTCAGCATCACTTTGCTCAATTCCTGCTCGCTCATCTGACCGTGCGCAACCACCACCTTCGCTTTGGGAACCAATTCCTGCACCATCATCGCTACCGATGCAATGGATTCGACTCGGTTATGCACAAAAAATATCTGTCCCCCGCGGGCCATTTCTTCCGAAATCGCGCGCCGTATCAATCCCTTCTCAAACGGCGCAACTACCGTATGAATCGCCAGCCGGTCCTTCGGCGGAGTCTCAATCACAGACATATCACGTAATCCCACCAGCGACATATGCAGCGTCCGCGGAATCGGCGTCGCCGACATGGTCAGCACATCCACATTTTTGCGCATCTCCTTGATGCGCTCCTTATGCGCCACGCCGAAGCGCTGCTCCTCGTCCACCACCAGCAACCCCAAATCCTGGAACTTCACGTCCTTCGACAGCAGCCGGTGCGTGCCAATCACAACGTCAACTTTTCCCGATTCCAAATCCGCCAGAATCTGTTTCTGCTCGCGCGGATTCTGAAACCGGCTCAGCATTGCAATCTTCACCGGAAACGCTCCAAAGCGCCGCTTGAAAGTCTCGTAATGCTGAAACGCCAGCACCGTAGTCGGCGCGAGCACCGCCACTTGCTTTGAATCGCCCACCGCTTTGAATGCCGCGCGCATACTCACTTCCGTTTTCCCGTAGCCGACGTCGCCGCACAGCAAGCGGTCCATCGGCTGCGCGCGCTCCAGATCTTTTTTCACGTCCTCAATCGCGCGCTCCTGATCCGTCGTCTCCTGAAACTCGAAAGCGTCCTCGAATTCCTTCTGCCACGGCGTATCCGCCGGAAACGCGTGCCCTTGCACCGCTTTCCTTTCGGCGTAAAGTTTCAGCAGCCGCTCTGCCATGTCGCCCACCGACTTTTTCACGCGCGTCTTGCGAGCTTCCCATGCCTGCGCGCCCAAACGGTCGAGTTTCGGAGCCACTCCGCCGAGCGACTGATACTTCTGCACCAAATCGAGCCGCGTCAGCGGAACGTACAATTTCGCCTGCTCCGCGTATTCCAGTTGCAGGAATTCTCCGCCCGCGCCGTCCACATTCATCTGCCGCAGACCCTGAAACTGTCCAATCCCGTGGTCCACGTGCACTACAAAATCTCCCGGCTTCAACTCCGAAAAGTCGCTGAAGAAGCTCGCTGTCTTCCCGCGTGTGCGCGTGGGCGCTGCCGGAGCGATCGCCTCGAACAAATCCGAATTGCCGAAAATCGCGAGCTTCGCCGCGACGAATTCGACGCCCTCGTCCATCGGCGCTTTCAGCAACACCGCCGCGGGCACGCTTCCGCCGCTCGATTCATCCGCCAGCCGCCCCGCTGTCGCGCCGCTCTGGCCCATCTCGCCCAATCGGAACGGCAGCTCGAATTCGTGGCACAAATCCGCGAGCCGTTCGAGTTCGCCCGTGCTCGCCGCGCTCAAAACTATCTGCTCGCCGGCGTCCAATTTCCCTTTCAACTCCGCCATGAACGCCGGCACGTTTCCGTGATACCGCGCCGTTGGCCGCGTTTGTAGCGTAAACGTCTCGCTCTGCGATGTTTCCTGTGCCAAGCGCTCCAGCGCCAGCCGCGGAACTCTTTCGCGCGCCTGCGACCACTCCTTTTCGCTCAAAATGTAATTCTCCGGAGCCGCCGTGCCGGTATTCTCCTCAGCAGCTTCCGCGAAATTCGTGCGATAATTCGCTACGGCCGACTGAAGCGCCTCCGGCTCGTCCTCCATCACAAAGAGATCTTCGCGCAGCCCCAGCAAATGTACGCCACGCTCCCGCGCCGCCCACGCTTCGAATTCCCATCCGGGATAAAATCCCGCCGCAGGTTCTGACCCTTCCGCAAACGACCCTCCTTCCGCTTCCTCGCGCCCCGCCGCAACCAATTCGTGCAACCGCGCCAGTTGCTCCGTATTTCGCGGAAACTCCGTCAGCGGCAGCAGCGTGATTCGCTCCACCGGATTCGTCGAACGCTGCGTATTCGTGTCGAATTCGCGAATGGATTCGACCGTGTCTCCGAGCAGTTCCAATCGCGCGGGACGCTCCGCTTCCGGCGGAAACACATCCAGAATCCCTCCGCGCACCGCGAACTGCCCGGGCATTTCCACCGTTTCCGCGTGCTCGTATCCGACGCTCGCAATGTGCGCGAGCAGCTCCTCGCGCAGCACGTCCTCGCCTCGCGCCAGCGTCAGCGCCAGGCTTTTGTAGAATTGCGGCTCGCGCAGCCGCCACAGCGTCGCCGTCACCGGAGCAATCACCAGGTCCGCTTCGCCGCTCGTCAATCTCCACAGCGCCGAAGCGCGCGCCTCAGCAATTTCCGCGTGCGGCGATTGGTGGTCGTAAGGCAGCACTTCGTGCGCGGGCAAAACCATTACCTGCGCGTCCGATTTGCCCAGCGCGCGCAGAAAATATCGCGCCAGCGGCAAAAGCGCGTCCGCGCGCTCATTCGATTCCACCAGCAGAATCGCCGGCTTGAGCACCGCTTGCACCGCCAGCGCCGCAATTAGGGCCTTCGCCGGATCCGTTAGTCCCGCTAAACGCGCCTCCACGCGGACGCGCTTTTCCGCAGGCCCGCTCATCCCGCGTCGCACGCGCTCAAATGCTTCTTCCGCTTCCCGCTGGCGCCCCACGCGCGCAAGAAGCTCCGCAACTAATGGCAAAATCATGATGGAATTTTCTGTATGCGTTCGATAATCGCTGAGGTCGAATACCCGGGTTCAATCGCAACCGAAACCACGCGCCCGCCCGCCGCTTCCACTTCTTCGCGGCCAACAATTTCGTCCGCACCCCAATCTCCGCCCTTTACCAGCACGTCCGGCAGAATTTTCGCGATGATTTCGCGCGGCGTCGGCTCATCGAACAGCACCACGTAATCCACCGCTTCGAGCGCCGCCGCCACTTCCGCGCGCTCGTCTTCCGGCATAATCGGACGCGCGTCGCCCTTGTTCTCGCGCACGCTGCGATCCGTATTCAGCGCGAGAATTAAGACATCGCCAAGTTCTCGGGATTTTTCCAGCAGGCGTACATGGCCGGGATG
>DASUAV010000079.1:0-19278 GCA_035763605.1 Candidatus Acidiferrales bacterium
TTGAGGCGCAAATTCTCAACGTTGCCGACGGTCACGCCTCCGAGCGTGATGGGCGCGCCTTTCTGGAGATCAGAGACGTCGGGCAGGTAGGTTTTAATTCGATACTTTGCTCCCCAAAAATTCACGCCGGTCACATAGAAAATGGCGACCGCGAGGATGAGCAGCCCGATAAAAACGAACACACCGACGCGAAGCTCCGCCCAAGTGACCTGTTTTCCTTGCGGCATTTTCTTCTCCTCTCAAGATAGAGCTATGCACACCCATTTTGTTGCCGGCTTATTCGAGATGCAAGAGAACGGCCGGCGATTCATTCCAAAAACTCGCGCAGATACGGATCCGTGGATTTCAATAATTCCTGGGTCTCTCCTTCAAAATAGATTTTGCCTTCACGGATAACGAGAATGCTCGTGGGAGCGGAATGGCGGCCGTCCGCGTCTTCCCAGACGGGCAAGACGCGATTCGCGTCCGGCTCGAAGACAAAATTAGCGAGACCGAAAGCATCTTGCAGGCGATGCGTAGCAAGCAGCGAAGTCGCGCCGCTTAGATCGCGAAGGCGAAGAATCAAAGTAATGATGGTCTGGCTGGTGACGGGATCGAGACCAGCAGTGGGCGAATCGTAATAGACGATCGAAGGGTGATCAATGAGCGCGCGCGCGATGGATACGCGGCGGCGCATTCCGCCGGAGAGTTCGGCTGGGAATTTATGGTATGCCGGTTCCATTTCGACAAAGCGCAGAGCCTCGCGCACGCGGGATTCGCATTCCTGCGGCGTCTTTCGCTCCTCGCGAAGGCGGAAAGAAACGTTGTCAGCGACATCCAGGGAATCGAAGAGCGCGCCTTCCTGAAAAACGAAACCGATGCGCCGGCGGAAATCGAGCAGCTCGACTTCATCCATTTCACCGAGGTTGTGTCCCATGATGATGACGCGTCCGGAATCCGGACGCAGGAGCCCGGCAGCAAGCTTCAGGAGGACAGTCTTGCCCGAGCCGCTTTCCCCAATGATGACTCTCGTTTGACCAGCGTCGACGTCAAAGCTGATGTTGCTTAGAACGGGCGCGCCTTCGAAAGCGATGCTGACGTTTTCGAAGCGGATGAGCGGCTCGCCGGGGACGACTTCGTTCGCGGCAGAGGCGATGAAGTTGCGCATTGATGGGATTATAGATAAAAAGCGCGGAATTCTTTACAGGAAAGCGCGGTCATGAAGTGACGAAGTAGTAGAGCAGCAGCTTGCCCAGGAAGAAGTCCACGACAATGACGGAAATGGAGGCGACAACCACGGCGGAAATTGTCGAACGGCCAACTCCCTGTGTACCTCCGCGCGTGCGCAAACCGTAAAAGCACCCGATCGTGGAAATGATTAGCGCGAAGACTATCGGTTTGATCATGCCCTGGAAAATGTCGCTCAAGACCAGCGCTTGAATGGCCGTATTCCAAAATTGCGAAGCGGTTTGCGCCAGCTGAAAATAGGAAACCACGAAACCGCCAAAAAGCCCGACGATATCAGCGATGGCCGTCAGCAGCGGCAGAACAATCAGCATCGCCAGGACGCGCGGCACGACCAGTTTGCGCACTGGGTCGGTGCCCAACGCGCGCATGGCGTCCACCTGCTCGGTGACGACCATGGACCCTAGCTCGGAAGCGATGGCGGAGCCGTTGCGTCCAGTGACCAGCAATCCGGCGATGACCGGCCCAAGTTCGCGGACCAGACCAATCGCGACAACTGTGCCGGTGAGCGCAGCAGAGCCAAAGCGCTGAAACTGCGCGGCGGTGTTCAGCACCATGACGCCGCCGATGAAGAATCCGGTCAGCAGAATGATCGGCAGCGAGCCAACACCGATGAGGTCCATCTGCTCGAGGATGTCGTTACCGTAAATCGGCGGAGAAAGCGCCTTCATGGCGGTATCAGCAAACAGGGTCGAGTAATCCTGCAGCGTGAGAAGCCATTTCTTAATAGCGCCGACGACCAGCGGGAATACGGCAGGCTTGGCAGGCTCGGGCATTTTGGGAGCGAGCGTTGACATCGTGCGAGTGAGCGCTTGGACAGCGTATCGTCCGCATGGAGCAACGTCAAGGCGTTCTGCCGCAGTATTTTCGCTGGTGTTGCGCTTTACGGGGTTGGGAGCGTTCGGTAGAATCTTGTGCGCTTAGAGCGTATTGAAATGACAAGACGATGCTGAGATTTTTCACTGCCGGCGAATCGCATGGACAGGCGCTGATTGCGTGGATTTCCGGGTTTCCGGCCGGCATGGCCGTCGAGCAGGAATTCGTCAATAACGAATTGCACCGGCGGCAACTGGGCTATGGGCGCGGCGGGCGTCAAAAAATCGAGAAAGATCGCGCGGAATTTCTCGCCGGCGTGCGGCATGGAAGAACCATCGGCGCGCCAATCGCCATTCGCCTGGAAAACCGCGACTGGAAAAATTGGGAGAAGGCGCTTCCGGTCGAGGACACCGATGGCGCGGAGGATGCGCAGCGCAAACTGAGTTCGCCGCGTCCGGGGCACGCGGATTTGGCGGGCGCTTTGAAATTCAATTTTCACGATGCGCGATACGTGCTGGAAAGGGCTTCCGCGCGCGAGACGGCCGCGCGAACCGCCGCAGGAGCGATGGCCAAGCTGCTATTGCGCGACTTCGGAATTTCGGTTTTAAGTCACGTGATTGCCGTCGGACACGTCCAAATGGAGCGCGCGGCGAGCTGGGACGAAATCGAGCAGGTGTGCGCGAATCTGGAGTCGCCATTGCGATGCGTCGAACCGGCGATTGAGGAACGAATGAAGGCGGAAGTGGACCATGCACTGCGGGCGGGCAACTCCGTCGGGGGTATTTTCGAGGTCGTCGCGCGAGGCGTGCCGCCGGGATTGGGCAGTCACGCGCAGTGGGATGAAAAACTTGATGGACGGCTGGCGCGCGCGGTGATGTCCATACAAGCGGTGAAGGCTGTGGAGATCGGCACAGGCGTAGCCAACGCGACGTCGCACGGCTCGGAAGTGCAGGATGAAATCAGCTATGATGCGGAACGCCGTCGTTTTCAGCGCACGTCGAATCGCGCGGGCGGGCTCGAAGGCGGCATCACGAATGGTGAAGATGTGGTCGTTCGCGGGTACCTGAAGCCGATTTCCACGCTGCGCCGCGCGCTCGGTTCCGCGGATTTGAAAACCAAAGAGCACATCAAAGCCGCCTACGAGCGCTCGGACGTGTGTGTTGTACCCGCCGCGGGAGTGGTTGGCGAAGCGATGGTCGCGTTCGTGATTGCCGAGGCGTTTCTCGAAAAATTCGGCGGCGATTCCATCGAAGAAACCGGGCGGAACTTCAAAAGCTATCAAAAACAACTCGACGAGTTTTAGAATAGGAAACGATGACACTTCCCATTGTGAAATACGGCGCAGCGGTGCTGGAGCAGCCGACGAAAATGGTGGAAAAGTTCGACGACGAGTTGGCCAAATTGACGGAGGATATGTTCGCCTCGATGTACGCCGCGCGCGGCGTGGGATTGGCGGCGCCGCAGATCGGGTTGAGCCTGAATCTTGCGGTGATTGACGTGACTTCGGGCAAAAATCCTGAAGCCAAGCTGGTGCTGGCGAATCCGGAAATTCTGCATACCGAGGGCGAGCAGCGCGAGGAGGAAGGCTGTCTTTCGGTTCCCGGCTTTCGCGGAAACGTGCTGCGACCGGCGTATGTGACCGTTCGCGCGCAGGACGTCACCGGCAAGCAGTATGAAATGAAAGGCGAAGGCTTGCTGGCGCGGGCGTTTTGCCACGAGATTGATCATCTACATGGAATTTTGTTTCTCGCCCATCTGGGGATGCTGAAGCGCGACCTGATTCGGAGGAAAATTCGCAAACTCACCAAAGCGGGAGAATGGCAGTAAAGCTGTGCCGCTGAAAATTGTTTTCTGCGGCACGCCGAGATTTGGTTTGCCGACGCTGGAAGCTCTCCTGAGGGATCCCGGTTTTTCCGTTGAAGCTGTTGTTACCCAACCGGATCGTCCGCGAGGACGCGGCCAGCAACTCGCAGAATCCCCCATCAAAGAAGCGGCTGTGAAAGCGGATATTCCGGTGCATCAGCCGGAGAAAATTCGCGCGGGCGCTACGGCGGAATGGTTGAAGGAGATTGAGCCTGACGCTGTGGTGATTATCGCGTACGGGCAGATCATTTCGCGCGACTTGCTGGAGATTCCTCGGCTGGGCTGGATTAACTTGCACGGTTCGCTCTTGCCGAAATATCGCGGCGCGGCACCTGTTCAGCGGGCCGTTCTTGGCGGGGAAACCAAGACCGGGTTAACGACCATGCGAATTGACGCTGGCCTCGATACCGGGCCGATTCTCGAGCAGCGCGAAATGGAAATTCGGCCGGACGAGATGGCGACTGAGTTGATGGCGCGCATGAGCGAAATTGGCGCGGCGATGATGGTCGAGACTCTCCTGAAACTCGAGCGCAGTGAGTTGCAGCCGCGAGCGCAGAATAATTTGGAAGCCAGCTACGCGCCACCCATTAAGAAGGAGGAAGGACTGCTTGATTGGCGCAAATCTGCTGCGGAAATTTACAATTGTATTCGCGCGTTTGAGCCGTGGCCGGGAGCGTACACGCTCTTTCGCGGGAGGCTCTGCCACATTTGGGGAAAACCGATGGCGGAAATTCTGGTGGAATCTGCGACTGCGGAGTGCGGAAAGATTCTTCAGCACGGACGCGCGCTAGCGGTGGTGTGCGGCCAGAAAACATTTTTGGAATTGGAAGCTGTGCGTTCGGAGGGCCGCAAACGCGTTACCGCTGCGGAATTTGCCAATGGAGCGCGGCTCACCGCCGATGACCGCTTCACCTCAGAATAAAAAATCCCCAGCGACGCGCGCGCGAAAATCTGCGCGGGCGCTTGCGTTTTCCATCCTGCTCGATACCGAAACAAAGGCGGCGTTCGCCTCGGAGCTGCTGCACTCGCGTCTGGCGGGCGAAACGGATGCGCGCGAGGCGGCGCTCGCAACGGAATTAGTGATGGGAACGCTGCGATGGCAGCGCACGCTCGATTTTTTCATCGAACGGTACACGCGGCGAAGCGCAGCGAGGCTCGACACAGAAGTGCTGATCGCGCTGCGGCTTGGGATCTATCAGCTTCGGCATTTGCATCGCATTCCGGTACGAGCGGCAGTGAATGAATCGGTCGAACTGGCGCGGCGCGCGCGAAAAAGCTCGGCGGCGGCTCTGGTGAATGCCGTGCTGCGGCGAGCCGACACGGACACAGGTAAGCACTTGACTGATTTTCTTCCGGCGGAATTGGATTCGGCAGAGCGGCTCGGCATTGAGCATTCGCATCCCACGTGGATGGTCGAGCGCTGGCTGCTGAAATTTGGCCGCGAAGAAACAGTGCAGTTGCTTGAATGGAATAATCGCGCGCCGTTGCAAGCCATTTCGTTTATGGATTCCTCGCACCGAGATGAAACGGTTGAATCACTCAAGAAGGCCGGATTCGAAATCGTGTCCGGGCGGCTGCTGCGAGATGCGGCCGTAGTTCGCAAAGGCAACATCGCTTGCACGGTGGCTTTTAGAAACGGCGCGATAGCCATTCAGGACGAAGCCTCGCAAATGATTCCTCTGCTGCTGGGCGTGCGTCCCGGCGATTCCGTGCTCGACCTGTGCGCTGCCCCCGGAGGAAAAACGCTGACGCTCGCGAGGCAAGCCGGTGCAAGCGCGCTCGTGGTCGCGGGCGATATTCACGAATCGCGCCTGTGTGCGATGCGCGAACGCTTTCAATCCGCTGGCCAGACGAACGTGAATCTTGTCGCGCTCGACGGTGCGCGTGCGCTGCCATTCGCGAACAAGTTTGATCGCATTTTGGTTGATGCGCCGTGCAGCGGCACGGGAACGCTGGCGCGCAATCCGGAGATTCGCTGGCGGCTTCGCGCCGAGGATTTGGCCGCGCTGCATTCGCGGCAGGTTGCGCTCCTTACATCTGCGCTGAATTCGCTTGCAGCAGGAGGAACGCTGATTTACTCCACATGCTCGCTCGAGTCCGAAGAGAACGAGATGGTCGTGCAAGAAGCGCTGGCGGCGAATCGCGAATTTTGCACTGAGGCAGTGAAGATTCACGAAGAAAAGCTCGCGGAAGGCGTCGAACCCAAAGACATCAGCGACGAAAACGGACCGTTTCGCACTTTTCCGCCGACGCATCATACCGATGGCTTCTTCGCCGTGGCGATACGCAGGAGATAACACGCGCGCTGCGAGGAAATTGAACTGCGAAACGCGCGATGCTACGCTTGATTCTGGCGAGGCGGAGTTAAATGAGGTTCCGCGACCAAATCGAATGGGCCGGACGCATGGCGCTGCTCGTGTTCGTGCTGGCGTCGGTGGCTTTTCTAAGCGCGCTGATGACCATGCGCTTCGTCATTCAAGGGCGCGAAGTGAGCACGCCAAATCTCGCAGGGCTTTCCGTAGCGCAAGCGGAGCAGCACGCCGCCGGCCGCGGATTGCACATGAAAATCGAAGACCGCATTTATAGCAATCTGCCGAAGGACGACGTGGTGCGGCAGAGCCCCTCCCCGAATAGCCCGCTTAAGCGCAACGAATGGGTACACGTGGTGGTAAGCCTCGGCGCGCAGAGCGTGAGCATTCCGGAGCTGGAGAATCGCAGCAGCCGCGCCGCCCAAATCGAATTGCTCAGCGAAGGGTTGCAGGCCGGAGAAATTTCGAGCGTTCACCTGGCCAGCAGCGCGCCGGATATGGTCTTGGAGCAGGATCCGGCAGCAGGTTCCACGCACGCCACATCGCCGCACGTGGACATGCTGGTTTCGCTCGGCGCGGGAACTCGCGCCTACGTGATGCCTTCTCTCGATGGCCTGCCGCAGGCCGAAGCCGCCGCCGAAATCACCGCGGCGGGACTGAAGCTATCCAAAGTTACCGCACTCCCGCTCACCGGCAAACCATCGGGCACAGTGACATCGCAGCTTCCGCCACGAGGCGCGCGCGTGGAAACGGGAGATTCCGTCGAGCTTCAAGTAGCCCAATGAACCCGCGCTGCGTGCTACAATTCAGGCAGAAATGAATCGTTTTCGAACTGAGATTGCGCCATCCATTTTGGCGGCGGATTTCACCGTGCTGGGAAAGGAAGTGCGCGCGGTGGAAGAGGCCGGCGCTGCGGCCATTCACGTGGACGTGATGGACGGGCACTTTGTGCCCAACATTTCCATCGGCGTTCCTATTGTCGAATCATTGAGCAAGGCAACCCGCTTGCCGCTGCAAGTGCATCTGATGATTGAGCGTCCGATAGAATTCGTGCAGCCGTTTGCAAAGGCGGGGGCGCATTTGATTTTTGTGCATCAGGAAGCCACGCCGCATTTGGATCGCGCGGTTTCTGCGATTCATGAAGAGAATTGCCAGGCCGGAGTAGTGCTGAATCCCGCGACGCCGGCAGCATTGATTCGCGAAGTGCTGGATCGAATCGAGTCCGTTCTGGTGATGACCGTGAATCCCGGCTGGGGCGGGCAAAAATTCATCCCGCAGACGATGGATAAGATTCGCGAGTTGCGCGATCTGCGGGCGCGTTATAATCTGCGGTTCCGCATCGCCGTGGACGGGGGCGTTACGCTGGAAAACACGGCGGAACTGGTCAGCGCGGGCTGCGACACGCTGATCGCAGGAACCTCGATTTTTCATACAAAGAATCCAGGCGCTGCAGTTCGTGAAATGCAACGCTTTGCAGCCGAGGCCACTTCACAAAGGGTGTGATGAGCAGAACGCCGAAAATATCTCCCGCACTGCTTGCCGCTGCGATTGCGTTGTCGTTCCTTCCAGCCGGATGCTTCGGGCACAAAAAAATCGCGGCGGCGAAGACTCCGGATTCGCAGAATGCGGAGCCGGACAAGATCCTCTACGACCGCGCTTTGAACGATTATCAGCACGGCCGTTACACCGAATCGCGCCTTGCGCTGCAGACGCTTATCAACAGCTATCCCGATAGCGAATATCTTGCCAAGGCCAAGTTAGCTGTTGCGGATTCCTACTACAAAGAGGGCGGCGTCGAAGGTTTGACGCAGGCTGTCGCCGAGTACAAAGACTTCATCACGTTCTTCCCGTTCCTGCCGGAAGCGTCCTACGCGCAAATGCAAGTCGGCATGGCGCACTACCGCATGATGGGCAAGCCGGATCGCGATGCCACTCAGGCCCATCTGGCGGAGCAGGAATTTCAGACTTTTCTTCTGACCTATCCCAAAAGCCCGCTCCTTCCCACTGCTGAACAACGTTTACGGGAAGTGCAGGAAGTGTTGGCCGAAGCCGATTTCGACGTCGCTCATTTTTATTACGTGAAGGGCGACTACCGCGCATCCGCGGCGCGGCTCATTGAAGTGACCCAGCGCTATCCGCTCTTCAGCCAAAGCGACCAGGCGCTCTCCATGCTGGGCGAAATCTACCGGCGTGCGGCTAAAGGCGCAAAGAACGAGCAGGAGCGCGCGAAATTGCGGGAGCAGTCCGATACCGAGTACGCGCAGATACTGAAAGAGTATCCGCTTTCATCGCTTGCGCCAGAAGCCAAGCGCCAGCTTTCTCAGGATGGCGTTGCGATTCCCAAACCGGATCCGCAGGCCGTCGCGCGCGCGGAGTACGACCAAAAATACGGCCATCTGCACATGGGAATGTTCACGCGAGTAATGGGCGCGGTGAAGAGTTCGCCAAACGTCTCGATGGCGGCGCGCAGCGGACAGCCGGATTTGAACCCGCCGGGCGAAACCAATGCGCCGCAGAGTGAAGCACAAGGCGCTGAGTCCGCCGCGCAAAACGGCAGCGCCGTTGGGGGCAGCGGCGGACAAAATGTCACGATCCAGCCAGTGACGCCGGGCGAGTCCTCAAGCGCTCGGCCCACAGGATTGCCAGCGGTCCCTGAGAGCCAAGATCCTCCATCGAAATCAGCAAACGGTACATCCGCAAATAGTTCCTCCACGCCTCCAGTCGCGTCAGCGCCCACAGCGGCGCAGAACGCCCCGCGCGCTGCGGATCGGGCCGCTGGCCAACCGACGGCCACTGATGCCGCAGCGGCAGCAATGTCCAAGAGCGACGCAGCGGCAGCCACAGCAGACAACGGTAAATCCGCCAAGGGAAAGAAAGCCAAAGCGCCGAAGGTCAACGGCGGCAAGGAATCCAGCAGCAAACGAAAGAAGGGTCTGCGTAAACTGATCCCCTGGTAGCCAGCCGCGTCGAAATACCTGCTAACCTCTCAGGCACGAACCTCTGTCGTTTTCGTTGACGTCCTAGTACCCCGATGCTCCAATAGTTTGAGCAGCGCACTACTTTGCCCGACGGTTGGCGCTCTGAGGGGTTGACTGTGCCCACGATTTTGGTGGCGGACGACAATAGCAATATTCAAAAGATGGTGTCGCTTGCCTTTCAGGAGAAAGGTATCCGCGTTGTTGCCGTCGGAAACGGCGAGGCGGCCTGCCGCAAAGTCCCGGAAGTGCGCCCGGACGTCGTGCTTGCCGACGTATTCATGCCCGTGCGCAACGGCTACGAAGTTTGCGAATTTGTGAAGCAGGATCCGGAGTTCGCCGAGACGCCGGTGATTCTGCTGGTGGGCGCGTTCGATCCGCTGGATGAAAAAGAAGCGGCGCGCGTGGGCGCCAATGGCGTTTTGAAGAAGCCGTTTGTTCCGCCCGATCCGCTGATCAGTTTGGTAAGTTCGCTGCTCGGCAAAGACATGCCGGCCGAACCTGAAGCGCAGGCACCAGCGCCACCGCCCGCACCGGAGCATCCAGAGTTGCGGAATGCCCAGTACACGACTAAGCGACCCGAGTCGCCGAAGGCTCCGCAGGAATTTGCCTTTGGCTCAGACGGGGACGATGCCATCGAAACAGTCGCGACTGCCTCTACACCAGCGGCCATCCCTGCCAGCGCTCCGCCGGAAGTTGAGAGCATTGACGACGATGAGCTTGGCCCAGAGAACAGATGGGCGCAGCGTCGCAAGGCGATGGACTACGAAATTGACGCAGCGGATTCCGCCGATCTCGTGGAACGCCTCGCCGGAACAAAAGAAAATTCGCAAGCTCCGGCGTCAGACGAAAGCGACATCCTTCCGAGCAACAAGCACCTGCCGTTCGGCGGCGCAAATGTTCCGGAACCGCCGCCCGCGCGAAAATGGTCTGACGTCCTCAATTCAAAACCGAAATTTGAAGCGCCGGTGCCGGTCGCGCCGCCTCCAGAACCGCCTGCAGCTACCGAAGAGCCCGCGCCAGCCGAATCTTACAGTTATGATGCGACACCTCCGGATCTGGACGTGCCTTCGTCAAAACCGGAAATTGCCGGCGCACTTGCTCCTTCGGAACTACTCTCGTCCGGCGACGACGTGATTCCCTTCCGGCCACCGACAAGACCGCAAGCCGAAAACAATTCGCCTGAAGCAAGCGAGGAAACACCGGCGGTTGAATCCGAAAGCGGCTCGAACGTGTTTGAAATTTCGGCGGCTCCAGAGTCCGAATCGCAGGAATTGGAGATCGAGAGCGCGCCTGCACCATTGCCCTGGTTCCAAACGCCAGGCGAATCAGCCAACAAGTCCAGCGCACCCGAACCTGAGGCGGCAGGTGCGAAGACGGAGAGCATTGATGAGGAAATCGCCCCGTCGCTCTCCGGTTCGGAAGTGACCTACGGCACGAGCCCCGAAGAACTTGAATCCTCGTCCATCGAAAGCGAACCAGCTCCGGCCGGTTCAACGGAAAAAGTCGCCGCCAGCCCCTCGAAAACAGATGAAGGTCTGGTTGATGACGTGGTGGCCCGAGTGATTTCCAAGCTCGAACCGCAACTGCATCAGGCTCTCAAGGATGGCGTCCTCAAGCCGCTTGTTCAGGAACTCCTCAACGAGAAGCGCGGCAAGAAGTAGCGCAACAATCCCCAACTCCCAAATTGACTTAACTTCAAACGCTTCCTAAGATACCCTGCGGAAAATTCCATCCTTCATGATTGGCAAGACCATTTCGCATTACCGCATTATCGAAAAGCTTGGCGGCGGAGGCATGGGTGTGGTCTACAAAGCCGAAGACACACGCTTGGGCCGTTTCGTCGCTCTCAAATTTCTTCCCGAAGGCGTCGCGCGCGACAAGCAAGCCCTCGAACGCTTCCAGCGCGAAGCGCGCGCCGCGTCCTCGCTCGATCATCCGAATATTTGCACGATTTACGAAATCGGCGAGGCTCCTGGTGAAATTCGCCAGCCGTACATCGCCATGCAGTTTCTCGAAGGCACCACGCTGAAGCATCGCATCGCCGGAAATCCCGTCGCGCTCGATTTGCTTCTCGATTGGGGCATCGAAATCGCGGACGCGCTCGATGCCGCGCACGCTCGCGGCATCATTCATCGTGACATCAAGCCCGCCAATATTTTCATCACCACGCGCGGTCACGCGAAAATCCTCGACTTTGGGTTGGCCAAAGCGATGGAAAACACGGCAGGCCTGGGCGCGACGCAAGCCACACTCGACCAAATTCCCGAACATCTAACCAGCCCGGGCGTGGCCGTCGGTACCGTGGCCTACATGTCCCCGGAACAAGCTCGCGGCGAGCCGCTCGATGCGCGCACGGATTTATTTTCCTTCGGCGCAGTTCTCTACGAAATGGCCACGGGCCGCATGCCGTTCACCGGCAACACCACGGCCATCGTGCATGACGCGATTCTGAACCGCGCGCCGATTCCGCCCGTGCGCTTGAATCCGGAGGTTCCGCCGAAGCTCGAAGAAGTGATTCACAAGGCGCTGGAGAAAGATCGTGAGGTCCGTTGCCAGTCCGCCGCCGAATTACGCGCCGATCTCAAGCGCCTCAAACGCGATACGGATTCAGGACGCCTGGCGGCGTCCACTCGTGCAACAGAGAGCGGCGGTCCCGTTGTACCGAGTGAAACAACTGATCCCGCGCCGAGGACCGGCAGGTTGGCCTCCGGCTCGACTGTTGCCGGATCAAAGTTTTCCGCCACGGCTACTGTTGCGACAGAATATCGCTCAGGCAGTTCTTCCGTGAACGCTGCCGCTCGCCGGCACAAATTCAGCACTCCCGATTTGATCATCATTGCAATTCTCATCCTCGCCGCCGCTTCCTACGGCGGTTACGCTTTCCTGCATCGCGCGCCCGCCGCCGTGCCGTTTCAAAATTTCACCGTCGACCAGGTAACGAATACCGGCACCGCTCTCGAAGCGGCGATTTCTCCTGACGGCAGATTTCTCCTGACCGTGCAAAGCGACAAAGGCCTGGAAAGTCTCTGGCTTCGCGATATCGTCTCCGGCAGTAACACGGAGGTGGTTGCTCCACTGGGACAGGCTCTCAGGACCCCGGCATTTTCGCCCAATGGCAGCTATATCTACTTCCGCCGATTATCTGCGGGCGCGCTCGGCTGGGAGCTGCTTCGCGCACCACTGTTCGGCGGCGCGCCGCAGGTGGTTGCCAGAGATGTGGACACCAACGCCATTTGTTCGCCGGACGGAAAGAGCATCGCCTACGCTCGCAGAAAAACTCCGTCAGTCGGCGAGTGGAGCTTGTTCGAAGCCGATGTAGACGGCAACAATGAAAAGCCCCTTCTGGCAGGCGCGAGCGGCCAGGTCCCTTTGAATCTCGCATGGTCTCCCGATGGGAAAAGAATCGCTGTGGCGTTCTTCGACGGTATCAGGATTTTCGATTTAGCCACCGATAAAATAAATCCTTTCGTCCATGGTGTTGGTTTTGCCGATCGTTTAGCTTGGGCGCCGGACGGCCATTCGATATTTGTGGACTATCACATTCCAGTCTCGCCGCAATTCCAAATCGGAAATTTTTCGTTTCCGGCGGGCAAGTTCCGCAACATCACAAATGACGCAAGCACTTACACCAGTGCCAGCTTGTCGGAGAATGGGAAAACTCTTGCCATAGTTCAACACGAGGAGAGCCACGAAATTGACCTCCTACCGGCCTCCGGCATAGGCACCGCCTCGGTTGTGGCGGGCATTCCGCCTAAGGCGGTTTTGACGACTTTCGATTGGACTCCTGACGGCCAGCTCCTCTTCACCGCAGGCCACAAGCTGATGCGCATCCGTACTGACGGAAGCGCCGCCACGGTTCTTCTGAACGATAAAGAGGGCTGGCTCAAAGATGTGATCTCATGCCGCAACCAAACCATCGCCGTGACCTGGAACGGGCGGGTGGAAGGAATAGGGTGGCCGCTCTGGCACGCAAACTCAGACGGATCAGGGGCCAAGCTTCTTATCGAGAACGCGGGGACGGTCTGGGCCTGCTCGCCGGATAACAAATGGCTTTATTACTTCAACGGGAACGTGTCGGAATCGCATCGCATCCTTGCGACGGGAGGCAAACCGGAAGCTCTTTCGGATTTTGACTTACCCGGCATCCCTTTTAAAGGACTCGCTCTTTCTTCCGACGGTAATACTCTGGCCCTGTTCGTGGGGCAGGAGGACCCCCAAACCCACACCCACGCGGACAAGATCGTTCTGGTCAAAGCGCACGTCCGCGGAAAAAGCGCCGTTACCTCACTTCCTGTGTGTCCTCAGTGCACATTGGGTTCTGTAAGCGTAGGTCCCGCCCGCAACAATGCCATGCACTTTACGCCCGATGGCAGAGCTGTGGCATTATTGGTCGAAGACAAGGGCGTGGACAACATCTGGGTGCAGCCGCTCGATGGCTCGAAGGGGCGGCAAATCACCCATTTCGATTCCCAGTACATTCAAGACTTTCGCTGGTCGCCTGACGGAAAGCGTCTGGCCATCCACAGATGGAGTCCCAGCGGCGACGTCGTCCTGCTCCGTGACTCCACTCAGTAATTCCCCCGCAGAAGCTCAATTGCGTTTGGGCAGAACGCCTTCGCAATTTGACGCGCGGCGCGGCGGCCCCGTATAGTAAATCGTTTTAGCCGTGACGCGATTCGCGTCTGTGGACGCGCCGGCAATCCAGCAGAAAGCGAACGCAAAGTGCCGTCGGAAATTGCCAAAGCCTACGAGCCGCAGGAAATCGAGCGTCGCTGGGCGCAGGCCTGGTTCGAAGAGAAGCTGTACCATCCTCTCGCCGAAGCGCCGGGCACAGTTTTCTCCATCGCGCTGCCTCCGCCAAACGTCACCGGCTCGATTCACATCGGCCACATGCTCGAGCATACGCAGATTGACATTCTCGTCCGCTGGCGGCGCATGCAAGGATTCAAAACACTCTGGCTGCCGGGAATTGATCATGCCGGCATCGCCACGCAGGTGGTCGTCGAACGGCAACTCGCTAAGGAGGGTCTGAAGCGCGAGCAAATTGGCCGCGAAGAATTCGAACGGCGCGTCTGGCAGTGGAAGGCGGAGAGCGGCGACAAAATCAAGAGCCAGATGATCCGTCTCGGCGTCTCCTGTGATTGGATGCGCGAACGTTTCACGCTCGATCCGCCGATGTACCGAGCGGTGATGGAATCTTTTCTTCGTCTGTATCGCGAAGGATTGATTTACCGCGGCCGTTACATGACCAACTGGTGCCCGCGCTGCCAAACGGCGCTCAGCGATTTGGAAACCGTTCACGAGCCGCGCGAAGGCAAATTATGGTTCATTCGCTATCCGATAAAGGATTCGAGCGAATTCATCACCGTGGCTACTACGCGCCCGGAGACAATGCTGGGCGATACCGCCGTCGCCGTTCATCCGCAGGCCGAGCGCTACGCCAAATTCATCGGCAAGAAAGCCATTCTGTCGCTGATGAATCGCGAGATTCCGATTATTTCCGATGACGCTGTGGACCGCGAATTCGGCACCGGTGCGGTCAAAGTCACGCCCGCGCATGACCCCGCCGATTTCGCCATGGGCCAGCGCCACAAATTGCCGGAGATCGACATCATGACTCCCGACGCGCGCATCAGTGCCGCCGGAGGGCCATACGCCGGAATGGAACGCTTCGCGGCGCGCGAAAAAATTGTCGAGGATTTGAAAGCGCAGGGGCTGCTCGAAAAAATTGCACCGCATCAAATGTCCGTAGCCATCTGCGACCGCTGCAAAACGATCGTCGAGCCGCGGCTTTCGATCCAGTGGTTTTGCAAAATGCAGCCGCTGGCGAAGCCGGCCATCGAAGCGGTCGAGAGCGGCCTGCTTTCGATTACTCCTGAAAACCAGAAGAAGATTTTCCTCGACTGGCTTACGAACATCCGCGACTGGTGCATTTCCCGCCAGCTCTGGTGGGGGCATCGCATTCCCATCTGGCACTGCGGAAATTGCGGCGCGATGACACCCGCACGCGATTCGCGCGTAGAAGTGGTGAACGGCCGCGCGCAAATCGCCAGCGTACCCGAAAAATGCGAGAAATGCGGTAGCAGCAAGCTCACACAGGATCCAGACGTGCTCGACACCTGGTTCAGCTCTGGACTGTGGCCTTTCTCGACGCTCGGCTGGCCCGACAATACGGAAGATTTGCGCGTTTTCTATCCCACGAGCCTGCTCATCAGCGGCTACGACATTTTGTTTTTTTGGGACGCGCGCATGGTCATGCTCGGCCTGCATCTGACGCGCGGCGAAACTCCGGCGCAGCGAATTCCCTTCCGCAAGCTCTACCTGCACGGAATCGTGCGCGACCCGCACGGCATAAAAATGTCCAAGACGCGCGGGAACGTCGTGGATCCCGTCGAAATCATTGAGAAACACGGCACGGACGCTCTCCGCTTTACCCTTTCTGTGATGGCCGCGCCGGGTGGCGACATTGCGCTCAGCGAAGAACGCATCCTCAGCTATCGCGCGTTCGCGAATAAAATCTGGAATGCCGCACGCTTCCTGTTCTTCAATTTCGAGAAAGCGGAAGCTGCCGGACTGAAACTCGACGAACTCGCCGCGCCGGAAATTCGCGCGAAAGCGCCATATTCAGCGGCTGATTCCCTTCCCCACCGCTGGATTTTCTCGCGTCTCGCCCGCGTCCTTGAACAGATAGACGCCGCGCTCGAGGAATTTCGCTTTCACGAAGCCGCGCACGTCATCTATCACTTCTTCTGGGGCGATTTCTGCGACTGGTATATCGAATGGCTGAAACCGCAAATCGCTTCCGAAAACCTCGACGAAGCGCGCGCTGCGTGGCGCAACCTCTTCGCGGTTTTTGAATACGCGCTGCGGCTTTTGCATCCGTTTATGCCTTTCATCACTGAAGACCTATGGCATCGCCTGCCGCAGCGCAGCGGCGCAAAATCCATTTCGCTTGAGGCGTTCCCCAAAGCAAATCCGCAATGGACGGACTCGTCCGCTGAGCAGCAATTCGCTTTTCTACAGGAAATCATCGGCATGGCGCGGAACATTCACGCGGAGATGAAGCTTGATCCGAAAGCGAAAGTGGCCGCCGACCTTTCATCGCAAGACCCACCGCTGCTTGAACTCGCCGAGCGCAATCGCGAACCACTCATGCGCCTCGCGCGCCTTTCCGAATTGAAAACTACGCGCGAAACCCTCTCACCAGCTTCCGGCCCGGCAGTGCGCTCGACCGCGCAATTTGATCTTCGAATTCGCTCCAGCGAAACGCGCGACATCCCTGGCGAAATCGCGAAACTTAAAAAAGAAGAAGAGCGGCTGAAAAAAGACATTGAACAGAAACAATCGCGCCTCGCCGACAGCGCGTTTCGCGAGCGCGCGCCCAGCAAAATCATCGAGGGCCTCGAAGCCACTGTTTCCGAGCGCCAGCGCGAGTACGAAAAAATTGTCAGCCGCTTGGCCGAGCTCTCCTAGAATCTGGTACGCTCTCAACTCTCATGTGCCCCTCAGCCTCGCCGAAGCGCCGCGCGAAAAAGAGAGAAGCCTATCTTCCCGGGCCTACAGATCGCCGCGTGGATGCGCTTCTCGCGCTGCTCGCCGAAAATCCGACCATTGTGATCAGCGGTGCGAGCATCGCCAAAGAAATTGGCGTAAAGCGCCAGACCGTTTGGAAATGGATCGAAACTCTCCGCGAAGCCGGCGTGAAGGTGAAAGGCCATCCGCGCACGGGCTACCACATCGAACGCGTGCCGGACGTGCTCGCGCCTCAACTCGTCAGCCGGCATCTGCGCGGAACTCAATTTGGCAAACGCATTCTCCATTTTTTTCAAATCGAATCCACAAATGACGTGGCGCTTCGCCTCGGAGAAAAAGGCGAGCCGCACGGCACTATAGTCCTCGCCGAGAAGCAGACTGCCGGACGCGGCCGCGCGGGACATGCCTGGGTTTCCGACGCCTCCGCCGGAATTTACGCCACCATATTGCTGCGCCCACCCATTTCACCGGTAATTTCGCCCGTGCTCACTGTCGCCGCGGGACTCGCCGCGCGCGAAGCCATTGCCGGGCAAACAGGCCTCTCCCCCGACATTCGCTGGCCAAACGACATCATGCTCAACGGCAAGAAAATCTGCGGCATCCTCACGGAAATGCAGGCCGATCCGGGACGCATTCATTTCGCTGCGCTTGGAATCGGCATCAATGTGAACCAATCGAAAATGCCCTCGCAAATCGAGAGCATCGCCACCTCACTGCGCATCGAAACCGGGCGCGCGCATTCACGCCTGGAACTGCTTGCGCGGTTGCTGCGATGCCTCGACCGCTACTACAATCAGTTCATCGAGGAAGGCGCGGCGCCGATACTGCGCCAGTTCGTCCAAATGTCGAGTTACGCGGAGGGAAAGCGCGTGCGCGTTGAAACCGAAAAAGAATCGTTCGTCGGCACCACGGCTGGACTCGAGCCCTCCGGGATTCTGCGCGTGCGCCGCGACGACGGCGCGGTCGAGCAAGTGCTTTCCGGCAATCTCTCCGAGGCGCAATGATGCTGCTGGCTATGGATGTGGGCAACACCAACACTGTTCTCGGCGTTTTTCGCGGCAAAGAACTCGTCGCACACTGGCGGCTCACCACGGCGCGCGATCAGACCGTGGATGAATATGGAATCCTGACGCGCCAGCTTTTCACCGTCGCGGGACTCTCCGCCGAAGAAATTCGCGGCGTGATTATCGCTTCGGTCGTTCCGTCGCTCAATTCCACGCTGATGGAGATGGCCAGCCGCTATTTCGGCGCGAAAGCCCTTTTTGTTGAGCCGGGAATTAAGACCGGCATGCCCGTCCATTACGACAATCCGCAGGAAGTCGGCGCGGATCGTGTCGCCAACGGCGTGGCCGCATTCGTAAAATATGGCGGGCCATGCGTGGTCGTAGACTTCGGCACAGCCATCAATTTCGACGTGGTGTCCAAGCGCGGCGAATATCTCGGCGGCGTCCTCGCGCCGGGAATTGGAATTTCTGCCGATGCTCTGTTCGCGCGCGCTGCGCGGCTCTTTCGCGTCGAAATTCGCGATCCGGGAAAAATCATCGGCAGCACGACGGCATCTTCGATGCAAGCGGGACTGTATTACGGTTTCACCGCCCTCGTGGATGGCATTCTCGACCGTATCAAGAAAGAACTGGGCGCCGAAACGCGCGTCATCGCCACTGGCGGGCAAGCGCAGCTTATCGCCAGCGGCTCGCGGCATATCCAAAACGTTGACGAGCACTTAACTCTGAACGGTTTGCAAATTCTCTGGGAACGAAACTCCGCTTCCGCTGAATCTGCTGCGAGCAGCACGGCCAATTCCGCTCAGTCGGGCAAAACTTCCGCAAAATCATCCGTCGCAGCCCGAAAGCCGGCGCGCCAGTAAGTTCCATGGCGATGGCCGGGCTCAATTACTTCAACTATTTCACTGAGATCGAGGAATATTTCTGGCGCAAGCGCGGTGCGCATCTGCTGGTTTCTCCGCTCGATTGGGCCATTCTCGAAACGTGGCAGAAATCGCAAATTCCTCTCGAAGCCGTGCTGCGCGGAATAGACAGCGCCTTCGAGAGTTACGCTCGCTCGCGCCGTGGCGCCGGAGGCCGTCCTCTCAAGAGCCTGGCATATTGCGTGGACGCGGTGCTCGAAGCCGCCGAACAAATGCAAGAGTCTGCCGCCGGAACCGGACCGCAGGCTCGCCCGCGCGTTCCCGCGACCGAGCCTTTCTCGTGCGATGAACTTCGCAATTTTCTGGACGATCGAGCAGCGAAGCTGTTCGCCGCCGCCGAGACAAATAGAGCCGCGTCGCCGCATCTTGCTGAGCAACTAAACGCTGCAGCCGCTGCGATTCCTGAATTGAAAGCGCTCCTCGATTCTCCCGCGAAGCTCGAACTCGAGGATTTTGAGCGCCGCCTCACCGTTCTCGAAGATAAGATCAACGCCGCGCTCAGCTCCGCAGCCGATAACGACAAGATGCTCGCGATTCGCCGCGAAATGGATCGCGCCCTCGCGCCTTACCGCAGAAAAATGTCCGCGCAGCAGCTTGCCGAAATCGAGCGACAGTACATTCAGAAAAG
>DASUAV010000080.1:0-28458 GCA_035763605.1 Candidatus Acidiferrales bacterium
GCCGTGGCTGCTCAGCCCTCCGCATTTCCTGAGGTGCGCGCCATAGCTCTGTATGCTGTCCATACGCAGCAGCGAGCCAGAGTTGTGAAATCAGGTAGCGTCCAATTCCCAGCAAAACGAACCCGGCAACAATGGCCAGCACAATTCTTTTCACGGACATGGGCGTCCTCTTGGCGTCCGCTTGCATCACCTCAAACCCTCAGTGCGCAATACGAAGCCAAAGCCTTCGCTGTTATAGTCAAAGGGCGTTTTCCAATTGACATCCTCCAACCGTTCCGCTATGTTCTCCTCGGCTGGTTCGCCAGCCGCACAATTCGTGCGAGTACCCCATTGGCCGCCTAGAGCGGCCTTTGACATTTTTGGAACCCATAAGGGCCACTTTTGGCACTTATGAAACGGGGCGCAGGAGGCAAGGAACCGCATGGGTCCAGAAGCAAGCTTGACGACAATCGGCCAAAGCCAAGTTGAATCCGCTTCCTATTCGCGCCGGTTTGCGCGCGAACCTCTAGCTTCCAGCCTCCAACCTCCAGCCTCCAGTTGGTATCAGTACTCTAATCGACACACCTATGAAAAATTAGAACTCGACGTAAGCTATAGAAAACAAACAACCGGGTGCAGGTCTAATCGACACAAAAACGCACTTCATCCAAGGTAAAAATGCACCATTCCAGTGCAGTCCTGATCCCGAAACTTAAACCGGCGGAGCCGTTTTGATGGCCAGCCGCATCCAATCCGCCCTCGCCCAGCACGCCGAATTTTCCCGCATCGGCTTCGTCAACATCCTCGCCTTCCGCCTGCGCTACTTCACCGGCATCATCACTTACTTTTTGAACGTCACCGTCTACTATTTCATCTGGAGCGCCGTTTTTCGCCACGCCTCCGGCCCCATCGCTGGATTCACCCTCCCGCAAATGATCACTTACGTTAGCGTCGGCTGGATTATCCGCTCCTTCTATTGGAACACCATTGACCAGGAAATGGCCTACGAGGTCATCGAAGGCAAAATCGCCATGGACCTCATCAAGCCGGTATCCGTCCAGTGGATGTGGATTTTCCGCGCCATGGGCGAATCCGCCTTCCGCCTGGGACTGTTGACCGTACCCACCGCCATTGTTGTCGCTCTGATTTTTCCTGTGCAAGGCCCCGCCTCGCGAACGGACTTCGCGCTCTTTCTCATTGGAGTCCTGGGTTCGTTTTTTCTGATGGGCGCAATTAACTTCATGATCGGCACCTGCGCCATTCCGCTGAAATCCATTCTCGCCATGATCCGCGCGAAGTACTGGCTGATTGAACTGCTCTCCGGCCTGCTGATTCCCATGACGTATTTTCCAAAAACCGTTGCGAAGGTGCTGGCCTGGCTCCCCTTCGAGCACATCGCCTACACGCCGCTTTCCATTTATCTCGGAAGATTTTCTACCGGGCAGGCAGCCATGTGGCTAACGGTACAGTGGGTGTGGGTGATAATTCTGATGTTCGCGGCGCACTGGTGGTGGGAAAAGGCCACGAAGAAAATTACCATTCACGGAGGGTAGCGCGTGGCAACCGCCGAAATTCCGCAAAAAAATATTCTCGCGCGAAACCGTCTGAACGAACTGTGGCGCGATTTTGCGCGGCACTGCGCCCTCTTCGGCGAATATTTTTCGCAGTACGCCAAAATGCGCATGGAGTATCGCGGTGATTTCATCGTTTCCACCCTGACCAGCTTCGCGGCAACCATCTTCGCGCTGTTCTTTGTCATCATTCTCTTTAAGAAAGTGCCGAGTCTGGCCGGCTGGAGCTTGCCGGAAGAAATTTTCCTCTACGGATTCTCTCTTTTGCCATACGGAATGTTTAATGTCATCAGCCTGAATTTGTACGACTTCGGCAACGACTACATTATCGAAGGAAAGTTCGATCGCGTGATGCTGCGGCCCGTCTCCACGCTGTTCCAAATTCTATTCGAACAGTTCCGTCTCGAGTCCATGCAGGAAATTGCCACGGGACTGTTTTGCATCGGCTGGGCCTCGATCCGCCTGCACGTGCACTGGACGATTTCTAAATTATCGCTTCTGGTTTTCTGGGGAATTTGCGCGGGGATAATTTACGTCTCGATCTTTTTGCTGCTGACCACGATTTCTTTTTGGTTCGAGGACCGCATCGGTGTGCATCCGCCTGTTTGGAACGTGATTGCATTCGGACGCTATCCGCTCTCGATTTATTCCGGCGCAGTGCAATTTTTTCTTTGCTGGATTATTCCGTTCGGCCTCGCATCTTTTTATCCGAGCGTTCGTTTGCTCGGACATTCCGTCACGCCGGAATACTTGCCATTTGTGCCGGTCGTCGCCGCGGGCTTTCTAGCCCTGGCGCTTTTCATGTGGAAGCTGGGTACGCGCCACTACTCCTCAACCGGCTCTTGAATGGATTGTGTCGGAGAGAATCAGCCTTTGTACTGCACGACGACCATGGTGACGTCATCCGCTTGCGGCGCGCCGCCGGTGAAGCTGCGCACGCCGGTGCGAATGGCCTCGGCGAGCTGCTCGACGTTTTCGCCGGGAAAAGTTTTCACAAGTTCATTCAGCCGTTCCTGCTCGAACATTTCGTCGCGCAGGTTGCGCGCCTCGGAGACGCCGTCACTGTAAATCACCAGATAATCCCCCGCTTGCAGCAAAGCGCGCTCCGAAGCGAATTCCGCCTCCGGAAACATGCCCACCGGAAAATTCGCGGCGCCAAGCTCGACCACTTCGCCGGACGCGCGGCGCACCAACGGCGGGACGTGTCCGGCATTGATGTATTCCAGGCTCCCGGAAGGATCCAGCACTCCGTAGAAAAGCGTGGCGTAACGATCTTCGCTGGAGCGCTCGCAGAGAAACTGATTCACGCGTTTGGTCAGCTCCGCCAGTGGAATGTCGAGCGCCGCGGTGGTGTAAAACACTCCTTGCAAAAGCGTGGCGAGCAGTGAGGCGGCGATTCCTTTTCCGGCTACGTCGCCGACAAAAAACCCATAGCGACCGCCCTCCAGCGCGACGACGTCGAAGCAATCGCCTCCGACGGAATGGCACGCGAGTGTTGAGCCTGTCACGGAAACATGGGACATCTCCGGGAAGGACTTGGGCAGAAGTTCGCGCTGAATCTGGCTGGCGATTTCGATTTCATGGTCGAGCCGCGCTTTAGCGCGCGCTGCGGAAAAGAGCCGGGCATTTTCAATCACGGTCGCTGCTTCGCGTGCCAGCGTGCGCAGAACTTCGCGGTCAATTTCCGAGAAAGCCGTCGAGGGCGAGCGGCTATCAAGATAGAGAACGCCGAGCAGCTCGGCCTCTTCCGAAGTAATCGTCAGGTCCACCGCCGCAATGACCGGAAGTTTTTCGATGGGAATCGCCACAATGGTCAGTAACGAGAGTGACGCGACGCTTGCTTGCTGTCCGAGGCTGACTTCATCGCCCGTGTCGCTCACGATAAGTTCGCGGCGCGAGGCAGCCACGCGCTTCAGCACGCCGGAGGAAATCTTCAGTTGATCGGCCGCAATCTGTTCACCTTTGGAATCGCGCGCTACCACCGGCGCAAGTTCGCCGGCTTCGTTCGCGAGCAGCAGGACGCCTCGCTCCGTGCGGGTGACGCGAATGGCAGCTTCGACCACCGCAGCGAGCACATCTTCCAGCGAGAGTCCCGAGCCCATCGTGCGCGCGACTTCCAGGAGCACGCCGAGATGATAGAGTCCCTGCGTTCCGGGCGTAGCCGGCGCGGGCTTCTCCACCTGTTCAATAAGCTCTTCGAGAGTCGCCTCATCGCCGAGGTAGACCAGCTTGAACGAATCAGGCATGCCGAAGTCGATGGCGTCTTTGGGTGCGAGCGGATGCAGCCCGCTGATTTTTTTTCCATTAACGAATGTTCCGTGGCGGCTTCCCAAATCTTCAAGCAAGTAGGACTCGTCTGCGAAGGCAATCTGCGCCTGCTGACGGCTGATGCGGCTGTCGCGCAGGACGAGTTCGTTGCCGGTCTGGCGTCCAATGCGAAATGGGAACTGCGTGACCGGCACTTCGCGCCGCGCTCCGGCGGGGTCGAGCACGAGTAGTCGCGGGGGTCGCGCCATAGTTGGATAACCGTGAACGCTTCCGGGGTTTCAGGATGCGCGCGGTCGAGCCAATGTTAGGAGAAGTTGCCGGCAATGGCAACTCGATTGAAAATCCGGAAACGAATTGGGAAGGGAACTCAGCCAGCATGGTTTTCTATTTTTCGGGACTATCTTCAGAGCCGGCGTCAGCGCGCAAGGAAAAGCGTGCTAACCTGCGAAATTCATATGAAATTCATCGAGCTGCATTCAGGAGCGGCATAAAAGCATGTTCGCGAAACGGACGAACTGGAGTCTGGAAACAAACCGTTTAAGCGCGGCGCTCGCTGCGCATCGCGCGAGCGGGAAGCGCTTGCTCGATCTGACCATTTCGAATCCCACGGAGTTCGGATTCGAATACGATGAAAAAGCGATTCGCGAAGCTCTCTCCGGCGCGGGAGTGTTGGCTTACGAGCCGAATCCGAAGGGGCTGCCTTCCGCCCGCGCGGCCGTCGCGCGATATTATTCGGAAAGAGGCGCTCGCGTTTTGGAGGAAGATATTTTCCTCACGGCCAGCACGAGTGAAGCGTATTCATTTATTCTTCGATTGTTGTGCGATCCGGATGCGGAAGTGCTTGTGCCCAGCCCAAGCTATCCGCTTTTTGATTTCCTTGCGGACATTCACGACGTGCATCTCGTTCGGTATCCGCTGATCTATGAGGATCGCTGGCAAATTGACTTTGCCGAATTGGAGCGAGCAATTACGAAGCGGACGCGCGGCATCATCATCGTAAATCCGAATAATCCGACAGGCCATTATGTTAAACAGGCGGAAATGGAGCGGCTGAACCAGATTTGCGCCGCGCGAGAATTGGCGCTGATCGCCGACGAAGTATTTTTCGATTTTTCCATGGAGCACAGCGTTACGCGCCGCAGCTTCGCTGCGAATCCGCAAGCGTTGACTTTGACACTGAGCGGGCTGTCGAAAATTTCCGGCTTGCCGCAGATGAAATTGGCGTGGCTCGCCGTCAGCGGGCCGGAGCAGTTGAAATCGCAAGCATCGGAACGGCTGGAGGTAATCGCGGATACTTTTCTCTCGGTCAGCGCGCCTGTGCAACTGGCTTTGCCCGCCCTTCTGGCGCAGCGATTCGGATTTCAAGAACAGGTGAAGCGGCGATTGCGATGCAACATGGAAGAAATGGATCGGCAACTTGCGCGGAACCAGTCATGCTCGCGTTTGAAAATCGAAGGAGGGTGGTACGGCGTTCTGCGCATTCAAGCGCTGCGCGATGATGAGGAATTTGCTGTTCGGCTGGTTGAAAAGCACGGAGTTTACACGCATCCTGGCCACTTCTACGACTTTCCTGAGCAAATTTATCTGATCATAAGCCTGCTTGCGCCTGAAGAGGATTTTGCTGAGGGTCTCGGCCGCCTGCTCAGCTATCTGGCTTGAAAGATTTTGCCATCATCGCGAAACAGAATGGACGCCGGATTCGCGCGCTGACGGCTCTGCCGCGAGGCAGCGAACTTTTTCCCGGAGACGCACAGCAAGATCAACAACTGTCTCGAGCCGCTGCACAGAGGATGGCGGCAGTTTTTCGCGCAATTGGGAAAGAAGAAGCTCCGCATTCCCGAGGATTCCGGTGAGCGGATTATTGATTTCGTGGCGAAGAACCTCCGCAAAATCAGAAGGCAAATCGGCATTCCACGCGGAGCCAAATTCCCGTGAACGGGCCGGAGGCGAATTCAACCGGCGCTCCACAAACGCCGCCGCGAGCGCTGCATACCCGGCCGAGAGAGTTACAACATCCGCCGCGCCGGAAACTACCAGAGCCGCGAGATCTTGCTGGCTCTCGGCGGAAGCGAGGACAACGATGGGCGCAAACGCCGCGACGCGCCGAACCGCTTCACACAAAGACAGCGCGTTCCCGAGAATCTCCTCGCTCATCACGATTACGTCCGGCGCGGAGCAGCAAGCGCCGGATTCGAGTTCCCGGAAGTTGTACGCCAGCGAGATTTCCGATGATTCTGGCCCGCCGATCTCTCTCAGGATGCTTCTGCGCACTTCGCCTTCGGGAATGGCAATCAGTACGTGTGCTCGTCGCTCATTCATACGCGCTCCGGTGCTGTCGAAAGTCATCTCTCCGCCTGCGCTCGCGCGGATTCTGACGAATGCGCTGCGTTTTCCTCCAGAACACGGTAGGCCGCAAGCTTCAGCTCCTCGACGAGGAACGGCTTGGCCAGATACTGCAACTGATGGGACTGGAGAAACTCGCGGGTGTGCGGGCCCAGGGTATCCCCGGTAATGAAAAGAATGCGATGACGAGATGAGTGCTGAGCGCGGACCAAAGCGTCGTAGAAAGCCGGGCCGTCCACGCGGGGCATGCGCAGATCGCAGACGATCAGATCGTAATTGGCGCGCAAGGCGCGGAGCAGCGCTTCCTCGCTATCCAGCACTGCCTCGACGTGATGGCCGTCCTCTCGAAGCACGTCGGCAATGAGATGCGCGACGGCCGGCTCATCTTCAACGATTAGAATGCGCGCGCTCGGTACTGTCTTGGTAATTTCCACGCCGGCGCCGTCGGTTCGCTCGAATTCGCCTGCCGGCACGGGCACGATCGGCAGTTCCACGGTGAATTTCGCACCCGCTTGCGGAAGGTTTTCGAAGAACACTTTGCCGCCTTGTTGTTCAGCGATGCTTCGCACAATCGGCAGGCCAAGCCCGGTGCCCACACCGGCCGGTTTTGTGGTGAAGAACGGCTCGAAAATTCGCGAGGCGATTTCCGGGCGCACTCCCGGGCCGTTGTCGGAGACTTCAATGGCCAGTTTGCCGGAAGAGATTTTTCTGGTGCGGAGTTGAATCGTTGGCCGGCTGCAATTTTCGGCGACCGCCTGTTCGGCATTGATGAGCAGGTTCAGTACGAGCTGCTGAAGCTGATGCGGGTTGGCAAAAGTTTCGGGCAGATGCTCATCCAATTCGCTTTGCACGTCGACGTTTTGGACTTTCCATTCGTAGCTGCGCAGGGCGATGGTACGCTCGACGATTTCGTTGATGTTTGACCGCGTACGTTCCCCTGACGCAGGCCGCGCGAACAAGAGCAGGTTTTTCACAATGCGCCGTGCCCGTTCGGCTTCCTCAAAGATCATTTTTACTTCTTCGTGCGGATCTTCCGTTCTTTGCAGCAGCAATTGCGCATAGCCCATGATGGAAGTGAGCGGATTGTTCAGCTCGTGTGCGATGCCGGGCGCCAGGCGGCCAACCGCGGCCATTTTTTCGAAGAGCGGGTGATACGCGGAACCAGTATCGCGGGCCAGCGAGGTGCCCCGCGCGACAGTGATCATTGCGCGGAAGCTCTCCAGAGACTCGAAGGGAAGCCTGTCGCGGCTGCGATAGGCCGCGAGAAAAACGAGAGGCTCATGCTTCGAGCCATCCAGCGGAAGGCCGATCAGGGACAGGCCGGGCGACACGCCGGGAATATCTCGCACGATGGACTCGCCCTCCATGAAAACCGCCGTTGCTACTTCAAAAAAAATAGGCTGCAGGGAAGCTCGCGGCTCGTTTCCGACGAGAACTTCCCATTCGATGGATGAATCGAGGCGGCGGGCAAGGCCCGCGAATTGCGCTCCGGTTTCGTTCACCGCTGCATTCAAGATGCGCCTAAGGACGCTTTCCATCGCCGCGCCCTGAGCAATCAGGCGATCAATTTCCTCGTGCAGATGCAGGGCCTTGCGCATGTGCTCCTGGCGCTCGCGCGACTGATTGGCGTAAAGCGAGATGCCGATTTCCGCGGCGACTGCTTCCACTACATCACGCCCGGCCAGCTTGCCGGGTTTTGTGCTGCCGGCCAGCAGCGCCCCCAGGATGCGATCATCTACCTTGAGGGACATGCCCACAGCGGTCGAGATTCCTTCGAAAAAATGGGACGGGCCAACCGGGAAGACCGGCGCGAAGAACTCCACGGGTGAATTGGCATCGCTGAATTCGACGGGAAAGATTTCAAAGGCATTTACGTCGCAGATCTCGAAACCGGAGCCGAGATTTTCGGAGTGCGCTACTTGCCCGCGCCAGAGGTGGTCTCCTGTGGGATTGCTGGCCCAAATGCCTGCTCGATCGGCGTGGACGCTCTCAAGCAGACATGCTGCTCCCCGGCGCAGGAGAACTTCGAGCGGCTCTCCATCGAGCGCGGCTTTGGCCATGCTTTCGGGCGATTTTTCGAGCAGCCTTAATGGCCTGAGCCAAAATGGGCGCGACATAGCTACCAACCTGGCCTGAGGATGCCGTAGCAAGACAGCAGAACCGCTCCGACGAAAATAGTGACGAGCACAGCGCGTCTCAAAATTCTGCGGAGCCGGCACTGTTGTATGCGGTTCACGATCGTTCCTCCGATGGAATGTATGCACTGCGGTCTCCATCTGTACGAGCGCCCGTAATTGCAGCAAACTTAGAGAGTTACGGTTTATCGAAAAAAAATTCTGTGTGGCGAGGATTCCCACTCCGAAACATCAGAGTTCCCGTATAGGAATGGCCGTTCTGGGACAGAGTGCGGGTTCGAATTCTTAATGCGGGAGTTTGTTACGGCTTTTCGTCGGACTGCACCTGATACTGCTTTAGCTTGCGGTAAAGAGTGGTTTTTCCAATCCCAAGAGCCCGCGCGGCGGCGAGTTTGTCTCCGGAGGACTCCTGCAGAGCTTTAAGGACGGCGCGACGCTCCATTTCCTCCAGCGAGACAGGCTTATCGTCAGGCGCGAGCAAGTCCGAAGCGGCTCCATTTTGCACATTTGAAGGCAGGTCGCCCGAATGCAAAAGGGGACTCGATCCAAGAGCTACAGCTCGCTGGATGGCATTCTCCAGTTCGCGGACATTGCCGGGCCAGTTATGGGCGGTAAGCGTGGACATGGCGTCCTCCGCGAGCACGGGAATTGGGCCGCCAGGGTCCACGAATTTATCCAGGAAGGCTTGCACCAGCAAGGGAATATCGCTTTTCCGTTCGCGCAAGGGCGGAATTTTAATCTGCACAACGTTCAAGCGGAAGAAGAGGTCTTTACGGAAAGTATTCAGGCGGACGGCGGCATCGAGATCGCGGTTGGTGGCCGCGATCACCCGCACGTTGATGCCGACCCGCTCGTTACTGCCAATCGGCTTCACTTCGCGCTCCTGCAAGACGCGCAGCAATTTCGCCTGCATGTCCACGGGCAGGTTTCCAATTTCGTCGAGGAACAGCGTGCCGCCATCGGCGCTTTCGAACACTCCTTGCTTGCTATGCACCGCGCCGGTGAATGCGCCTTTCACGTACCCGAAGAGCTCCGATTCGATTAAGGTGGGGGCGAGGGCTGAGCAATCCACCGGAACGAATTGCTTATTACACCGCGGCCCCGAAAAATGGATGGAACGCGCGACCAACTCCTTTCCGGTCCCACTCTCGCCGAGGATCAGCACCGGGTAATTGTGCTGGCTCACTTTTTCGATCAGCTTGTACACTCGCTGCATTTTGGGAGACGTGCCGATCAGCTCTTTGTAGCCGGGGCGGGTGCGAAGTTGTTCGCGCAGAACGCGATTCTCCTGATCCATCTCCTGTTCGCGCACGAGCCTTTGCAATTTCCGCCGCAACTCATCTATATGGAATGGCTTGGTGACGTAATCTGCGGCGCCCATCTTGGTTGCTTCTACAGCGGTCTCAATCGTTCCGTACTGCGTCAGCATCAGGACGGAAATCTCCGGATAGTGCTCGCGTATTCGCCGGAGCATCTCCAGGCCTCCTAACTCCGGCACACGAAGATCCGTTATGACAATATCCGTGGGAAGCTCGTCCAGCAGGTCGAGCGCTTGTTCCGTGGTTGTGGCCGTCCTGACGCGCAATCCAGCTTCTCTCGCAATATCGGCGCAGAGCTGCAGCGCGGAGTCTTCATCATCCACAATAAGCACTGTGGATGCTTCGTTTTTTTCCGCCACATGGGCCTCGGAAAATTTAGAAGTCTCAGTCACGACGAGCCATCCAGCGCTCCCAAGTGCCGCGGAAGGTCCCGCGCGGCCCAGATTGGGAGTGTTCTGCCAATGCTAAATGCAAATCTCGTACCAATTAGGGAATTCCCAAATTGGTGCAAAGTGGCGGGCTTTTCAGAAGGTAGCGGCATTAGACTTTCTCTTGGATTCCCGAAATGGGAATGAATCGTAGTCGATAGTTAGCGAGTAATCAAGTAACTATCTATTTTTGAGCGGAGTGCCAGTTTGGAACAGGGAATTTCTGGACTGCGACAGCTTTATTACAGCTGCTCTCGGAGCTTGCCGCGGGTTCTCGACAGCTTATCTAAACACAGATGCACGAGAGGGACGTTCATCAACAGTTCTGGCCTTTCAGCAGATCGAGAACTGCCACTACAATCTCGCTGACTTGCACAGGCCTGAACAGCACTTTGCGGAACAGCCCATCCAGAGCAGGAGCATTTGATATGGTTCGAGAGGCGATCAAAACAGTGGGAACGTGCCGGAGAAGAGTTCGCAAAGGCGCAGCCGATGTTGCCGACGCATTGGCGTTGAGCGCAGCAGCATCGAGAACGATAACGGAAGGAGCCTCGCCCGCTGCGATGACGCGTCCGGCATCATCGAGCGTTTCCATTCCGAGAGCTTTGATTCCGCGCTCGCGCAGTTCGGCGCGCACGGCGGCGCGAAGTCTCCACTCTTCGGCGATGACGAATACGACTGGCATCCCCTCCTGAAAGTGTAGCATCTCCGCTAATGGCGCTTTATCACGCGATTCGACGACCAGCGTAGGCAATCTTGAAGAGGCTCTGTTACAATTCAGCGAATTCTGGGGGATTTTCTTTTGCCGTCAGAGCGAGCAGCCTCTGTGCCGCCAAGAAAACGATGGGTTGCGTGGGTAGCCGGGGCTGTCGTCCTCGTTGTTGTGGTGGTGGTCCTTGCCAGCCGTGACCAGGCGCCTCAAGTTCAAGTGATTCCGGTGGCGCGCCAGGATTTTTCAGCCTCCATCACCAGCAACGGAAAAGTTGAGCCGGTCGAACCATTTGTGGCGCTGGCGAAATTTGCCACGTCCGTCGAGCGCCTCAACGTGACGGCGGGCCAGAATGTGCGCGCCGGGCAGGTGCTGATGGTTTTGAATTCGGATACTCCGAAGCAGGCGTTGGTGAAGGCGCGGAGCGATTTGCTCGCAGCGGAAACGCAACTGCGCGACGCCCGGTTGGGCGGCCCGCCGGGTCAGGTAGCGCAGCTTGATGCGGATTTGCAGAAAGCGAAGATCAATTTGGCGAATTTGCAAAAAATTCAGGAAAGCCTAAAGAACCTGGTAGCGGAAAAAGCAGCGACGCAAGAGGAATTGGAACAGAACAGCATTCAGATCGCGCAGGCGCAAACCACGGTCGAATCGCTAACGAAGCAGAAGGCAGCTCAGGCTTCGGCAGCGCAGACCAACGAGGAAAGCGCAAAATTAGCGGTGCAGCAGGCCGATTCGCAAATTGCCGTTTACGAAAGCGAAGTCAAATCCGCGACGGTGACGGCGGCGATTGGTGGCACACTGTATTCGCTGCCGGTCTATTTAGGCAAATATGTGCAGGTGGGCGAAATGCTCGCCGCCGTAGCGGACCTGCATAAGGTGAGAGTTCGGGCGTTCGTGGACGAGCCGGACCTGGGAGTGCTCGCGCCGAATCAGGATGTGCTAATCACGTGGGATGGGCTTCCCGGGCACACGTGGACGGGCAAAACGGAAACCGTGCCGAAGGAAGTCACCACGCAAGGAGTCCGGAACGTAGGCGAAGTCCTTTGCTCGGTGCAGAACAGCAACTTGAAACTGATTCCGAATTTGAGCGTGGACGTAAGGATTCAGTGGGGGCAGCGGCAGAACGTGCTGGTGGTGCCGCGCGGCGCGGTTCACACGAGCGGGACAAAACATTTCGTTTTTGTGATTAACGACGACACGCTGCATCAACGCGAAGTAGAACTAGGAATCGCCAATCCGACAGTGTTCGAGGTGCTGTCTGGATTGAAAGAGGGCGACCGCGTGGCGCTGTCCGGAGATATTAACCTTCGCGATGGCATGACGGTGAATCCGGTGGAGGCAAGCAGATAATGAATTGGGCGGCCCTTTTGGTTGCATCACTCCTGCTGTCATTCCCTTTTGCGCAAAAAGCAAAGGCTGACGGCCTGGATGATGTGCAGCAGCAATTCGAAGCAGGGAATTACAGCGTGGCGATGACCACGCTTCGCGCGCTCGTGTCGCAGGATCCGAATAATGCGCAGCAGCATTACTGGCTGGGCCGTTGTTATTACGAGGTTCGCGATTATAAGAATTCAGTAGCTGAACTGGAAAAAGCGACGCAACTGGCTCCCAATTCATCTGTGAATCATGACTGGCTGGGGCGCGCGTACGGCGCTGTGGCGGACCAGGAGCACAGTTTTTTGCTGGCGCGAAAAGTGAAAAAGGAGTTTCAAACGGCAGTGCAGTCGGATCCGTCCAACATTGATGCGCGGCGCGATTTGGAAGAATACCTGCTGGACGCGCCGTGGATTGTTGGAGGAAGCAAAGACGGCGCGCTGGAGCAGGCGGAAGAGATTGCGAAAATTGATGCGGTGCAAGGGCATTTGGCCAAGGCGGAGTATGAGAAGGCGCTTGGAAAAGACGATCTGACCGTCGAGGAGTACAACGCGGCGCTTTCGATGAAGCCGAAATCGGTTGACGCCTATTTGGAAATCGCGAATTATTATGGGCGGTTGGGGAATGGCGCGCAGTTGAGCGCTCTGGTGGAAGAGGCCCGAACGGTTAGCCCGAAAGACCCGCGCCTGCCGTTCTACACGGGAGTGTCGCACATCATGACCGGCACGGATTTCTCGCTCGCCGAGCAGAGCCTCAAATCCTATTTGGCGAGTTCCCCGGACCGCAGCGATTGGCCCCCGCATTCCATGGCGCGTTTTTGGCTTGGTCAGCTTTACGAGAAGCAAGGAAACAAAATGGCTGCCGCGGAACAATATCGCGAAGCCATCGGGCTCGATTCGACGAACAAAGAGGCCAAGAAGGCGCTCAGCCGCATCGAAAAATCTCTTCATTAGAGGCGCTCATCAGAACTGTGGAGAATCCATGTCACTGAAAGGCGTGGTGCTCGCCGGCGGAACGGGCTCACGCCTTTTCCCTCTTACGCGCGTCACCAACAAACATTTGCTGCCGGTCTACGACCGACCGATGGTTTTTTATCCCATCCAGACGCTTGTGGACGCCGGAATTACGGACATTTTGCTGGTCACCGGCGGCCACAGCGCGGGAGATTTTCTGCGCCTGCTGAGAAACGGCAAGGATTTTGGCTTGCAGCATCTTTCCTATGCTTATCAAGAGGGCGAAGGCGGAATTGCCGACGCGCTGCGGCTTGCGGAACATTTTGCCGATGGAGAGTCCATTTGCGTGGTGCTTGGCGATAACATCATCGAGACGAATATTGTCGAGGGCTGCGATAAATTCCGAAAAAACGGGCGTGGAGCGCATATTTTTCTGAAGGAAGCGCCGAATCCGCAGCGATTCGGAGTTCCGGTGTTCGAATCGGGACGCATTACGCGAATCGAAGAAAAGCCTGCACATCCAAAATCGAATTATGCGGTAACGGGATTCTATTTGTACGACGGCACGGTGTTTGAGAAGATCCGCACGCTCAAGCCGTCGGGCCGCGGCGAGCTGGAAATCACTGATTTGAATAATCAATATATTGCAGAGGGCGCGATGCAACACAGCGTCCTCGAAGGCTGGTGGACGGATGCCGGCACTTTCGAATCGCTGCTGCTGGCGAATAATTTGGTGGCGAAAGGCGGCTCGAACAAGATCGGGACTAAGAAAGCTGCCAGCGAGGCCAGGAAAGCGATGAGCAATGATTGAAGGCGTGCGCGTCAAGCAGCTCAAAATGATTCCCGACGAGCGCGGGCGGCTGATGGAAATTCTGCGGCACGATGACAAGGAATTCATCAAGTTCGGCCAGCTTTACATGACCACAGCCTATCCCGGCGTGGTGAAGGGCTGGCACTATCACAAGTTGCAGATCGATAGCTTTTGCACCGTAAAAGGAATGATCAAGCTGGTGCTTTATGACGGGCGTGAGAAATCGCCGACGCACAAACAGGTGAACGAATTCTTCATGGGCGAGCACAATACCATCCTGGTGCAAATTCCGAATTTCGTATATCACGGGTTCAAATGCGTCAGCGATATGGAAGCGGTAGTCATCAATTGCCCCACGGAAGCCTATCGGCATGACAAGCCGGACGAATTTCGCCTTCCCTACAATGATCCGAGCATTCCGTATAACTGGGACATTCAACTGCGCTGACGGGATGAGCCGGCGATGAAAATTCTGGTGACCGGCGGCGCGGGATTCATTGGTTCGAATTTCATCCGCTACTATTTGTCTCAGCACTCCGGCGCGCAAATCGTCAATTTCGACAAGCTGACCTACGCAGGAAATCTGCAAAATCTCGCGGAGATCGAATCGCAGCCGAATTACCGATTTGTTCGCAGCGACATTTGCGATGCGGAAGCTGTTGAGCAAATTATTGCGGAGGGCTTCGACGCCATTGTGCATTTCGCCGCGGAAAGTCACGTGGATCGCAGCATTGCCGGCGCGCGCGAATTCATACGCACAAACGTGGAAGGCACGTGGGTGCTGCTGGAAGCGGCGCGGAAGCGGAAGATCGCGCGTTTTTTGCACGTCAGCACCGACGAAGTTTACGGCAGCATGGGCCCGAAAGAAGTGGCCACCGAGAAATCGCAGCTCGCGCCGAACAGTCCTTACGCGGCGAGCAAGGCGGCTTCCGACTTGATGGTGCGCAGCTATGTGCAGACTCACAAATTTCCGGCGGTGGTGACGCGCTGCACCAATAATTATGGTCCGTATCAGTTTCCCGAAAAGCTGATTCCGCTGATGATTTCAAACGCGCTCGCCGGAAAGAAGCTTCCGGTTTACGGCGACGGGCTCAACGAGCGCGACTGGATTTTCGTTGAAGACCACTGCCGGGCTCTGGATGCCGTTTTGCAAAAAGGGCGCGTCGGAGAGGTTTACAACATTGGTTCCGGCAAGCCCGTGCCGAATATCGGAATCGTCCGCAAAATTTTGGAGATGCTTTCCGCGCCGGAAGGTCTGATCGAATTCGTGCAGGACCGTCCCGGGCATGACCGGCGCTATGCGCTGGACGATTCGAAAATTCGCGGCGAGCTTGGCTGGGCGCCGAGCGTGACTTTCGAATCCGGATTGCGCCATACGGTGGATTGGTACTGTTCGCATGGCGATTGGGTGCGCCAGGCCACCAGCGGGGAATATCAGGAATACTACGACAAATTTTACGTGAAGCGGCGCGCCACATTGGCGCAGCTGTAGGCCTGCCTTGAAAATCTTCCTCACCGGCAAGGATGGAATGCTGGCACGCGCAATTGCGGAAGTGCTTGGCGCGCAGCATGAAATTTCGGCAGCAAATCACAAAGATGCGGATATCACCGACGAGCGCGCGATGCGACTTGTACTGGAACGAGCGCAGCCGCAAGTTGTTGTGAATGCCGCTGCTTTTACCGACGTAGATGCGTGCGAAACGCAGCAAGAACTCGCGTTTCACATGAACGCGGAAGGTCCGCGAAATCTTGCGACGATTTGCGCGGACATGGATATCCCGCTGATGCACATCAGCACGGATTATGTTTTTGATGGCGAGAAGGACGGTCCCTATGTCGAGGAAGACGAGCCGCGACCGTTAAGTGTTTACGGGCGGAGCAAACTCCAGGGCGAACAGGAGGTGCAGCAGCATCTCGCGCGTTCATGGATCGTGCGCATCTGCGGAGTATTTGGTCCTTATCGAAAGAATTTCGTTTCATTGGTCGTTGAGATGGGCAAAAAAAAGCAGCCGCTCAAAATCGTGCGGGACCAGCGGCTTGCGCCGACGTATACATTCGACGCAGCGGCAGGGATTGGAGAGATTCTGCGGAGAGGGCCATTCGGCATATACCATCTGACGAATCAGGGTTTCGTGTCGCGCGTGGAATTCACACAGGAGATTTTGCGGCAAGCGGGGTATGAACATACGCCGGTGATTCCCATATCATCCGCGGAGACAAATCGTCCGGCCCCGCGGCCGCGGAATTCACAGCTCGAAAATGCGCGGATGAAACGAGAAGGCTTAAAGCTGCTGCCGTCCTGGCAGGGCGCGGTGAGCCGCTATCTGCGGCAATTACAAAAAATCTAGAACGCCGCGAGCGTTTCATCCGAAGACTATTTTTTCTTTGAGAGGAATCCCAGGATTTTACTCGCCGCCTTGTCGCTGATTCCAAACCGCTCTTTGGCGCGCGAGTAGAAGCGAACCGCCTGCTTGTCGAGCCAGATGAGAGCGGCTTTCGCTTTGCCGTCCGTCGGGCGGGCATGGTAGTCCGTGGATTGCCGAGCAAAATTGGCATCGCGCTCGACGGTGTAATAGTAAAGAGCCAGGCTCTTGCGCGAGACTCCTTCGGGGCAGCGCAGCTTTTCCGGGAATCCGTGGTAGGAATCATCCACCGTGCTGAAGATCACCGCGTGATTTAGCAACGGCGGCACGCTGGCGCAGCATTTCCTCATTTGTGCGTCCCAGAGCTCGATAGCGCCGCCCCATTCTTCGCGCCATTCCGGATTCAGATAGAGAATGAGATTGATTCTGCGCCGCCATTCTTTTTGCCGAGGATGCATGGTGAAATCCGTGTGCAGATTCAAAAACCCGCCGCGGCTCGACTGATGCAAGCCGCCGCCCTCCAGCGTGGGATCGGCGACCAGTTTTGGAATGCCCGTCAGATGGCAAAGCCAACTGAGGAATTCCTCGGAGTTCAATTCGTCCACGAGCTTTTGCAGACCTTGCGGGAACAAATCGCGTCTGGTGAGGCCGGATTTATTCTCATTGAAATGCTTGTACTGGATCCACGCTTCACTGGAAGGACGCGGGAACTGTTCGGCCAAAGAACGAGCTGCCTCTCCTTCCAGGAAGTTCGTCAGGTGAATATGTGGAAATGGGCAGGCTGCTTGATAACGCTCGGCGAGCCGGGGGAGTTGCTTGCGCCAGCGAGAGTAAGGAAATAGCCGCATATCCGCGGCCATCGGGACAGTCCCCATGTAGAATGCGCCGCCTTTCGTTTTTTAGGAATCTGGGCCCGCACAAAAAATTATGATGATGTGGATTGAGTATGTGTCGCAGAACTGAGATGCAGGGAAATCGCGGATACTCCGGCTCAATTCTACTTACTTCGTGACTCGACAAACCCTTACAAGCCTGTTCTGGTATGGGCAAGGCATTCCGCTTATTCCCGGTTGCTGCAAAACGACCCAAGTGACTCCGTACCGTTGTTGCAGCCGCAAGAAATCCTGCGTTTGAAAGTTCCGCCAGCCGCGCGCGGACTGGGTCTGTGCGTATACGTCATCTGCAAAAGGAAGCCAGGGATACAGCACGGCCGCACTCCAATCTTTCGTGGCATCGGCCAGACGGCTGCGCTCTGCCGCCGCTCGGAAGCCCTGGTAATCTTCTTCGGGCAGGCGCATGAATTGCGGGTCAAGAGCGAAAATCGCGTCGGTGGGCGTGTTGTTTCGTATCCAGGTGAACGCCTGAAGCCAGGGATTTCCCGAATTCGCGCCCGGCCACTCGACGTGACGATCGGCTGGAAATAATTGCAATTGCGCATACAGCATTCCCGCGCATATCGGAGTAAAGAGTAGTGCCCAGAGAAGGGCCCGTTTTTTCAGGAACCATTCACCAAGCATTCCGCCCGCAAAGATCAGGAGAAAGACATAAACAAGCTGCAGTTCACGCAAAGGCTGATAGACGGCGAGCAGCGCAAACGTGCGAGGAATCGTGACGATGAGCGCCGCCACGAAAAATATCAAGTCAAAAACGGCCGCACAGAGAGAAAGTAGAGCGAGATTCGACATTTTGCGCGCGCGCGCAATGCGACTAAACCACCAGAGCAGCGCAATCGGCGCGATAATTCCCAGCCATTCATACCATTGCCAGCGCAGCAGGAAATAGTAGCTATGGCCGTAGAGGCAGTTCCAATAAATCTGGGATGGAGACTTGAATGAGAATGGGAAGATGAAGACGAACGCGGCAACGCCCAATGGAGCCGAGGCCCTCGGGTAGCGCTTAATGATTCCGAGCAGACTGATGAAGGCGATGCCGAAAACAGTCATAAGCGGATGAATTACGGCAGTGGAAATAAGCCAGAAAGACATGCGGAGATACTTTCGTTCCATGAAAGCATCGATGGCAAAAAGCACGGAGAATATCGAGAAAGAGCGCGGGTTGAGGTACTGGTCAAAAATGTAAAGGGCCGTGCCGGCGACAGGCAAAGTTAAAAGCGACGCAATCAAGGCTACAGCGCCCCAGCGGCCTTGCCAGCTTGGGAAACATTTTGCCGCAATGCGGAAGCACGCCAGTAGAAATAAAAATACAGTCGTGAAATGCCAGAGAAAAAGAGTCCAATCCAGCGGAAGGTGTGTAATTTTCGCGGTAATGGCGACGAGATTTGGGAAGAGGGTCAAATGGGCGTGCGTTTCGAAAAATTCCTGGCCGAACGGGTAATACGAAGGATGCAGGATCTTCACCACACCGGGGACGTAGATTTCGGCATCCTCAGCGTAAGGGTGGTATCCGTGTATGAGAATGGCTGCAAACGAAAGTAACAATAGAAGTGCGTATTCGCGCCGCCTGACCTCAATCTTTTTCGGAATCGGCGCAAAGGCCGGCTCGGTGCGAACGGAAATAGCGGGCGGGACGCTTTGAGTTTTACCCACGAGAAGGAGCAGCTTCGCTCACGCCGATGGAATAGTAATTCAGGTCGAGCTTTCGCCCGGTCTTTTTGAAAATCCGGAAATGTATGAGGCCGAGCCTTTGCAGCAGAAATTTGAAAGACGTGGAAAGAACACCGAATCCGTAACGGACGCTGCGCCCGAAGTTAATGGACGAAGCTTCTTCGAAATAGCGCGCCGGACAGGAAATCTCTCCGATGCGGAATCCAAAGAAGAGCGCTTGCGCCAGCATTTCATTGTCGAAAACGAAATCGTCGGAATTTTCGAGCAAAGGCAATGTCAGCAGAACTTCGCGGCTGAAAGCGCGGTAGCCGGTGTGATATTCGGATAGCTTGGCGCCCAGCAGCAGATTCTCGAACGCGGTGAGGAAGCGATTCGATATGTACTTATATAAAGGCATGCCGCCGCGCAGCGCGCCCCCGCCGAGAATTCGGGAGCCTAAGGCGACATCGCAACTGCCGCAGGCCACTAGACCCGCGAGCGAGGGCACGAGCGCCGGATTGTACTGGTAATCCGGGTGGAGCATGACCACAATGTCCGCGCCGGATGCGAGCGCCTCGCGATAGCAGGTCTGCTGATTCCGCCCGTAGCCATAGTTCCGGTCATGAACAAAAACTTGCAAGCCGAGATTTTGCGCCAGCTTTGCAGTACCATCGGTGCTTGAGTCATCCACCAGAATTTTTATATCAACGCAGGACGACAGATCGCGGACCGTGGCTTCAAGTGTTTTTTCGGCGTTGTAAGCGGGAAGGACAACCGCAACGCGCTTGCCTTCAATCATCGTGGCCTTCCAATGGGCATGAGCGACAGCGTACTTCAGAACTCGAAACAAAGAGAACGCTTCATGATTGCAAAGCGTTCCTGAAAGCCGCTAAAAGCATCGTACTGGGGCAGCGCCAGCAGGGTCAAGAGTAATTGACCTGATGCGTTTTGGAGCGAATTGTGGACGGATTCGAAATGCATTCTGAGCGAATCGCCTGGGCCGAGACGTGGAATCTCGCGTTGGATGCGCTGCGCAGCAATAAGTTGCGCGCCGTTCTCACGATGCTCGGCGTGGTCATCGGCAGCGCCAGCATCGTGCTGGTTGTGACAGTTGCGCTGGCGGGGAAGCGATTCATCATCGGCGAAATTGAGGCCGTCGGTTCGAATATCGTGTATGCGTCCCTCGTAAGTACAAACGTGGGGCAAAGCGTGTCGCTGACCGATCAGATTTCGATGAGCGACCTGGATGCGGTTCGAAGGGGCATTCCGCAGGTCGCGCAGGTAGCGGGCACTCATGACATCGCCATGACTGTTTCGTCAGCGAGTGTGGCCCGGCCGGTCAGCCTGGTCGGCGTCACTCAGGGCTTTCAGCAGATACGCAATCTCATCATTGCTAAGGGGCGATACTTCGATGACGGCGATTTCCTCGCCAACAGCAAAGTATGCCTGCTGTCCGAGCATCTTGCTCAAGTTGCTTTTCCCTACGACGGTGCTGTGGGCCGCGATATCCATGTAGGCGATTTGGATTTTACGGTCATTGGAATCTTCGGCGAGCGCGTGCAAACATTTGGCCAAACGGAGATTACGACCGATTCCGTCTTAATTCCGTTTCCGCTCATTCAATATTACACAGGCGAAAATTATATAAAGACGTTCTATGCGCAGTCGGACAGTCCTCAGGATGTGCCGCTGGTCACGGATCGTGTCCGCGAAATTTTGGAGTCGCGCCACAGGCCGGGGGCGGAATACGACGTCCGGAATCTGTCGTCAATTTTGGAGACGGCGCGTCACATCTCGTTGGCTCTCACGATTGTGCTGTTGATTATTGCGATGATTACTCTGGGCGTCAGCGGAATCGGAATCATGAACATCATGCTGGTGAGCGTGACGGAGCGAACGCGGGAGATTGGCATTCGCAAAGCTGTGGGCGCGCGGCGCCGGGAGATTCTCTATCAGTTTTTGGCGGAAGCGGGAATTATCAGCGGGGCGGGCGCGGTGATCGGCATCGTCGTTGCCGTGGGGATACCTTTCATCATCGAGGCTATCATTCGGCTCTTTCCGGTGCCCGCGGGAATCGAAATCCCGATTTCCTGGATGTCCGTCGTCCTGGCTTTTGTGGTGTCCTGCGCCACCGGCGTCCTTTTTGGGTATCTTCCGGCGAGCAAAGCGGCGAGGCTTCAGCCCGTCGAGTCGCTACATTATGAATAAGGAGATCACGGTGAAAATCGCACGGACGGGAATTATCTGCGGAATTCTGTTTTGCGCTCCGGCGATGGCTCAGAAAACTCCACAGCAGGCCGCCGCGCAACAGTCTTCCCAGTCGGGCGCAAGCGCGCAGGCCGCCGCAGCCCCTCGCGTACTCACTTTGGACGAAGCTGTGACTCTGGCGCTCCAACACAGCCCGCAATTAGCGCTCGCGCGCGTGCAGTACAACGTAGCGAAAAACACAGCGGGAGTCGCCCGTGCGGAGTTCCGGCCCAATCTCTATACGGGCTCCGGCGCGGCCTACACGAACGGCTTTCCCACAACTCCTGGAGGCGGGCCGCCGGCCGTGTTTCAGATGTCCTATACTCAGGCGATTTTCGATAAAGAGAAAAGCGGCGAATTGCACGCGGATGAAGAACTCGCCAAGAACAAACAATTGGAATATGAAAATCAGCGCGGAACGGTGATTGCGCAGGCCGCCGCCACATATCTCGAGCTGGCCGACGTGCAAAAATCTCTAGCGTTGCTGCAAAGCGCCTATGATAGTGCGCAGCGCATTGTTGAACTGGCCAAGCAGCGCGAAGCGGCAGGCCTCGAATTGCCGGTGGACGTGACCCAGGATGAACTGCAATCCGCCAAATTATCGCAAGAACTGCTGCTCTACCAGGGCCGCCAAGACGCGCTCTCGGAGCAAATTCGCGACATGGCGGGCATTCCTGCCAGCATACCCTTACAGGTATCTGTGGAAGAACTTCCCGGTTCCGAATCCATGGACTTTGCATCCAACATAGTTGCGGAAGCGGTTGACCATAGCGCGGCCATACGCGAGGCGGAAAATTACCGCCGCGCGCGCGAAGAATTGCTGCGAGGCGCAAAAGGTGCTTACTGGCCCACGCTCAGCTTGATTGGAGAGTACAGCATCTTGAGCAAGATCAATAATTACGAAGATTTCTTCCAAAAGGGCAGCTTTCAGCGGCATAACGTCACGGCGGGAATTTCCGTGGTGATTCCCATCTTCGCCGCACGAACTTCGGCCAATGTAGCTCTGGCGAAAAGCAATCTGGATGAAGCCAGTCTGGATTTGCTGGAAGCAAAGCGGTCGGTGCGCGAAGGGGCGGAACAGCAAGTGCGCACGCTGAAAGAAGCCGATGCGGCGAAAGAAGTCGCCCGGCTGGATTTGCAATTAGCGCAGGAGCAGTTGCAGAATGCGCAGTCCGATTTTAATCAGGGCCGCGCCACGCTTGCGCAACTCGAGCAGGCGCACGTGCTGGAGAACCAGAAGTGGCTCGCATTTTTGGACGCCGACCTGGGGCGCGAAAAGGCCCAACTGGATTTGCTCAAAGCTACCGGTCAGCTCGCGCAAGTATTCCATCAGAAACAACAATAGCGAAAGGTTTTCTATTAGCCGGGTGCAAATTCAAGTAGAATCAAACGAAGCACAAGAATAATAGGCCATCCTAATTTCAGGAGGATGTTGAATGGCGTCGGTAATGAAGACACTCTTGCTCAACCCGCCGAGCTTCGAAAATTTCGACGGCGGCGCAAGCTCCCGCTGGCCGGCGACTCGAGAGATCGAGTCTTATTGGTATCCGGTCTGGCTCACATATCCCGCGGGAATGCTGCCGGGGAGCCGCTTGCTCGACGCGCCTCCGCATAAAATTACGGGGCAGCAAACCATCGCCATCTCGCGCGACTACGAATTCGTCGTGGTGTTCACTTCTACAGTCGGCTTTGAAAGCGATCTCAAACTCGCGCGCGCCATTAAAGAAGGGAAGCCGGGAATTAAAATTGCTTTTGTCGGGCCGCACGTGCAGATCAAGCCGGCGGAGAGTTTGCTGGCGAGTTCCGATATTGATTTTGTGGTGCGCGGGGAATTCGATTACGCGGTGACCGATTACGCGAACGGCAAGCCGCTCAGCGAAATCGCCAACGCCAGCTACCTCAAAGATGGACAAGTTGTTCACAATCCGACGCGTCCGCCTCTTCACACCGCCGAACTCGACGAGTTGCCGTTTGCCACCGACGTTTACAAGCGCGACCTGACCATTGAACGGTACAACGTTCCGTTTCTGCTGCATCCGTTCGTCTCGTTTTACACTTCGCGTGGATGCCCCGCGCAGTGCACTTTCTGCCTCTGGCCGCAGACGCTCTCTGGCCACACCTGGCGCGTCCGTTCTGTTGACAGTGTGGCGCGCGAATTCGAGCAAGCGCACAAAATGTTCCCGCAGGCCAAGGAATTTTTCTTCGACGACGACACTTTCAATATTCGCAAAGACCGCGTGATCGAGCTTTGCAAGCGATTCAAGCCGGTGGGATTCCGCTGGTCCTGCACCGCTCGCGTGCACAGCGATTATGAAACATTGAAGGCCATGGCCGACGCGGGCGCGCGCTTGTTCATCGTCGGTTTCGAATCCGGCGATCCGCAAATCCTGAAAAATATCAAAAAGGGCGCGACGGTCGAAATGGCTCGCAATTTTGCCGCGAATTGCAAGAAAGTCGGCATCCGCATTCATGGAGATTTCATCATCGGATTGCCCGGCGAAACCAAAGAGACCATCCAGAAGACCATGGATTTCGCGCGCGAACTTGATTGCGAAACGATTCAGGTTTCCATCGCGCACGCGTATCCCGGAACGGAGCTCTACAATTTCGCGGACGCCAACGGATTCCTCGCTACGGAAGCGCTGGCCGATTCCGGCGGCCATCAGTTGCCGCATTTGGAATATCCAGGTCTTGATCGCGAAGAAATGATGGAAGCCGTTAATCGCTTCTATGACTCGTATTATTTCCGGCCACGTGTCGCGTGGCGCATCGTCCGCGAAGCATTGTGGGATGCGCACGAGCGCAAGCGCCTTTATCACGAGGCCGTTTCCTTCCTCAAACTGCGCGCCGAGCGCTGGCGTTATGCCAAAAATGGGCACGCGCCCGCGAAGCAGCCGCCAACTGTCGGCAGCATTCCTACGCCGACGAGCGCTGAACTTCCCACAGAAACGCAGGGCGCATGAACTTCAAGCACCGCTTGCACGGCAAGACGATTTTCCTCATCGCGCTGATGGCCGTCTTCGGCGCGCTCGGAGATGTCTTGTTGCGCAAGGGAATGAAGCAGGTCGGAGCGATAGGGAATTGGCATCCGGCGGCGCTTCTGGCCGCTTTTGAGAGGACGTTCACCTCCGGCCCAATCTGGCTGGGCATCACCTCGCTGCTTCTTTTTTTCGTAGCTTACCTTCTGGTGCTTTCCTGGGCTGACTACAGCTACGTGCAGCCGGCCTCCGCCACGGGATACTTGTTTGTCGCTGTGCTCGGCTATCTTTTGCTCGGCGAAGTGGTCCCGCGAATGCGCTGGGTCGGCGTGCTGATTATTTGCATCGGCGTTTTGCTTGTGGGCGGAACGCCTCCGCGAACCACGGAGGAAGGATGACTGCGCGCGACGCCATTTCGCTGGGCATCATCATTCTCGCGGGAACCGGCGGAGAATTGTGTGTAACGCACACCATGAAGCGCATCGGCGAGGTAACCAGCTTTTATCCGCATCACCTCCTGCGCGTGATTCTCCGGGCCTTCCGTTCCGGCTGGATGTGGATCGGCCTGGCATTGATGACGCTGTCGTTCTTCTCTCTCCTGATGCTGCTTTCGTGGGAGAACGTGAGTTTCGTCGTGCCGGTCACTGCTTTGAGCTACGTTTTCGGCGCATTCGGCGGGAAGTTCCTTCTGGGCGAGCGCATCGAAGCTCGCCGCTGGCTCGGCGTTCTGCTGGTATGTCTCGGTGTGCTGCTTGTCTGCATTGGATGAATGCGCCAATCCACGGAATTTTCATTCCATTCGCGAAATCTGCCTCGTTTTGCCGTGAGCGCCATCGAATGATTCGCGCGAGCCGAAATCCGGACTGAACATGTGGCATGAAATTCTCAGGTGGATAGTCCTCGCGCTCGCTCTCGGTCCATTTGGCTATTACATTTTGGCAATCACGGCAGCCCGCCGGTTTTTCAGGAACCGCCCGCCAATCTCGAAGGATTTTGCCCCGCCCGTGAGCGTTTTAAAGCCGGTGCGCGGCCTCGACCGCGAGGCCTATGAAAATTACGCGAGTTTCTGCCGCCAGGAATACCCGCAGTTCGAAATCATTTTCGGCGTAACCGAAGAAACGGATCCGGCTGTGCCGGTGATCGAAAAACTGATCCACGATTTTCCGCAATCCAAAATTCGCCTGCTCATCGGCGCTCCGCCTCTCGGCACCGGCGATAAAGTCAACAAGCTCTGCCGCATGGTGCGCGAAGCGAAGCACGACATCCTGATTATCAGCGATAGCGATATTCGCGTGGAACCGGGATATCTCTACGCCGTTGCTGCGCCATTCGCCGACCCGCAGGTCGGCGCCGTCACCTGCCTTTACCGCGGGATTACGGATGGCACGCTCGTCTCAGAAATGGAAGCCCTCGGGAACACGTCCGATTTCGATGCCGGCGTTCTCTCTGCATGGCAATTAGGCGGCGTGGATTTCACGCTGGGCGCAACCATGGCGGCCACTAAAGAGCGCCTGGCGCAAATCGGAGGTTTTGAAGCGCTCGTGGACCATTTCTCGGATGATTACGAACTCGGCCACCGCATTTCCGCGCTCGGCTATCGTGTCGAGGTAACTACATTTCCCGTTTTCACAGTTTTTCCTTCGCAGACGCTGGCGCAATGTTTCCGCCATCAGGTTCGCTGGACGTTGACCATGAAGCATTCCCAGCCCTGGGGCCATCTCTCGCTAATTTTTACGCACGGCCTGCCGTGGGCCATTCTCGCCGCGTTGATTGCTCCTTACTGGGGAATCGCTGTCTTCTATTTGTGTGGGTATGTTGTCCTGCGTGCGCTGATGGCGTGGACTGTGGGCGTGTGGGGCGTGCGCGATCCCATCTTGCGCAGGAAAATGTACTTGGTACCGCTGCGCGATGCGTTCGCGTTTGTTGTGTGGATGACCAGCTTTTTCAAGAGGCGAATCGAGTGGCGCGGCTCGCAGTATTACATCCGCAACAAGCGGCTGGTTCCTGCCGATTAGAACAATCTCGTTTTTCCTTGCCAATTAATTGTTCAGGTGAAAGCGCACGGTCACCATGTACTGAATGCTGATCGGCTTTCCATCCAGCGTGGCCGGCGAATACTTCCACTGTCGCACCGCTCGCACAGCTGCCTCTCGCAGGAGGACAGGCCCGGAGATCGCTTTGGCTGACTGGACGTTGCCCGTTGGCGCGATCACAGTTTGGACTTGCACGTCGCCCTCCACATGATTTGCATTCGCAATGGCCGGATACGTCACGGCGACGGAGTGAATCAGCCTCGGCGCAACAATCTTGCCGCCGCTTACCGCCGGAGCTGCGGGAGGCGCGGGAAGACCGCTGGTTGCGCCGCCCACCAGAGACGACAATTCGGAATTGTCTGCGATGCTGTTCGGAACGCTCCCGCTGATCTTGGGAAGTGGCGCGGCAACGTGAACGGTTTTGCGTTTACTTGCCTTTGGCTTCGCGGTCAGGTCACCGGAGTAAATGTTTGCGCCGCCGCTCGTGCTGGGTGAACTTGCTGAGTTGTCTGCGGCTGCGGCAGGAGAACCGTCATGCACCGGCGTAACGGTTATCGTTTCATCGAGCGAAGGCTCTTTGGCAGATTGAGAAGCTGAACTGGCGGGAACTTGCGATTCTGCGCTGCTGTCGGAACTCGATGGCGCAGATACCGGTGCGGAGCTCGCTAACGGCGGATTCTGCGCGGGCGTCGAAGCGGCAACCGGATTCGCTGCGGGAGCGCTCACGTTCGCCGTCTGTGAGGCCGTCTGTGAATTCGCGGCGCGATGCTGGTTCACATACCAGCCGCCCGCCGAAATCACGAGGGCTGCCGCAATTCCGCCTAACACAACCAGGCCCCAGGGCTTCTTCGGCGTTTCGCTCGCGGCGCTGGCAGCCGTACTCTCCAGCGAACGCAAAGATGCCTGAAAAACCCTTTTCTCGGCAATTGGCTTGGCTGAATCCGCCGGCGTCTTCGAGCTTTTCTGACTGCCGAACACCTCCTCATCAGTGGAAAGCGAATCAAAGATCGCGTCGTTGGAAGCGGAAGGAGCAGGCTTTGCCGCGCGCTGCGTTGGCTTAACCGTCTGAATTGCTGCCGGTGCTGACATCGTTGCAGCCGGCGCTTTTTTCGGGGGAGCAGCCGCAAGCGGCATGAGGTCGCGCTGCGTCTTGTCCGATGCGCCGTAGCTCATCGAATCCTGTCCCGTGTCGAACCCTTCTACCGGCTTTGCCGGCGACGGCGTGGAAGCGAGCGTTTCCGGCGGCTCCACTGTCGTCGCTTGCGGGATCCCGGAAGCAGCCATCTCCGTCACCGGCCCAAAGTCTTCATCGGCAAAGATGGATTGTTTTCGTCTTTCATTCGTCAGAGCTTCCGGTTTTGCCGGCAAGTCCGTTTGGCTGTCAGAAGGGAAGTCGACTCCCCAAAATCCCGTCACCGGCTCGCTGAATTCCAGCTTTACGTAATTCGCCGCATTCGCGACCGAGTTCACCTGAATGATCCGGCACAAAGCGGTTCGCTTCGTCTGAAGATTTGTCAGCACCACCGCATGGCCGCTGCGCACCTGCGCTTTGAGTTTGACAACCGCACCCCGAGGGAAAACGATCATCGTGGAGGTATCTTCTTCGAACGGCTCAGCATGATCGGCGTCAAGGGCCGCAGCGCTCACCTGCGAGCCGTGAATTCGTACAGCAACGTCCAGTCCAATGGCGTCCTTTTCCAGATTATCGGCGTCGGTTTTGAGCTTGCTTGCGTTTGGCGGAGTAACTTCCGCGATGCTGCTGGACATTGCTTTCCTCTCGGTCTCAATTAGTCTCAGCATCAATTTTCGGGCGGCCCGAGAGGTCAGCGCAATAGTACTGGCCTTTATTGTTAGGCGCTGTCCCAAAGGACAGGTACTCGCGAGCAGTTTCGGTTTGCAGCGGCGCGCTTGAATCGCCGGTCGAGAGATTGGCCTTTATCGGTTTTGATTCATCTTAGTTTTGGGAACATGTCCCGATGCGAACATTTTTGAGGGGAAAATGCATCATGGAACCAATCATCGCCTTACTTGCACTCATCGCGCAGCACTCCATCCGCCAGGAAGCGCTCATCGCGGCGCTTGAAAAAAAAGGTTTGCTTTCTCGCGCGGAATTCGAAGCCTCAATGCCCAAGTCGGAAAAAGATGTGGGCGGCAAATTTGACTCGATCAAAACTGAATTCTTCGAGCTATGGAGCAAAATCGAAGATGGCGCGGTTCAGTAAAACCAGCCGATGGATAGGAAATGAATGGGCATCCACCGGAGTCCGCGCCAAAGAGCCGCGCTTTTTTCACGATTGCGAATGCTGTAAACTATATGCCCATTCCGCTGGGAGGTCGTACAATTGGTAGTACATCAGACTCTGGATCTGATTATCCTGGTTCGAGTCCAGGCCTCCCAGCCAAA
>DASUAV010000081.1:0-7049 GCA_035763605.1 Candidatus Acidiferrales bacterium
TTCGCGTTGACCCCGCACCCCCGCAAGACTATATTCGTCCTCTCGCGTCTAACCGACCATGAATCAGCGCCTCATCCGCGACCTGCAATCGCTGCTCACGCGCGAGAACGTCCTCTCGCGCCCCGAAGACTTGCTGCTCTACGAATACGACGGCTCCGTCGAACTCGCCCGCCCGCAATGCATCGTCTTCCCGCGCAGCGCCTCTGATGTCGTACAAATCGTCCAGCTCGCCAAACGCTACGAAACGCCCATCGTAGGACGCGGTGCCGGCACCGGTCTCTCCGGAGGCGCGCTCGCCCGCAACGGCGGCATTATCGTCTCCTTCGCCCGCATGAACCGCATTCTCGAAATCGACATCGAAAATCAACTCGCCGTCGTCCAGCCCGGTGTCGTGAACTCCGATCTGTCCCTCGCCGTCGCGCACGCCGGATTGCATTTCGCTCCTGATCCTTCCAGCCAAAAAGCCTGCACCATCGGCGGAAACGTCTCCGAAAATTCCGGCGGCCCGCACACGCTGGCTTACGGCGTCACATCGAATCACGTCCTCGCATTGCAACTCGTCCTGCCCGACGGGCGCACCATTCGCATCGGCGGAAAATCGCCCGACGCACCCGGCTACGATCTTTGCGGACTTTTCGTCGGCTCCGAAGGCACTCTCGCGCTGGTCACCGAAATCACCGTTCGCCTCACGCGCCTGCCCGAAGCCACAAAAACTCTTCTTGCCATCTACGATTCTGTGGACGGCGCGACGGAAACTGTCGTCGAAATCACTGCGCGCGGCATCACTCCTGCGGCTTGCGAAATGCTTGATGGTTGGACGCTCCGCGCCGTCGAAGCGTGGGTCCATGCCGGATTCCCGCTCGATAGCGCCGCCGTTCTGCTCATCGAAGTGGACGGCATGCGCGAAGCCGCCGAAGAGCACGCCGCGCAAATCACCGACGTGTGTCGCAAATGCGGCGCCCGCGAAGTTCGTGTCGCTCGCGACGCCAAAGAGCGCGAACTGCTCTGGAAGGGCCGCAAGAACGCCTTCGGCGCCGTCGGCAGGCTCTCGCCCACGTATTACGTTCAGGACGGCGTCATTCCGCGCACCAAATTGCCGCAGACGCTTCGCGAAATTGATCGCATCGGCAAGCAGAACGGCTTCGAGATCGGCAACATTTTCCATGCCGGGGACGGCAATCTCCATCCCATCATTCTGTTCGACGCGCGCGACGAGAAGCAGTTCCACCGCGCCGTCTCCACCGCCGATGCCATCATCCGTTTCTGTGTCGAAATGGGCGGCGCCATCACCGGCGAACACGGCGTGGGCATGGAGAAAGACCGCCTCATGCCTCTGCTTTTTACGGAAGACGATATGAACTTGATGAAGCGCGTTCGCGACGATTTCAATCCTGCGGGCCTGCTCAACCCCGGCAAAATTTTCCCGTCCGGCAAAGGCTGCGGCGAAGTGCGCATTCGCCCTATGCCGCTCGCCGGAACGACGGAAAATTCTCCGCGCTCTGAGTCAGTCACATCGTGACTTCTTCCGCCACAGTTGCGAGCAGCCGCCTGAGCGAAATCGTTGGCGCGCAGAATGTCCTGTCGGATCCGCGCGAACTCTCGGCCTACGCTGTAGGCGGAATCATTCCAAAGATCGCCGCTCGTCCTGGAACAGCGCAGGAAGTCGCCGACATCGTAAAATTCGCCGCCGCTGAAAATCTCGCGGTAATTCCGACCGGTGCGCGCACCAAGCTCGGCATAGGCATGCCGCCCACGCGCTACGATCTTGCGATTGATCTCACGCGTCTCGACCGCGTCATCTCTTACGATCCAGGCGACCTCACTCTCAGTGTCGAGCCCGGCATTTCGCTCGTGCGCCTCGCGCAAATTCTCGTCGAGCACAACCAGTTCTTGCCTCTGGATGTACCGTACTACGAACGCGCCACTGTCGGCGGCACGCTCGCGAGCGGTGTGGATTCGCCTCTGCGCCAAGCCTACGGCACGCCGCGCGATTTCGTCCTTGGCATGGAATTCGTCACCGGCGAAGGCGCGCTCGCCAAAAGCGGCGGCCGCGTCGTAAAAAACGTCACCGGCTATGACCTCCACAAACTCATGCTCGGCGCCATCGGCTCCCTCGGCATCATTACTCGCGTCAACTTCAAGACCTTCCCGCTGCCGCCCACGACGGCCACATTCATCGCGTCGTTTTCCACGATGCAAGCAGCTGCGGCTTTCAATTCGCTCATTCACAAGTCGCCCCTGCGCTGCCAGTCCATCGAGATGCTCTCCCCCTCGGCAGTCGCCCTTTTAGGTGAAAACGCCTCGCCGTTCGCCGATGCTGCCGCCAATTCGTTTCTTGTGGCTGTGCGCATCGCGGGAAATGACGCGGTTCTCGCGCGCTGCGAACGCGACTTGCGAACTATGGCCGAAAGCTCTGCCGGGGAATTGCGCGGATTCACACGCCTCAATGCATCCCGAGAGCAGCATCTCTGGACTGCCATTCGCGAATTTCCAGCCGCTCTCCTCGCGCAGACAAACGCTGTGCTGTTGAAGGCAGGCTGCCTCCGTTCCGATTTCTCCGCATTTTTCGAAGATACCTCCGCGCTCGCGCAGCAGCGCTCCGTCAAAATCTTCCATATGTTTCGCGGATGCGGAATCTTCTACTGCTGGATAGAATCGGCCGGCCCATCTTCCAATCTTGCGAATGTCTGTCGGGAATTTCTCCAGCGCGCTGCGATCTCCGGCAGAAGCGCCACCATCATCTCCTGTCCGCTTGAACTCAAGCGCCGGCTCAACATCTGGGGCCCTCCGCGTGAGGATTTTCCCCTCATGCAGCAACTCAAGCGCGCCTTCGACCCGCGCAACATCTTCGCGCCAGGCCGCTTCGTCGGAGGCCTCTAGGCGCTATCACATGGGCGTTTCCTAGGCGTTCGGAGCCGCCCTGCCGCAGGCGGATCTTTAGCGCAGGGCAGCAATATAGGCGCTTCTTAGGAATCGGAGCCTGGTTGAGACGGACTTGGGCACGCGACACAACTGTGCGCTTCTTAGGGGGTCGGAGCTTCAGCTCCGACAACAATTCGGGGAGGGGAATGGGGCTTTAGCCCCTGAAGAACGCTTTCGCCGCTCAGAAGGATTTATGGGTTACGCTATACTGCCATCTCGAGCTTTTGAACCTTACCCGCCCATCTTGTGTAACAACATTCGGGAGCAACACTAATCAAATGCCCGCCGCGCCTCCACTCACTCACGAAGAAGCCCAGCGCGAATTTGCGGAAACGCTCAGCGGCTTCACGGCCGGCGACAAGCCCGATTACGCCGACTACTCCCGCTGCATTCACTGCGGTCTGTGCCTCAACGCCTGCCCCACCTATCGCCTCTGGCACAACGAAGCCGATTCGCCTCGTGGACGCATTCGCCAAATGGCGCTCATAGATCAAGGCCGCCTCGAATTCAACGACGCCTTCGTCACGCACATTGACCGCTGCCTCGATTGCCGCGCCTGCGAAACCGCCTGTCCCTCCGGAGTGGAATACGGCAAGCTTGTCGAACTCGCTCGCGCCCAAATCGCCCGCAATTTCCAGCGCCCGCGCCTCTCGCGCTTCGCTCGCCGCTACGTTTTCGAGCGCCTGCTGCCGAATCCCCGCCGCATCGCGCGCCTCGCCGCACTCATTCGCCTTTATCAGCGTTCCGGCCTCGAAGCCCTGGCGCGCGGCTCAGGCATTCTCCGCCTCTTCGGACTTCAGCAACGCGCCGCGCTTCTTCCACGTGTTGATTCCGAATTTTTCTTCTCCCGCCTCGGAAAAACGTTTCCCGCGAAAGGCCCCCGCCGCGCCCGCGTCGCATTTTTCGCCGGATGCGTTGCGCAGGTCACTTTCACTGAACTCAACGACGCCACCATTCGCGTCCTGCAGGCCAACGGCTGCGAAGTCGTGGTTCCTGCGGATCAATTTTGCTGCGGCGCGCTTGCCGCTCACGCCGGCGAACGCGATATCGCCCGCGACCTCGCGCGCAAAAACATATCCGCGTTCCTCCGCGAGCCTTTCGACGCCATCATCACCAACGCCGCCGGTTGCGGCTCAACGCTCAAGGAGTACACGCATCTGTTCTCGGAAAATCCCGCTGATTCGGGCAGGCGCTCAACATCTGCCGATGGGAATGGCGCTGCCTCCGCAACCGCCGCCGAGTTTTCCTCTCGCGTGCGCGACGTCACCGAATTTCTCGCCGAACTCGGCCTCTCCGCGCCGCTCCGCGAAACCAAACTCCGCGTCACTTATCAGGATTCCTGCCATCTCGCCCACGGGCAGCAAATCCGCGAAGCCCCGCGCAAACTCATTCGCGCTATTCCGGGAGTCGAACTCATAGAGATGCCGCTCGCTGATCACTGCTGCGGCTCCGCAGGAATCTACAACGTCACCGAGACCGCCGCCTCCATGCAGATACTTGCCGAAAAAATGCACCACGCGAAATCCACCGCCGCTCCGGTCATCGTCACCGCGAATCCCGGCTGCATCCTGCAACTCCGCGCCGGCGCAAAACTCCACAAAACCAATCAGCAAGTCCTCCACGTCGTCGAACTCCTCGACCGTGCCTCTGCTTCGTAAGCTGTTCGCGTTTGGAAGGTTTGGGTAGCGCAGAATCGCGCTTTTCAGCGAATCTGCGGCTTTCGACTTGCGGTGGTACGCTGTTCAACCGTTTCCCTGAGGAACCCAAACTTTCAAGTCGTTAGGTTTTGGATAAGGCAACGGACGCTCGGTGCTGTGATAGACGATTTCAAGGCTCGACAGCAATCCTTTTCGGACGAACAGCAAAACATCGACTCCATGGCCGCGCGCCTCGACGGGTATCGGCTCTCGGCAGATCGCGTAAGTAACAGGGCCTTCAACCGTAAAATTCACAGTCCCACATCCGCATTCGCACTCGCGCGTGACCACCATTGAATCTATCTGTGACAGGTTCACTGCGGCCCGGAAAATCAGCAGACAGCATGAACTCCATTAACTTCCGCTCGTCCGTCTTGAGCGGACGTCGTATTTTCTCGTTACTGGGTGGCTCTGAGCGCATTTCCGAAGAGTCACTCGCTGGTCTTCATTTCTCGCCAATCAAATACCGGCACCCATTCGGTCCCATCTCCGCGGAATGCACCGCGCCTGCCAGAACGTCGCACCGCTCGCCCGCGCTATACGTCCGCGACCGCCCGTCCATCGTCAGCGTCATCTCTCCCGCAAGGATAATGTGCGCCGTTTCCGTTTCATGCACATGCTCGCGATACTTTGCGCCCGGCCCATCCTGCCAAATGTAAGTCGTCGCGAATCCCTGTGCCTGCAACGTTCGTTCCAGTGCCTTCTCATCAATCGCCTGCATAAAGCAACTCCGCTGTTACCCGTGTGCGTTCGCTTGAGCGCCGAACGCCGTCTGCGCCCCGATTCTCGCACGATTTCCGCTCGCGCGTTCCCCGGCTTTTCCATGTAAACTTTGGTTTGTGGCCAGAACGCGCGCCCCCGAAGAAAAAATGAAAGAAAAACAACCGAAAGCGCTCCTCCTTGAAAACATCCATCCCGACGCCGCAGCCCGATTCCGCACCGCCGGATGCGATGTCGAATCCCTTCCGCACAGCCTCGACGAATCCGCTCTGCGCGCCAAGCTTCCCGGCGTCTCCATTCTCGGCATCCGCTCCAAAACCAAAATCACCGCGCCGCTCCTCTCGCACGCCCCTGACCTCGCCGCCATCGGCGCATTCTGCATCGGCACCGACCAGCTTGACCTCGACGCCTGCGCGAAAAGCGGCATCGCAGTCTTCAACGCGCCTTACAGCAGCACGCGCAGCGTCGTCGAAATGGTCCTCGGCGAAATTCTCCTTCTCGCCCGCGGCATCTTTGCCAAGAGCGAAAAATTGCATCGCGGCCAGTGGGACAAGTCCGCCGAAGGCAGCAATGAAGTCCGCGGCAAAAAGCTCGGCATCATCGGCTACGGCAAGATCGGCTCGCAACTTTCCGTCCTCGCCGAAGCCCTCGGCATGGAAGTCTATTTCTACGATGTAGACGTAAAACTCATCCTCGGCAACGCCCGCAAGTGCCGCTCTCTCGCCCAACTCCTCAAGACCGCCGACTTCATCACTCTCCACGTGGACGGTCGTTCAGAAAATCGCAACCTCATCGGCCGCCGCGAATTTCAGCAGATCAAGCCCGGCGCAATTTTCATCAACGCCAGCCGCGGTTTCGTCGTCGACGATCAGGCCCTCGCCGACGCCATCAAATCCGGACGCGTTCGCGCCGCCGCCGTTGACGTTTTCCCCCGCGAGCCCAAGGGCAACCAGGAAAAATTCGAATCCCCGCTCCAGAAATTCGAACAGGTCATTCTCACGCCCCACGTCGCCGGCAGCACCGAAGAAGCTCAGCGTGACATCGGCTCATTCGTCTCCGAGCGCATTGTCGAATATGTCCGCGACGGCAGCACGCTCCACAGCGTTAATTTCCCCGGCGTGCAGTTGCCAAAAGTCAAAGGCGCGCATCGCCTCATTCACATTCACGAAAACATTCCCGGCATGCTCGCGCAAATCAACCACGTCCTCGCCGCGCACTCCGCCAACATTCTCGGACAATACCTGAAAACCGCCGACGCTATCGGCTACGCCATCACCGACATCGGCTCTGCCTACCGAGGCAAAATCATCGAAGACCTCAAGCGCATCCCCCACACCATAAAATTCCGCGTCCTCTACTGAGCGCCGAGTCCCGCAGGGCAGGGAATTGCCGCGTTTGGGAAACGGACGCGAGTCTGCCATCGTGTGCCGCGCGATCATCCGCGCTTCTGGACGTGGGGCTTTTGACTCTTGTGCTTGGGTTGTCCTGCTTGGGTTCGGTTTTTGCCTTTGTAGCGCAGAATCGCGCCATTCGCGAATCTGCGGCTTTTGCGGGGCGCCCCTCGATAAGAACGAAGTTCCTGTCAAGCAAGACTTCTCCTCGGCAGCGTTTTGCGCCGCTTGGTGTCAGGGTGGTTGGAGGACCGAAGCCAACTCTGAAACTCTCGGCGGTGAATCTGTTTTCGGCGGTCATCCCGCCAGCCAATGCTCG
>DASUAV010000082.1:0-3341 GCA_035763605.1 Candidatus Acidiferrales bacterium
AGCCGTTCCGCCAGCGTGCAGTTGCAGTAGCGCATCAGGATCAGAAAGCCGGGCAGATTTCATCCTGTCCGGCTTTCCTTTTCGTAAAAGTCTCACCAACCGTACAATAATCCGAGCACACATCAGCACGGAGCCGTCGCCCGCGGGGAACTATGCGCAGATTGTGCGCTCTCGTTGTAACTTCTCCCGGTAAGATTCGTATCGCTTAAGTATGCGAGTTCTATTCGGAATCCCTGCGCCGGCGTACGGCGCTGAAATGAGGAGCGCGCGTGATTGAGGCGCGGGAACTAAGCAAGTTCTTCAACGACAAGAAACGCGGCGCCATTCGCGCCGTGGACCGCATCAGCTTCTCCTGCCGCCCCGGCGAAATTTACGGTCTGCTGGGCGCAAACGGCGCCGGCAAAACCACCACTCTGCGCATGCTCGCCACCATTCTGTCGCCCACCTCAGGCACCGCTATGGTCGCCGGCTATGACATTGTCCGCGAGCCGCAAAAAGTCCGCGCCAATATCGGTTTCCTTTCCACCGCTACCGCTCTTTATGATCGTCTTACAGCCTTCGAAACCGTCGAATATTTCGGCCACCTTTACGGACTCGACTCCGCCGCCATTCGGCAGCGCGCCGATGAACTTTTCACCGCCCTCGACATGCAGGAGTTCCGCGACCGCCGCTGCGGCAAGCTCTCCACCGGCATGAAGCAGAAAGTTTCCATCGCTCGCACGCTGATTCACAATCCCTCGGTGATGATTTTCGACGAGCCCACCAGCGGCCTCGACGTCATGACCGCCCGCTCTATCATTGAATTTATCCGCCAGTGCCGCGACCGCGGCAAGACCGTAATTTTCTCTACTCATGTCATGCCCGAAGCCGAAAAGCTCTGCGACCGCATCGGAATTATTCATGGCGGAACACTCCGCGCCGAGGGAACCCTCGGACAGATGCGCGATCATTACCGCAAGGAAAGCCTCGAAGACGTGTTCGTGGAAGTTTCTGGAGATGGCCGATGAGCTTGCGCAACGCCCTGATTGTCTACCGCAAAGAACTCCGCGACATGCTGCGTGACAAGCGCACCATTCGTTCCATGATCATTATGCCGCTGGTGGCCTTCCCGCTCTTGTTTCTGGGCATCGGCTACGTCACCGCCGAATTTTCCGGCGAAGCCAAAACGGAAATCGCTCCGGTAATGATTCACGGCGGCGAAGATTCGCCGAAAGTAATCGCCGCCCTGCAAAAGCTCTCCGGCATTCGCGTCGTTCCCTATGCACCGGATGCCGTTCAGCAAGTCGCTGACAAGAAAATCCGCGCCGTGGTGGATATTCCCCCCGGCTTCGATTCTGCCGCTACGAAGGGAACCGCCGAGAAGGTCACCATTGATTACTTCGAGAACAACGATAAATCCGAAGAGGCCGAAAGCAAGCTGGAAAAGTTTTTTGACAAATATCGCGAGCAAATCGTTCGCGACGAACTCAATGCCCGCGGCCTTCCGCCGAGTTTAGTCGATCCCTTTAGCGTGGATTCCAAAAATGTCGCTTCCGCCTCGCAGGTCGGCGCGGCGCTCTTCGGCGGATGGATTCCTTACCTTATCATCATTTTTTCCTTCACCGGCGCCACCTATCCCGCTATGGATCTCACCGCAGGCGAAAAAGAACGCGGCACCATGGAAACCATTCTTTCCAGCCCCATTTCGCGCACCGATGTTGTGCTGGGTAAGTTTTTGACCGTCGTCACCGCTTCCGTCGTCACCGCCATCCTCGCCCTGATTTCATTGGGCGCTTCGTTCACCTGGGCCAAGCCACACCTGCTCGCCGCTGCCCATTCCACATTTCAAATGTCCATCGAGCCCAGCACCGTGGCCGTGGTAGTCGTGATGCTTCTCCCTCTGGCCGTCCTTTTCGCTTCCGCTCTGCTGGCCATATCATTGCTGGCCAAAAGTTTTCGCGAAGCGCAAACCTACATCGCCCCAATGAGTTTCGTCGTAATCGCCCCGGCCATCATCGGCGCGTTTCCCGGCGTCGAACTGAGCTGGAAAACGGCGTTGATTCCCATTCTCAACACCAGCCTGGTAAGCAAAGAAATCATCGGCGGCGCGTACCCCTGGCCCTTCATCGCCGCGATTTTCGGAATGACCTGCGTTTACGCCGCCATCGCCATCTTCTGGGCCGTGCGCGTGTTCAATCGCGAAGACGTCCTCTTCCGCGCCTGAACAATCCGCCGCCCGCCTCAGCCGCGTACTTCCCATGGTCAAGCGCGCTCCCTGCGCCCCAATCACTCCATGCTAGAATCGCACCCATATGCCTGACGCGCCGCTCATTGACGTTCGTGAACTCTCCAAAGATTTCCGCACATTCAAGCGCCGCGAAGGCGTCTGGGGCTCCATCCAAAATCTCTTTCTTCGCGAATACATCACCGTCAAAGCCGTTGACCGCGTCACTTTTTCCGTCGAACGCGGCGAAATGGTCGGCTACATCGGCCCCAACGGCGCCGGAAAATCCACCAGCATCAAAATGCTCACCGGAATCCTCGTGCCCAGCTCCGGCGAAGCTCGCGTCAACGGCTTCCTCCCCTACAAACAGCGCCGCCAATACGTCAAGACCATCGGCGTCGTCTTCGGCCAGCGCACCCAGCTCTGGTGGGACATCGCCGTCGTCGAATCCTTCAAACTCTTGCGCCGCATTTACGAAGTCCCCGAGCGCGATTTCCGCGAGCGCATGGAAAAATTCAATCAAATCCTCGGCATTCAGGATTATCTCTCGACGCCCGTGCGCAAATTGTCCCTCGGCGAACGCATGCGCTGCGATCTCGCCGCCGCCCTGCTGCACAATCCACCGCTGCTTTTTCTGGACGAGCCCACCATCGGCCTCGACGTCGTCGCCAAAGACCAAATTCGCAAATTCCTCCGCGCCATCAATCGCGAATTTCAAACCACCGTGCTGCTCACCACCCATGATCTCGACGACATCGAAGAACTTTGCCGCCGCATCATGATCATTGACCATGGCCGCCTTCTTTATGACGGCCCGCTCGATCTCCTCAAACAAAAATTGCTGCGCACCAAGCAAATCAAGTTCGCCGTGAAAGATTCCGGCCAGTTAGCGCGCGTCCAATCCTTTGCCCGCGACGGCGTCGAACTCGAGCAGGTAGATCAGCTTACCTATCGTCTCCGCTTCGACCGCACCCGCCTGGCCACCGCCGATTTGATTCGCCAGATCCTGAACACTTTCGAAGTCCGCGACTTGCTCATCGAAGATGAACCCATCGAAGAAGTCGTGAAGCGCATTTACGCAGGCCAGGCCCTGCAAGAAGTCGCCATCTAGCAGAGTTTGTTTAACGATTTTTAGGGG
>DASUAV010000083.1:0-15641 GCA_035763605.1 Candidatus Acidiferrales bacterium
CGCTACTTGTTTTTCCATTTCGGCGAACGCTTCTCGGCGATGGCGCGCAGGCCTTCGCTGGAATCCTCCAGCGCGGAAAGCTCATTCAAAAACACGGCCATGGATTGCCGGACGCCGTCGCGCAGCGAAAGTCCCATCGAACCCAAAATGGCCTTCTTGGCCATGGTGAGCACCGGCCCAGAATGCGCCGTCACCTGCGCGCTCATTTCTTTAATCGTGGCATTGAGCTTGTCTTCTGCGACCACGCGATTCACAAGACCCAACTCGAGCGCTCCCTGCGCGCTGATGACCTCGCCGGTAAGCACCAACTCCAGCGCGCGCTTTGGCCCAACGATAAACGGCAGAATGGCCGCGCCCAGCGGAGGAAAAACGCCCAGCTTGATTTCCGGCTGCGCGAATTTGGCTCGCGGCGTGGCAACGACCAAGTCTCCAAGCGCCGCAAGCTCCGCCCCGCCGCCGAACGCCGGCCCATTCACTGCCACCAGCAATGGTTTCGCGGTATCCAGCATCGCGGTGAAGGCGCGCTGGAATGCGTCCAGCACCTGAAAAGCGCGGCGCGGCGTGTATTCCCCAAGTTCGATGCCGCCGCAAAACGATTGCGCCGCGGAATCCAGAATAATCAGCTTCACGTCGCCGCGGCCTTCCAGCGAATCAATGCCCGCGGCCAGCTCGGCCAGCATGCGCTCGTTGAGCATGTTGTGCTCGGGACGGTCGAGCGTGAGCCGCGCGACTTCGCCTTCAAGGCGGAAGCGGATGAATTTGAAGTCGTCCGTTTTCGGGACGGCGGACCCGACGTTCCCTGCCACCGCGACGCGGGAAACTTTTGGCTCTGCAACGCGCATGAAAACCTCTCCTAGTTTCGGCGGAACTGAATAAATAAATCGTACGATGAAAACTTCCAGAAATTAAGCGCCGGATTCACAGCAGATGCGCAAGCAGCAACCCTGAACGGTCAACCCTGAACGAGCAGCCGGAGCGACCAATCCCTGAATGATGGTACGAGCGCGGGGTAAAATAGCGAATGGCAAATGGTGAATTGTGAATAATCGAGCGCAAAGCTACGACGTGGCCGGGCCGGAGAACGCCCCTCCCATCGTGTTTTTGCACGGAATGCGCGTCACGCGCCGGATGTGGCAGCCGCAAATCGTGCGGCTGTCCGATGAATTCCGCGTCATCACTGTGGATTTGGCGGGGCATGGCAGCCTCAAAGGAGAAATGTTCCACGTGGAACGTTCCGCCGAAGAATTGGCCGGCGTGATTGACGAAGCCGCGAACGGGCGCGCGCTGGTCGTGGGCCTGTCGCTCGGCGGATACATTGCCATGGAATTCGGCGCGCGCCATCCGGAAAAAGCCGCCGGGCTGGTGATTGCCAGCGCGTCGGTCGAGCCCCAAGGATGGTACGCCTTTCCTTATGCCTTTCTCTCGCGGCTCATGGAGAAATTGCCGGAACGATGGCTCAACTGGGCCAGCCGAAAGTTTTTCGTGTGGGCCTATGGCCAGCGGCGCGCCCAGCCACTTATCGCTCCGGGATTTTTCATGCGCGGCGGCGCGGCGGGGATTCGCGAAGTCATGCACCAGAAATTCGCGCCCAAGCTGGCATCGTATCCGGGTCCGGTCTTGCTGCTGAACGGAGCATGGGACCTGGGCTTCCGCCTGCACGAAAAAAAATTCCTCGCCGCCGCCAAAAACGCGAAGCTGCAAGTCATTCCCCGCGCGTTTCACATTTCGAACATTGACCAGCCGGAGATTTTTTCGGACGCCGTCCGCTCCTTCGCCAGCTCCATCCCGTGGTGAACGCGTTCAGCGTCTTCTTGTCGGTGGTTACAAGTGAATGGTACGATTAGCTTTCATGCCTGAGAAAAATGAGCGGGTGCGGGCGCGAATTGGGATTCCGTACCGCACGCATAAAGAAGAACTTAGCGGCGAGCGGGCGAAGTACGAGTTCTACGTGCGTTCGGTTGAGAAAGCCGGTGGCGCGGCTGTGGAAGTTTCGCTGGGACTGGGGCTGCCGGAGTTGCGGAAATTGGCGCGAACTCTTGATGGAATCGTGCTGCCCGGGAGTCCCGCGGATGTGAATCCGGAGCGATATGGCGCCGCGCGCCACGCGAAGACAGCGGATGCCGACGGGGCGCGAGAGAAGACGGATTGCGAACTGCTTGAGCATTGCCTCGGCGAAGGCAAGCCGGTGCTGGCGATCTGTTACGGCGTGCAGATTCTAAACGTCTATCTGGGAGGGTCGCTCGTTCAGGATATTGGCAGCGAATGGCTGCGGAGTTTGCAGCACGCGTGGGAACGCAAAGAGCAAGGGGCTGCGGAGCCGTTTCATTCGGTAGAAATCGCGGCGGGAAGCAAAGCAATGGCTGCCGCCGGCAAAGCGGAAGCGGAAGTCAACAGCTCGCATCATCAAGCGGTGCGCGAACCGGGGGAAAATTTGCGGATTACGGCGCGCGCGGCGGATGGAATTGTAGAAGCCGTCGAACGGGACGGCGACACGAACTGGGTAGTTGGCGTGCAGTGGCATCCGGAACGCATGGTGGGCGATGCATTCTCTGAAAAACTCTTTGGCGAACTGGTGAAAGCGGCGCAAGGGAGCGGCATTCGCGCGTAGTTTTTTATTCGGCGCAAAAATCGGAATTTCTTCCGTATGATTTCTTTGGCGGGAAAATCAGCATTGATTACGGGCGGCTCGCGCGGAATCGGCGCGGCGGCAGTGCGGCTTTTTGCGCGCGCGGGAGCGGACGTGGTGTTCAATTATCATCGCAACCGGGCGGCTGCCGAGCGCGTGGAGCAAGAGTCGCGCAAGCACGGAACGCGAATCGAGTCGTTCAAAGCGGACCTGGGAAAGGCCGCGGATGGCAAGCGGCTTGTGGAATTCGCGCGCGACCGGCTGGGCCGCGTGGACATCCTAGTCGCGAATGCGGGCATCTGGAATGATAAGGACATTCCGATTGAAAGCATGTCGGAAGTGCAATGGGACGAAATGATGCGCGTGAACTTGAAGAGCGTTTACTCGACGATTCACCATACCGTGCCGCAGATGATCGCGCAGAAATCGGGAAGAATTGTGGCAGTGAGTTCGACGGCGGGGCAGCGCGGGGAAGCGATGCACACGCATTATGGGGCGTCCAAGGGCGCGATTATCAGTTTCGTGAAAGGGCTATCCACTGAACTGGCGAAGCACAATATACTGGTGAATTGCGTGGCGCCGGGATGGGTGGATACGGAAATGTCGCAAGGGGTTCTGAAGACCAAGGCGGGTTTGAAATTCGCGACCAGTGCGATACCGCTCGGGCGAGTGGGTAAAGCGGAAGAAATTGCGTCGGCGATTCTGTTCCTCGCGTCGGACCTGGCGAGCTTTATCACGGGAGAAGTTTTGAACGTGAACGGAGGCGCGGTTCTGTGCGGTTAATTCGTCGCAGGCTCTTCGTCGCCGTGTTTGCAGCAGCGATTCTGCTGGCTGTGGGCGTGCCGGCGCGCGCGCAGGATGGGCAGGTCTTGCTGCCGGAACAGTCTGCGGCGAAAGCGAAGGCGCTTTTGCAGCAAATGATTCAGGCGCTCGGCGGAAATGCTTATCTGACGGTGAAGGATTCGACGTGCAGAGGGACGCTGGGAACTTTTGGGCACTCGGGGGCATTGTCGGGTTACGAGACTTTTTGGGATTTTGTGAAGCTGCCGGACAAGGACCGCACGGAATTCTCGAAGAAGCGAAATATCATTCAAATCTCCAATGGCGATAAGGGCTGGACGCTGGACCAAGGCGGCGTGTCGGACTTGCCAGCGGATCAGATCAAGCAAAACGAAGAGGATTTGCAGCTCGACTTGGACCACATTCTGCGCTATCGGCTGAATGAACCCGGGATGATTTTTCGCTACATTGGGCCGGACGTTGTGGATTTGAAAGAGGCCGACTGGATCGAGATTGACGATCCGCAGGGCCATGAAATTCGCATCGCCATCGCGTCGCTCACGCATTTGCCGATTCGCAAAGAAGTGGCCATGCGCGATCCGGTGACGCACATGCGCACGGAAGAAGTGGATTATTATTCGAATTTCCATACTGTTGATGGCATCACGATGTATTTTCAGCAGACGCGCATTCGCAATGGGCTGAAGGTATTTCAGGTGTTTTACGACCCCGATGGGTGCAAGTTCAATTCCGGGCTGGCCGATTCTCTTTTTACCAAGAACTCGCTGGAACAGCGTTGGGCCAAAACCGGAAAGAAAAAAGAAAAGAAGGACAAGGATAAGAAGGGCAAAGAAGAAGTGGCCAAGGATAAGGAAGCGCCGGGCCTGTTAGTACACCACGCGACACCCCTCCTGTAGCGATTTTCTGTTAGACTCCGCGGCAAAGTGATTCTGGAGGAGGTGTGCTCATGCTTCGCCGCGAATTCATTCAGCGCTCTGCAATTGCTGCCGCGCTCGTGGGAATCCCGCTTTCGCGAGCCGCTCAGGTGGCTGAGCAAATCGTTGTTGAAAATCCGCCTATGCCGTCGCCAGATCTCTTCGCATCGGATCCCGTGCGCTATTGGGCGCAGATGAGGCGGCAATGGCTGCTGGCGGCGGATCACGTGAACCTGAACTGCGGGTCGGTAGGATGCGTTCCGCTGCCGGTGCTGCGCGCGATGATCGAGCACATTCTGGAATGCGAAACGTTTCGCGAAACGGCCTACCCGTGGTTTGGATACGATGAAAACGAGCACCTGAAAAAGACATGCGAAGCGTTGGCGGCTTTTGTGCACACCAATGTGGACGAAATTGCTCTGGTGCGGAACGCCACGGAAGCGAACAACATTATCGCCAACGGAATTGATATGAAGCCGGGCGAAGAAGTGCTGATGACGGATCAGGAGCATCCGGGAGGCTATTGCCCGTGGGACGTAAAGGCCGCGCGGTACGGAATAAAAATAAACAAGGTTGCGCTTCCGAAGCCGCCGCGTTCGACGGATGAAATTGTCGAACTGTTTGAACGCGCGATGACGCCGCAGACGCGCATGGTTTTCTTCAGCCATATCACGACGGCGACGGGCGTGATTCTGCCGGCAAAAGAGATTTGCGCGGTGGCGAGGAAGCATGGCGCGTTATCAGCGGTGGACGGCGCACACGCGATTGGGCAGATTCCCCTCGACCTGCACGATATTGGCTGCGATTTTTACGGCTCGAGCCCGCACAAATGGCTGATGGCGCCCAAGGGGACAGGATTTTTGTATGTTCGCGAAGAGCGGCTGAAGGATTTGTGGGCGCACACGGCGACGGCGAATTGGAACAATTATGATTTGAAAGCGTACCGGTTTTCGTGGATCGGTACTTCGAATTTGTCGGTGATGGTCGGCTTGCGCGCGGCGATTGATTTTTTCAATCAGGTCGGGCCCGCACGGATTTACGCGCGGCAGCATGAACTCGCAACGCAAGTGCGCAATCGCGTGCTCGAGTATCCGCATTTGAAAACCACCAACGCCAGCGCCGACCAGTTCTTCAACGCATTGGTTAGCATTGAAGTGGATCCGCCGCTTCCGACGGGCGCGACGACTGGAGGGCTCAAGAAAGTCGCCGAGGAATGCGCGGCGCGAAATATGCGCGTGGTCTGCGACGCCAGTCACATGCGCATCTCGACGAATATCTTCACGCAGCCGACGGAACTCGATCTTTTCTACGACGCGCTGGATGCGGGCTTGCGAACGTAAACGCCGCGCGATGCGATTGAATCCCACCCCAATGACCGAGGGCTCCGTCTATTTTTTGTCCCGAGGCAGCAGCGGGTTATAATCGCTGGATGCGACTCAGAGAAAAACAGCGTATACGCAGCACAACGGTGCTTTGCGTCCGAAAAGATGGCCATGTGGTGATGGCGGGCGACGGACAGGTGACGCTCGGCGAAGGCGTGGTCAAGCACAACGCCAAAAAAATCCGGCGGCTCTTCAGTGACAAGATTCTGGCGGGTTTCGCGGGCAGCACCGCGGATGCGTTATCTCTTTTCACGCGATTCGAAAACAAACTGCAGGAGTTTCACGGCAATTTGGCGCGCGCCGCGGTGGAGCTCTCCAAAGAATGGCGCACGGATCGTTCGTTGCGCCATCTGGAAGCTTTGCTGGTGGTGGCGGACAGCAAGGCCACTTTTCTGCTCTCCGGCAATGGCGACGTTATCGAGCCAGACGACGGCATTTGCGCCATCGGCTCCGGCGGGCCATACGCGTTATCCGCCGCGCGCGCGCTTTCGAGGCACACGAAATTGGGCAGCAAAGAAATCGCGCAGGAAGCCATGCGCATCGCCAGCGAGATCTGCATCTATACAAATGCAACCTTCGTGATTGAAGAACTCTAGGCCACAGGGGAATTCAGTGAACGAAAAGGGCAAGGATGGAAAGAACATGGTGATTTACCTGAACGGAGAGCATCAAGCCGCAGAGCCGGAAGCTCCTCCGTCATTTGACGAACTCAGCCCTCGCGAAATCGTTCTGGAATTGGACAAGTACATCGTGGGACAGAACGCGGCGAAGCGCGCAGTGGCCGTAGCGTTGCGGAATCGCGTGCGGCGGCAAAAATTGCAGCCGGAGATGGCCGAGGATGTGCTCCCGAAAAACATTTTGATGATTGGGCCGACCGGAGTGGGAAAAACGGAAATTGCTCGGCGCCTCGCGCGGCTGGCAGGCTGCCCGTTCGTGAAAGTGGAAGCTTCGAAGTACACGGAAGTTGGCTACGTAGGACGCGATGTGGAATCCATGGTGCGCGATTTGGTGGAAGTGGCCATTGATATGGTCCGCGAAGAAAAACTGGATGAAGTCGCGGAACGCGCGGAGCAGGCGGCTGAAGAGCGTTTGCTTGATCTGCTGCTGCCTTCTTCGCCGGCGCCAACATCCATCGATAGCACCGCCCCCGGTTCCGAAGCGCAGAACCGCGAAGTGGCTCAGCGCACGCGCGAAAAGCTGCGCGCGCAAATGCGCGAAGGAAAACTCGACCAGCGCATGGTCGAAGTGGAAGTGCGCGAGCGCATGACGCCGGCGTTCGAAATCGTGTCCAGCCAGGGTGTCGAGGAAATGGACATCAACGTTAAGGACATGCTCTCGGGAATGTTCGGCCAGCAGAAAAAGAAGCGGAAGATGATGGTCGCCGAGGCCTACGATTACTTGATTCAAGAAGAAGAAAACAAGCTGCTGGATATGGATCAGGTGACGCGTGTTGCGGTGGATCGCGTCGAGCAAATGGGAATTCTGTTCATTGATGAGGTGGACAAAATTGCCGGGCGTGAATCAGGGCATGGGCCGGACGTTTCGCGCGAAGGCGTGCAGCGCGATATTTTGCCGATTGTGGAAGGCACTACGGTGAACACGCGCTACGGCATGGTGCGCACCGACCATGTTCTGTTCATTGCGGCAGGTGCGTTTCATACTACCAAGCCATCCGATTTAATTCCGGAGCTTCAAGGGCGCTTCCCGATTCGCGTGGAACTGGGCTCGCTGAGCGAGGCCGATTTTGTGCGTATTTTGACAGAGCCGAAGAACGCCCTGATCAAGCAATCCATCGCGCTGCTCGACACCGAGGGGCTGAAGATCACTTTTACCGATGATGCGGTCGCGGCAATTGCGCGCTTCGGCGCGCTGGTGAACGAGCAAACCGAAAATATCGGCGCGCGCCGTTTGCACACCATTCTCGAAAAAGTGCTCGAAGAAATTTCCTTCGATGCTCCGGACATGAAGAAGCGCAGCTTCAAGATCGACGCCGCCTATGTGCAGAAACAGCTCGCCGATGTGGTGAAGGACCAGGACCTGAGCCGTTACATTCTCTAGGCATGAGGCTCTTCATGTCCTGCCGGCGAACGGTCGCGCGAAACCGCGCGATTACCTCGCATTCTCTCGCAGCCGCTATCGTGCTCGCCTTACTTTTGCCGGGATGCGCCTCGCCGGGCGCGCCGGTCACGCGAGAATCAAACAAACCGCAAGCGGTGACGGACCTCTCGGCAAGCCAGATGGGCGACTCGATTGTTCTTTCTTTCACTCTGCCCAAAGAGACGGTGCGTGGCGTCGCGCTGACGGAAAAGCCAGCCGTGCAAATTTATCGCGCGCTCGAAAGCGTTCCGACGAATTCGCCGAAAAACGAAAAGCCGCGCCTGCTAGTCACCATCCCACCGCAAATGTTGGATCGCTATGAACAAAACGGCCGCATTGTTTTTCCGCAGGCGCTTACGCCCGAGGATTTGGCGGCGCACAGCGGCATGGAAGCGGTCTATGAAGTGCGCACGCGAATTGGGCGGAGCAGTTCAGCGCCATCGAATCCTTTTCGCATGACAATTCTGGCCGCGCCGCAGCCAATTGTTGATTTGCGCGCACAAATCGTTGACGGCGCGGTCGAGCTCGCCTGGAGCGCGCCGCAAATTCCGCCAACCGGTTCGGAGAAGCCGAGCATTGAATATGAGGTGTATCGCTCCGAAATTTCCGCGAACAGCAAAACGCAATCTTCGCCGGAGCAGGGTTCCACCAATACCGCGGGAGCAACAAACGCAGAATTTGAATTGCTGTCCAAATCGTCCGAGCCGTCCTATGAGGACCGTACCGTAGAAGCGGGAAGAACTTACACCTACGTGGTCCGCAGCACGGCGAAATACTCAGCGGGCACCGTGGAATCGCAGGATTCGAATCAGGCCCGAATAACTTTTGCTCCGAGCACCCGGCCTGCACCTCCAGAGCACCTTGTGGGTACGATCATCTCTTCGAATGAACCTGCCTCTCCATTCGTCGTGGAACTTTCCTGGGCTATCAGCATGGAAACCGACTTGGCAGGGTACAACGTCTATCGCAGCGATACAGAATCGGGCGCCGGAACACGGGTGAACGGTTCGCTTGTCCTGGTACCTGTTTTTCGCGATTCGACCGTTGCGTCGGGACAAAATTATTTTTATCGCGTAACGGCGGTGAATCGTGCTGGAGAAGAAAGCGAGCCCAGCGTGGCGATCACTGTGAATGTGCCGGAGTCGAAATGAGCACAGTGGCAAGGCCGGTGATTGAATGAGAATTTGCCGTTTTGATTCCAAGAGTGCGGGCACGGAGTCCGCAAAGCACTATGGAATCGTCGAGGCTGATCGCGTCCACGAAATTGCGAGTTTATTTGAACCGCAAAACCAGCTCGACAAAACGTGGGCGGTTTCGGAGATTGGTCTGCTTGCGCCGAGCGAACCCAGCAAAATTGTTTGCGTTGGACGGAATTACGCTGCGCACGCCGCGGAGCTGGGCAACGATGTCCCCAAAGAGCCGCTGATTTTTTTGAAGCCGCCCTCGGCGATTCTTGCCCCCGAGGAGCCGATTATTTTAACTCCGCTCTCGCAGCGAGTTGATCATGAGGGCGAGCTGGCCATCATTATCGGGCGTCGTTGCAGCCATCTATCCGATACGGAATCCGTTTGGCCCTACATTCTCGGATACACTTGTCTGAATGACGTGACCGCACGCGATCTGCAGAAAAAAGACGTGCAATACACGCGCGCAAAAGGATTCGACACGTTTTGTCCATTCGGCCCATGGATCGAGACTGATTTGGATTTGAACGGCGCGCGCGTGGAAACATTTGTTAACGGACAGAAAAGACAGTCAGCAGCCATCACCGAAATGATTTTCTCTGTGGAAACCGTCGTCCGTTGGATTTCGCAGATGATGACGCTCGAACCGGGAGACGTGATTGCGACGGGCACGCCTTCGGGAATTGGCCCGCTGGCCGCAGGCGACGTGGTTGAAGTGTCCGTCGCAGGAATCGGAACATTGCGCAACCCGGTCGCAAAAGCGCGTTAGTCAGCTTCCGCTCGGAGGAGCGCTTTCAGGGATTACCTTTTCGGACAGCACTCAGTTTGTTCGGCCCTGCAAGCCCTGCTGCCGCAGGTATAATTTCTCAGAAACATCGTGCACAGGAATCCTGACAGAACCTGCAAACGAGAGAGCGCGTGCCGTTGAGAAATCCTTTTCGGAGTAAGCCGTGATCGCTTTTTTTGCTTTTGCACTCGTGCGATTTTTCAGCCGCACCAAGGACAGTTCCGAATCCGAACGCGACCGCCGCGCCTATCTGAATCGCATCGGCCGCATTGTGGATGGCCAGGTGCTGGAGATCGTGGACAGGGCGGATGAATCGGTGCAGGGCCATGCAGGCCTTTTCGGGAAGCACCGAGGCGAAAACTCAAAGCCGGCGATTCGAAAAATGCTTCTCTACACCTACTCCATCGCTGGCGTCACGTATGAAGCGGGACAGGATGTCACTGGCCTGGAAGAGCAGGTGTGCCTCGACCGCGTGGTTGCCGGGCAGCCGGTTGGCGTCCGCTACGATCCTTCGAATCCGAGCAACTCCATTCTGATCGCTGATGACTGGTCCGGCTTGCGCTGAGAAATCACTCCCTGATCTTCACTCCTTAATCAGCACCCTGGTTCCTCGTTCCCTTAACGCGCCACATTTATCTCGCTCGTTTGCTTGCTGGATGCGTTCCGCTGTGGCACGCTAACGCTCCGGACATGAGCGCACAAAAATCAAAGCACGATGCGATGGATGAATTCGCGCTCCGCAATAAAGAAGCGGAAGCGGGAGGCGGAGCCGAACGCCGCGAGCGCCAGCACAAAGAAGGCAAATTGAACGCGCGCGAGCGCATCGCGCTGCTTCTCGATGAGGGCACGTTCGAGGAACTGGATAAATTCGTAAAGCATCGCTGCACGGATTTTGGCATGGACGAGCAGCGGCCATCGGGCGACGGCTTCGTTTGCGGATTTGGCCGCATGGATGGGCGGCTGGTTTACGTTTTCGCGCAGGACTTCACTGTCTTTGGCGGTTCGCTCTCCGAAGCCAACGCTGGGAAAATCACGAAAATCATGAAGCTGGCGATGAGCAATGGCGCGCCGATTATCGGATTGAACGACTCGGGCGGTGCGCGCATTCAAGAGGGCGTGATGTCGCTCGCAGGCTACGCTGACATTTTTCTGCTCAACACGCTGGCCAGCGGGGTTGTGCCGCAAATCAGCGCCATCATGGGGCCGTGCGCGGGCGGAGCGGTTTATTCGCCTGCAATAACGGATTTTATTTTCATGACGGAGAAAGCGTCATACATGTTCGTTACCGGACCGGACGTGATCAAAACGGTGACGCACGAAGAAGTCAGCAAGCACGAACTGGGCGGCGCGACTACGCACAACGTGAAGAGCGGCGTCGCTCACTTCATGGCGCGCGACGATGAGGAATGTCTGGCGATGATTCGCGAGCTGCTCAGCTTCCTGCCCTCGAACAATATGGACGATCCACCGCGGCGTTCCTCTGATGATCCGATGGATCGCGCCGAGGCTTCCTTGAATTCGCTAATCCCCGCTGATCCGATGGTTCCGTATGACATGAAGGACATTATTCATGCCATTGTGGACGACAAATTGTTTTTCGAGGTGCATGAGCACTTCGCCGCGAATCTCGTCGTGGGCTTCGCGCGAATGGGCGGCGCTCCGGTGGGGATTGTCGCCAATCAGCCCGCGTTTCTCGCCGGCGTTCTGGATATCAATGCGTCGGTGAAAGGCGCGCGCTTCGTGCGTTTTTGCGACGCTTTCAACATTCCGCTGATCACGTTCGAGGATGTGCCGGGATTTCTTCCCGGAACGCAGCAGGAGTTCGGCGGAATCATCAAGCACGGAGCGAAGCTGCTGTTTGCATTTGCGGAAGCGACTGTTCCCAAAATTACGGTCATTACGCGCAAAGCGTATGGCGGCGCGTATTGTGTAATGTCGTCAAAACACATCCGCACGGATTTTAATTTCGCGTGGCCCACGGCGGAAATCGCCGTGATGGGGCCGGAAGGCGCGGTGAATATCGTTTACCGGCGCGAGCTTGAGCGCGCGAAGGAATCCGAACGCGGCGCGCTGCGCGCTGAGAAAATTGCCGAATTCCGCGAGCGTTTCGCCAATCCCTACGTGGCCGCTGAACGCGGATACATTGACGCCGTCATCACGCCCGCTGAAACACGCTTGCGGCTTATCACCGCCCTGCAGTCGCTCGAAAACAAACGCGACAACAATCCTCGCAAAAAACACGGAAACATCCCGTTGTAAGCCGCGTGTTAGAATTCATCCGGCCAATCTCGAATGTTCAAGAAAATACTCATCGCCAACCGGGGAGAAATCGCTGTTCGCATCGCGCGCGCCTGCCGCGAGATGGGTATTCAGCCAGTCGCGGTGTTTAGCGATGCAGACCGCGTCTCCCTGCATGTGCGCGTTGCCGAGGAAGCGTATCGCATCGGCCCGGCGCCTTCACGAGAAAGCTATCTGCTGGTTGAGAGAATTGTGAACGCCGCAAAAATGAGCCATTGCGACGCCATCCATCCCGGCTACGGTTTTTTGGCGGAAAATCCCGAACTGCCGCGCGCGTGCGCACGTGAGGGCATCACGTTTATTGGCCCTTCGCCCGAAGCCATGGCTCAGCTCGGCTCAAAAACTGCCGCGCGCCAGCTCGCCAAGAAAGTTGGCGTGCCCACGGTTCCTGGGACTCTCGATCCCATCGAACGCGCGGAAGATGCGGCAAAAACGGCGAAGGAGATCGGCTTCCCCGTTGTTTTGAAAGCGGTCGCCGGCGGCGGCGGCAAAGGAATGCGCTTGATTCAGGAAGAGCGCGAGCTTGCTTCCGGGTTTCGCGATGCTTCATCCGAAGCGGCAAATGCGTTCGGCGACGGACGGCTTTATCTTGAAAAATTCCTGCTTCGGCCCCGGCATATCGAGATTCAAATCATCGCCGATCTTCACGGTCACACTGTTTATCTCGGCGAACGCGAGTGCTCGGTGCAGCGCCGCTACCAGAAAGTGATCGAAGAGGCGCCGTCGCCGATTGCCACGCCGGACCTGCGGCGCACCATGGGAGAGGCGGCGGTCAAGCTGGCGCGCGCCGGAAATTACTCGAATGCCGGAACTCTGGAATTTTTGGTGGACGAGCGCCGGAAATTTTATTTTTTGGAAATGAATACGCGCTTGCAAGTCGAGCATCCGGTCACAGAAACCGTTACGGCGCTCGATCTGGTGAAGCTGCAGATCCATGTAGCCGCCGGAGACGCGCTTCCCTTCGAACAAAAAGATATTCAACTTCGCGGGCACGCCATCGAATGCCGCATTTATGCCGAGGATCCCGAAAACAATTTTTTTCCAGCGCCCGGCAAAATTCTGAGGCGCACAGTGCCGTCCGGCCCGGGAATCCGTCTCGACGAGGGCGTGTACGAAAACTGGATCGTTCCCATGGACTACGATCCGATGCTCGACAAACTCATCGCCTGGGGCGCAAATCGAGAAGAAGCCATCGCCAGAATGAGCCGCGCGCTAAGCGAATACTACGCCGCGGGCATCAAGACCAATGTGGGCCTTTTTCGCAGAATTTTGTCCGCGCCTGAATTCCTGCGTGGTGAAATTCATACGAAATGGCTCGATGAATTTCTCAAACACGCTGGCAAGTCGGAGGCGGACGTCTCGCGCAAATCCTCTGAGCCTCTTGCCGAAGATGCCGCCGCTCTTGCAGCCGCATTTTGGTTAGCGCAAAAAGCTTCAGCGCAGAAAACTTCCAATAACTCTGCACCGGCAGTTTCGCGATGGAAAATGCAAGGCCGGCAGGAGCAGATGTCCGATACGTTGGGCGCGAAATGAATCTGCGCTTGAGAATCAACGATCGCGTCCGAAATATCTCAATTAACAGAGGCGCGTCACGCGATGAAATCAGTTTGGACGGCAAGGGAATCGCCGCTGAAGTCATCGAAGTACGGACCGGCATTTTTTCTGTTCTGATCGGCGGCAAAGTCTTCGAAGCGTGTGTTTGGCCCGTGAGCGATGGAGTTCGGGTCGCAGTCGGAGGCGTCGAATATCTTGCGGAGAACGACGACCCGCGCCAATGGCGGCGACGCGGACGGGGTTCAGCCGCGCTGGAAGGGCGTCAGAACGTGACCGCGCCAATGCCCGGAAAAGTGGTGCGAATTCTGGTAAAAGGCGGAGAAAAAGTTGCGCTGGGGCAGGGCCTCTTCATCGTTGAAGCGATGAAGATGCAAAACGAAATCAAAGCTCTCAAGGACGGGATGATCGAAAAAATGATCGTTCAGGAGGGCCAACCGGTCAATGCCGGAGAACTTCTTGCCGTCATCGCTTGAAACGCGCGCGTAGTCTTCCTCTGCGGCTGCGCTCAACTCGCCGGCAATTTCCCCGCCGATTCCACGACTTCCTTCGCCAGATAATTGACAACGTGGGATTCCTCGCGCGCGATGCTCAAATAAGCGGAGCGGAGCAGTTGTTCCCGCCGATTCTGTAACGTCTGGCGTATGGATTGTTGCACCTGAGGATCCGACAGCTCGCGCTGTCCAGCCTTTTCTTTCGCGATGACTTTGATGATGTGATAGCCGTCCTTCAAAACCACGGGCTTGCTAACCTGCCCCGGCTGCAATCCTAAAACAGCGCTTTTCAGCGCGGGATCCGTTTGGTTGAGAGACGAAAGCGGTATGAATCCGAGGTCGCCGCCGTTGGCGCCATTGGAGTCTTCCGAGTAATCCATCGCCACCTGAGAGAAGTCCGCGCCGCCGGCCAGTGTGGATTCCAGCATCTCAATTTTCTTCTTCGCCTGTTCGGGCGTAGTGGCATCGTCATTTTTGCGATTGTGTATGCCCGGATCAGCATGCGGAGTAACAACAATTTGAGCCACATGAAACTGCGGCTCCGCCACGCTGAATTGGCCCTGATTCTGCTTGTAAAAAGCCGCCACATCGGCGTCCGTAACGCTGATTTTCGCGACCACCTCGCGATTGAGCACTTTTTGAATGGAGAGCTCGCGTCGAATTTCATTCTTCAGATCATTTACGCTAAGGCCGCTGTCCGCCAGCTTCTTTTGAAATTCGTCTTCGGTGAAAGAACTCTTGGATTGCGTGAACCGATCTTCCACTTCGGCGTCTGAAGCAACCAGATTCAAAGCTTTGGCGCGCTCGAAGAGAATTTCATTGTTGATGAGCTGATCGAGAATGCTGAGCTTCAAGGAAAGAGATTCATCATGCGAAGGAGCGCCCCCCTGCGATTGCTGGCGGCTGTGGTAATACTTCTCGACTTCCGCTTGATTAATGGGCACGCCATTGACTACCGCCCAGGTATTCGGACTCGGTGCCTGCTGGCTCTTGCACGATGCGATCGCCGCGCACACTGCCACAGTCGCGAGAATCAGCCTCTTCGTTGGCAAAGGAAGCACTCCTTCCGGATGGAAGTGCGATTCAGGATGGTCTAGGCAGCTTTCCGCACTCGTCCCGCGCGGATACACGCCGTGCACGCGCGCACATGCTTGCGCACGCCTCCGACGACAGTCTTCACGCGCCTCAGATTCGGATTCCACCGCCGCCGCCTGAGGTTGTTCGCGTGGCTCACCGTATTGCCGTAGCTTGGTTTCTTACCGCATATTTCGCAAATCAGCGCCATTCGTAGCTCCAAAATTCCCTGGAAAGCGATACCGGAATGTTATCAGAGTTTTGCCGCGCAGAGAAGCGCGCCCTGGTCGCGTGTCTTAGCTCCATAATTCTGTCACCCCTTAACGGCAACGTGAAAATGTCACCCTATGAGACAGGAGACATTCACGTTGAGTCAGAAGGAACTGCAACGAGTGGCGGTCATCGAACAATGCGTAAAAGGAAACCTGACGTG
>DASUAV010000084.1:0-33618 GCA_035763605.1 Candidatus Acidiferrales bacterium
CCGTCCAAATAAATCAACCCTTGCGTGAATGCGCTGGGATCGTGCGGATAGACGTGAACGACGCGATATCCGTACGTCTGCGCTTTGTCTTGCGCACTGCACGGTGCTTCGGAAATGAAAATCCACGCAAGCAAAAGGTAGAACAGAATCTTTGGCTTGAGCAGACGCATCGCTTTGGCTGGCACCAAAAGTATCACGTCACATTTCTTGGGTCACGTCGTACTCACGCGTTTTGCCTTGGCGGGCGCGCGTGATGCGTTGGCCGCTTCGCAGAGTTTGCAGTTGCGGGGGCGGCGGATGATGGCGGCATCGCGCGGGAAAACGGTGGCGAGGGCCCAGTCGGCGGCGGCCTGGAACTGCTTTTTCAGCGAAACGAGCTTGTAGAGGTGGACGGCGTTCCAGAAAAGCCAGGCGAAATAGCCGTGGACCTGAATTCCGGCAACACTGACGACGGCATCGCGCGCGCCGAGCGAGACGAGCATCCCTTCGGAAACGTAACGATAGGATTCGAGCGGCTCGCCGCGCTCGCGATGTGCGATGTTGTGCGCGACGAGCTTTCCGTGTCCGATGGCGACGGGCGCGACCTGCGGAGCATTTTCATGCAAACCCGCGTCCGTCGCGACAGCGGAATCTCCGGCAATAAAAACTTCCGGGAAATTCTCAAGCTGCAAATGTTCATTTACAGAAGCGCGTCCCGCACGGTCGTGCGGACCGGGAAGAGATTCGGCAGGTTCGTGTGCTCGAACGCCCGCCGTCCAGACAATCGTCGCCGCGGGAATTTTGTCGGCGCCATTGATTTCTACGCCGCCGCCGAAAACCTGAGTAACGCGCGAATTGTAGCGAATTTAAATTCCTTCGCGGCTCAAACGACGCATGGCGTAGGCGCGCAGTTTGGGATGAATGGTGGCGAGAATTTTGTCCGTGGCTTCGATGAGCAGCAAACGGAACGAATCGCGTGCGAGGCCGCGATAGCGGCGCGCGGCGTAGTTGAAAAGAAAATCCTGGAGATCAGTGAGCAGTTCCACGCCGGTATAGCCTCCGCCGACAACGGCGATGGTGAGCAAGCGGCGGCGCTCGGCGGCATCGGCAACATGGTCGGCGTGTTCGCAGAGATCGAGAACGTGCTCGCGGAGGACGATGGCGTCTTCGAGCGTCTTAAAGTCGAACGTATTTTCGCGCGCGCCGCGATGACCAACGAGTCGTAGTTGATGGGTCCGGCGGCGGTTTGCACAGTGCGATTCGCAAGATCAATGGATTGCACGGTGCTGCGGAGAAAGCGAAAGCGGCGGCGGCCGCGCACGTCGCGAATGGCTTGCGCGATGTGGCGCGGATCAATCTGGCTGGAGGCGATTTGGCGAAGCAGGGGCGTGAACAGAACGAAATTTTGTTCGCTGATGAGCAGAATTTCACAATCGGCATCGCGATGGAGCAGGCGCTCGAGTTCGACGACCGCTTGCATGCCGGCGAAGCCCGAACCGAGGACAACGAAGCGCCTCATCATTAACAATTATCGCACGGGGGAAGAAATTCGCGATTCAGACTGGGTGAGAGTCGAGGAGAACGGGTTCAGTCCGCGAGAGCGCGAGCGGCAGAAGCGCGTGAATGAGATCCACGGTAAAGCAGCCAAGCGATTGTCGCGCACATGCCCAGCCAGCCGAGCGCCCGAACGATGGCCGCGATTTGCGTGTCGTGATTGAGAAGGTCCATGCTCGCGAACAAATAATTCCAGTCGTGAATGATGTAGCTGCTATCGCCGACGGTGAGCAGCGGAAGCTGCTGCGCGCGAGCGTCGGCCATGTACGTGGCAATGGGAAGAAATTGTTCGAAAAAGAAAAATGCGCAGAAGGCTGTGCCGGTGACGTGGCGTTTCGTCGCGAAATAGACGGCGAGAGCAAACGGGGCGAAGAGTTGCAGAAAAGTGCCGCCTGCGATGGAAATCCATTGGCCGAAAAAGCGAAAGACCAAGTGCCCGCCTTCGTGAATGGGTACAAAGACGACGTCAATCATCAGCATGGGGCCGCTGTGACGATAGGCCTGGAACAAAAAGAGCAGATAAAAAGCGAGCCAGGCAGCCAGCGACCATCGCGCAACGGGTTGCCATTCTTCCTCGAAGCATTCAAGGAACGAAAAACGCGCAGTGAGATTGTCAGGAAGATTCATGGCGGCGCTGGGCGAGTTCGTAGCGCAGGCGGTCGCGGAGATTGATGGCGAACGCGTCCACAAAAGTTCCGAGCGGCTCGGAGGAATGAGATTCGAGCCTCAGAACTACAGAAGTCATGCCGCGCTGCCGGAAGCCTTGCAGGCCTGCAAATCGTGCGGGATGCGACTCGACTGCGCAGATCTGGCCCCATGGAATCGAAAACCAGCGGCCGTAACGGCGAACGCGCAAGGCTTCCAGAAGCAGTTCGAGGCGCCAGGTCCAGACGCGCGAGGCATCCCAGGCAAACAGAAGCGCGAGCAGAACACCAAGTGCGAAGGTGAACCACGCGGGATAGCGCATCGTGCGGTTGAAAGCTGAAGCGAAAAATGCGGCGGAAGCTCCCGCCCAGATGAGCGGTTCGATTTGCTCACCCAAGCGGCGGCGCGAAATGTCGAAAGCGGCGATTTTATTTTGGACAGCTTGAGGATTTCGCGAGAGGTCGAGCAAACCGGTTTCGCTGTTCTCGGCATTTTCGACTACATGAAATCCGATTTGCGCAAACTGAGAGGCAATTTCGCGGGAGCGTTGCGGCGAAGCGGATTCCACCGTGAGCAAATCGGGTCCCCAGCCGGCGATCTTGATGCGATTGTCGCGGCAGAAGGCGCGAGCCTCGTCGAGCCAGTCCGGTTTCCCTTTTGATGGAACGAGAATCGCCATAGTTAGAATTTAGCGAAAGAGTGCGGCGGCGCGGTTTTGCGCGTTCTTACGTGAAGCAAGTTGGTAAACAGCGGAAAGCAAGGGCACTACTGGTTGTAAACGCCAAAAAGCCAGGGGATGCTGGCGAGGCCGTCCTCGACGCGGACTTCGATGCGTTGGCCCACATGGAAGCGCTCGAAATCCTGGCGCGTGACAGCGAGGCGCTCGACGGCGTGGCCGTCGCGCCAGGAAGTCACAATAAGCTGGTGAATCGGCAAAATTCCGGGAACGGCGAGGCGGCTGATTACGCGCGCTTCGTAATCCTGCGGCGGCGAGCGGTCGAGGGCGCCATTGGCAAAAAGCAAAGCGCCAAAAAGCCAGGGAATCAGCACCAAACTCTGAAAAATGTGCTTGAGCAGTTCGACTTCCTGCGCGCGAATCGAACGCCGCTCCGCCCACATGGCCAGACCAATGGTGATGAAGAAAATCACGCCAAAAAAAATCAGGATGCCATCGAGATCGAGAGGCGGATAGAGAAAACAGGGCACGAGAAAAGCAATCGCGCCGAGCAGGAAAATTCCGAGGCGGTTGACCAGGCTGCGGCGCATGGCGCGGCCTGCTTCCGCGCGATTCAGGCCGCAATTCTCGCACACAGGCGACGTCAGCTCGGCGCCGCAATTCGGACAGCGCGTCACGGATGCGCGAGCTTCCAGATGAGGTGATTCAAATTCATTCGGGCGTCCTGAGCGAGTTCGATGAACTCGACGACCATGCCTTTTCCGGCGTCCACACGGCGCACAATACATTCTACACGGATGGCTTCAGGAAGCAGGAGTTGCGCGGAGAATTGCGCGCGCGCCCAGAGCGGCTCGGGAGTTTCGATGTACATTCCGGAGAGGCTTATGTCGCGGAGGCGGGCTTCGAGTGTCACGTAGCCCCAGGTGATTTTGACGGCGGCGAAGCACGGATAGCGCTTGTGCCGGCGTCGTTCAGAACCGCTCACGCGAAACACCACCTAGAAAAGTGCGGCAGAATTCTATCGTTCACGGATGATGCGCGGAAAGGGCATATGTGTCAATCCAAGTGTGACCTAAAGCGAATGAGATTGCTTCCGAGACGGCTACTTCGGAGGAATGAGGCGGACCGAGGAGGGCTGCTCATCAAGACAGGAGATGTTTTCATCGCGGCCATTGGCCAGCAGTTCGCAATCGATCTCTTGGGCGCTGCGAACCGCTTCCGCTTCCGTGCGACCGGAGGCTTGGGCGCAATGCGACCGTCCTCGGAAATTGATGCAGGCTTCCACGCGATAGACGCTCTGATGAAAAGAGGAATAGACGAGCAGTATGACGAAAATCGCGCCGGCAATGACGATGTACCACTTCAGATTGACGCGGCGGCGCTCGTTTTCAGGAACCATGGGCTACGGAGGCTGCTGCGGATTGGCGAGCCAGTTCCGCGGCAGCACGAGCCGGCGGAACACGAAGCGCCTCGATACGCGCGCGCGGCGCGATGCGCGAAAGCTCGGCGGAAAGCACGGATTCGACCTGCGATGGTTCGGAGAATACGCCGCCGGATTTGGCGATGAGAAATGATTCATTCTGCAGGCCCAAATTGATGATAACGCTGGCCGCGAGCTGCGCGAGTGCTTTTCCGGCAGAAGCGAGAATCTGCTGTGAAACAACATCGCCAGTGAACGCGGATTCCACCACGGCCGGGAAGAGCGGCGGAAAAACACTGTCGGGATGCTTGGCAATGCGTCCGAGAACAACTTGCCAATCGTGCGTTTCCTGCGCCAGGAGAATTTTTTCGCCGAGCGCGGTAGCGGGGCCGACGCCATCGCGAGCGCGCACAGCGGCTTTCACCGCGCGGCGGCCAATGTCATAGGCGCTGCCGTCATCGCCAAGCCACGGACCCCAGCCGCCGGCGCGAATGGTTTTGCCGGCGGTATCACGCCCGCCGACGGCCGAGCCGGTACCCGCTATGATGACTACAGCGGGACCTTCAGGAGCCGCAGCACTGAGGGCAAGTTCGATGTCCGTGATGACGCGAATGGAGGCGTTGGGAAAAGCGCGAGAGAGATAAGACGTGATGCGCCGCGCCACTCGTGAACTGCCCGCTCCCGCGACGCCCGCGCAAATGGCGCGAACGGTATCGGGATCGCGATGCGCTTCGGTCAAAACCTGCTGCGCAGCCTCTCCAAGCACGTCGCAAGCGCGTGCGAATCCGGCGCGCATCGGGTTTGCGCCGCCACGGCGCGCTTCCGCAACCAGGCGTCCGGCGCTATCCATCAGGACGCAATCGGTCTTCGTGCCACCAGCGTCAAAACCGAGAAAGATGCTCATGCCGTGCGCAATTCTAGCACGCTAATGCGGCGGTTGAGGCAAGGCATGGAGCAGCACCAATTCCGCCGGCGCGGTGAGCGTGGGATACAACAAAGCACTGAGGGTAGTTTGAGGGTTAATTTTCTTGACTGGTAAGGGCTCTGCGGCGTTTAATTGTTAACTGCCTGCCCGATTCGGCCCTCGTTTTCGGTTCCACGGTATCTTAGAAATGGTAGCAGACCAATTAAACCTTGCTTTTACTGCAGTTCCGGAAGGAGTTTACTCAAGATGAGACCGAAATTTCTCGCTCTGGTTCCCCTCCTCGCGATGGCACTTGCGTTCCTGTTCGCGGTTCCAGCGTTCGCCCAGGACGGGAAACTGAAGATCAAAGTATCACCCAAACAGGCTTACGTATTTGTGGACGGCAACGCAACACGGTGGGGCGGTCACACCATTAAGCTGCCCGCCGGCAAGCACTCGATCGGGATATACAACTACGGCTATACGCCGCAGACGCAGGACGTGGACATCACCGCTGGAAAAACCACAGATCTCAATGTGACCCTGCAGAAAAACGGCGGGGACGTCTCCGGGCCGTTCGGCGACATTGAATTAAAGGGAGATAGCAAGGCCGCCGTCCTGCTTAACGGCAAAAAGCCGGACTATTTCGTCGGTCACGTGGACGAAATGAACTTCAACTTTATCTGGCATCAGCGGCTTTTGGTGAAGCCGGGCACGTACCAGATTGACGTCACGCGCAACGGGCAGACGATTTGGTCAGGGCCTGTGACGGTGGAGGCAGGAAAGAAGGTGACCGTCCATCTGAACAATGGCAAAACCGATACGAAGAATTTTAAGGACGGAAACAAACTTGGCGCTCAGCCGCGGTTCAAAGCCGGCCTCATCAACACGACCATCGCCGTGGCGCCTGTATCCGGAAACTTCTCGGCCTCGCCGACGCAGATCAATTGCGGCGACTCTTCCACGCTGACGTGGAGTTCCACGGACGCGGTGGAAGTGAATATCACGAATGTGGGCCCGATGCAGGCCAGCGGAACGCAGACTGTTTCGCCGAAGAAAACCACCACGTACGACTACACGGCGACAGGGCCGGGTGGGACCGTCAACAACAGCCAGACCATCAACGTCAACATCCAGCCGACGGCGACGCTGACGCTGAATCCCACGGAAGTGCGCTACCACAAAATTGGCGACAAAGTGAAAGAAGACGGCACGTCGACGCTGAGCTGGACTTCTTCGAATGCCAGCTCGGTGAGTATTGATCCAATCGGCAACGTGCAAACCAACGGCAGCCAGCAAGTGACGGCGCAACCGAAGCAGCAGAACGTGGGGCCGATTGACGAAAATCAGACCTACACCATGACGGCGACAAACGCTTGCGGCGGAAATGCAACGCAAACGGCCAATCTGCACATTACCGGCTCGATTGAGCCGAAGCCAGTGGTCACGCTCGAAAGCGTGTTCTTCCCAACCGCCTATCCGGTGAAGGAACACGCCGACGTGGGGCTGGTAACTTCGCAGCAGCAATCGCTCAATGAAGTGGCCACCACGTTCAAGAAGTATCTCGATTACGACGATACGGCTTCGCTCACCGTGGTGGGTCACGCGGATGTGCGAGGTTCCGCGCCTTACAACGAGGCGCTTAGCCAGAGGCGCGCTGATCGCGTGAAGGATTATCTGGTGTCTCAGGGCATTTCGGCGGACAAAGTCCAGACCCGCGCGGAAGGCAAGGAGCGCCAACTGGAGAATGCCGAAGTGGCTCAACTGCAGGAGCAGGATCCTGCCAAGCCGGAGCAATGGATGGTGAAGCGTGTTCGCAACACCTGGCTGGCGTACAACCGGCGCGTGGACATCATCCTGCAGCCGACAGGCCAGGAGTCTACGAAGTTCTATCCGAACGGCGCGGCGGATGCCAGGGTATTGTGGCAGTTGCCGAAGCCAGCGCTCCGGGCTGTGCGCAAAGCGGACGGCGAAGCGGAACCAGCGCCCGCTCCACGCCACCGCGCACGCAGGCCGGCAACACCAAAGGCACAAAGCCAACCGAAAGGATCAGGACAAGCGCAGCCGCAGCTCTAGTTATCACGACTGAGGCGACGAGTCTCTGATTCGCAAAAAAAGGCCTGCACTTGACGGTGCAGGCCTCTTCGTTTGTTTGGATGCAGGCGGGCGCTCAGGCCGTTGCGGCGCGGTATCCCGCGCGAGAAGCTTTCTTGAGGGCTTCGACCGCTTCTGCAGATGACATCAGCGGCGTCGTTTTCACGCTCTTGCAAGCACCGCCTCCGGCAAATGCAATAGCAATCGCCGAAGCGGCGACATTATCCGGCAATTCGGCAATCAACACGGCATCGTAATCGCCGAACGCGAACCATCCTTCCTTTATTTTTCCGCCGAGGTTTTCGACGGCCGGACGCACGGCTTCAATGCGATCCTGGGGATTTTTTATGAGCGCCTGCCAAGCTTCCGGATTGTAAGCGACTTGAATTAAATAGTTAGGCATAACGGCCTCCTTTGCGGAACTGCGGCTGAAAAACTAAGTGGGCGGATACTGTCACTTAGGCGTGAGAATGTCAATTGGAAGCGGGAATCGCCACTGTTTTAGCGTTTATGGGAACTTATAGCTTTCGTGAAAGCGTTCGTCGTGGAGGAATTTTGACTTTCGGCATTCGTTGTTCAAAGTTAGACTTTGCGTATGTATTCGCCAGAGGTACTCGATCATTTCAAGAATCCTCGTAATGCCGGCGATTTGGCAAACGCGACTGCGGTTGCCGAAGCCACAAATCCGGTTTGCGGAGACGTGTTGCGGCTGGCCGTGCGCGCGGAAAATGGGCGAATCGCGGAAGCGCGATTCAAAGCGCAAGGATGCGTAACAGCAGTGGCCTGCGCATCGGCCCTCACGGAATTACTTGCGGGAAAAACTCTCGCTGAATGCCGGAGCATTTCAGCGACGCAAATTTCTGAAATTCTCGGCGGCTTACCTCAAGCTACATTTCATGGCGCGCAATTAGCAGCTGATGCGCTCACGGATCTGCTCGGGAAATTATCAGACTGAAAGTTTCTGGATGGAATTTCTTATTACGCAGCGGAGGATGCCGGCTTTCTGCTGAAGATCCATTTTCAACCACTGCCGGGCGGGGACCAACTCAGCAGGCCTAAATCAGTAAGTCAACTCAGTAGGCCATGGACCACCCAATCACCGTAAGCGCAAGCACTCCCATCAGTGCGCACAAACTGATGAGGCTCAGCGCCTTGCCGTGTCCCAGAAGCGAATCGCGCGTTTGCCGATGGCCGCAAAGCAGCGCGAGGACAAAACCTGCCGCAGTCCACGCCAACGCCGGCGGCATTCCCCGGTATCGTCCAATGAGAGAAAGGAATTGATACGGGACTTGTCCAGCGGGAATCCACCAGGGAATCATCGGAGTGATTGCCGTGGCCATGACGAGCGTGAGCACCTTTCGCGTGACCCAGCGCTTGATTTTTGGGCGCGTGCCTTTCAGCTTGGCGCGGCGCCAGATGAAATAGTCCCAGGCGAGCAGGCCGCCGATGATAGGCAGCCATCCGTAAAGCGCGAGTTTATGGTCGAGCCAGAGCCATCCGCGAAAGAGGCTTCCGCCTCGATGAGCGGCAACCATACGAGGCAGCACCAGCCATCCGAGAGCGGAATTACTTGCCGCCGCCGCGAACAGCGTGACCAGGCTCATCAACTGAAACCACTGCCGCGTGGGCACAGCTCCGCAACCTGCGCACACTTTGTGCTTGGGCTCGAATTCCTCGCCGCAGTGATCGCAGAAAAAGTTCTCGTTCAGCGGTGTGGTCGCCGAAGCCATACGCTACAAGTTTAGTTGAGCGGCTGGCGCGAAACTACTGTACAGGAGTGCAGATTATGCACAGGCGGGACAGATGTGCTTGCCGGAAATGCTGCGGGGCGTGAGTTCTTGGTCTCGCATGTAGCTGAACTCGGACGACTTACATCCTGGACGATGGGACAAGTCAGGATTTGGGGCAGGTTCCGTTGCCCAAATTGCCACTCACTGTGCGGCGCAAACGTCGCACGCGCTGACAGGCAGCAGGTCAGTGCCTCAACTGCTGCACCCAAGCTCCCAGATTACGAAGCGGCTCGCCGCTCCGGCAAGGGACAATACTGGCCCTTTGAAAATCCCTCCGCCTCGATTCCAAACGAGCGATTCAGCCGGGCTCGAAAATTCTCCCATGCAATCGCGGCCACCAATTCCACCATTTGGCGCTCTGAAAAATCCCGCCGCAGTTGCGCGAATAATGTGTCGGAGACGTTCGCGGGAGTTTGGCTCATCGCCGCCGCCAGCCGCAGGACATTTTTTTCCGTCTCGCTGAAATTGGCGCTCGATTCGAACGCCGCCATATCGCGCAACTGCTCTTCGGTAATCCCGTTTTCCTTTCTGCCAACGGCAGAGTGAATGTCGATTCAAAATGGGCAGCCGACGAGCATTGCGGTTTTGAGCATGGCCAGGCGCTTGAGCCGGTTTGGCAATTCGCCTTGCGCGCGCGTATGAAGCGTCATGCGCGTAAATTGCCGCAGCAGCCGCGGATCGTGCGCCAGGATTTTCGTCCCTTCGGGCACGTGCCCGAGATTTTTCTTCGCGAACCAATAAATGACCCGCGAGGTCCACGATGCACGGTTCGGTTCCAACCCTGCCATTCGAGGCATAAGCTCTCCTTGAGCGGACGCTGCCAGCACCCTCGCGCCGGCGTCAATCGGTTTCACCCGCTTCTTTATCTTAGATTCGCGATTCGCTGGAGAGACTCAGGATCGTTCAAATTCAGCACCACGCCTTCTTCTTCCACCGGAATTTCCAGCACGTCTGTGGCGTGTGCTCGCACTACAGCTCGCGCGCCAATTTCTTCTGGCGCTTCCAGCAAATCCGTGTACAGCGCCGCCGGAAAAATCACAGGATGCCCGCGCTTTCCGCTGAATGTGGGAATTACGATTTTGTTTTTCTGGCGCGCGAATGCTTCCGTTAGTCGCGCGACCAGTTCCGACGAAATCAGCGGATGATCTACGAGGCACACGAGCATTCCATCTGTCGAGCCCGGGGGCAGACTGCGGACTGCTGCTTGCAACGACGAAAGCTGGCCCCATTGCCAATTTTCATTCACCACAAGTTCATCGTTATCCAGTTTTGCCGACGCGCGAATCTCCGAGGCATGAGCACCCACGACCACGCGCAACAGTCCCGCGCGCGGATGGCGCGTCACCTCGATCAAATGGCACAAAAATGTCTTCGGAGTTGCGCCCATGGATTGGGCACTTTTTTCGTCGCGAGAATTGGGAAAACCAGGGAAAGGAAGCAGCGCTTTCGGCCGGCCCATGCGCCGCGATTCGCCCGCCGCTAAAATCACGACGGCAAGCATCGCTTACTCGCGTTTCAGTGCAGGGATTTCTTCGAGGCGAACCATTTTGTGCGCCGCGCCCGGTTTTGCGTTTCGCCGCACGGCAATCAATTCCGCGGTGACGCTCACGGCAATTTCCTCCGGTGTGAGCGCGCCAATCTCCAGCCCTACCGGCGCATGAACGCGCGCGAATTTTTCCATCGGAATGCCTTGCTTTTCGAGCGCCTTGTACACGGAAATAACTTTGCGCTTGCTGCCGATCATGCCAACGTAGCGCGCACCGGTTCCCACGGCCCATTCCAGCACGCGCATGTCGTCTTTATGCCCGCGCGTGACAATCACCAGATACGCCGACGCGTTCGGCTTCAGCTTCGTAAACGCCTCGTCATACGACGTCAGCACCTCTTCCGCCATCGGGAAGCGCTCGGCATTCGCGAAACTTGCGCGGTCATCAATCACGGAAATCGAAAATCCCGCCAGGTGCGCCACGCGCGCAAGCGCCGTAGAAACGTGTCCCCCGCCGAAAAGATACAACCGCGGCTGCGGCAAAATCGGTTCGACGAAAATTTCCAGCGTGCCGCCGCAAATCAAGCCGGCATCGTACGCCGCTTCATTGTTCAAACTGAACGTCATCTTCCGCGGCATCTCTTCGCGAATCACCTCCTTGGCCGCGGACCAGACGTCGGCTTCAACGCATCCGCCGCCCACCGTGCCGGCAATCGAGCCGTCGTCGCGCACCAGCATCCGCGAACTCTCGTAGCTGGGGATTGAGCCGTTGGTGTGTACGATGGTGGCGAGCGCACCGCGCTGTCCGGCGCGCCTCATCCGCACGATTTCTTCGAATAGGTCCATAGGTCTTCGATTCCTTCAGGGTAAGCCGCGCTGCTTAGAGTGTCAATCGCTTGCGGGCTGAAGTAAACTTTCGATGCGCGCCTCCAATGTCAGCGAAGCTAGAACTCGGCGAAAATCACCGCCGCGTCGTCTCGGTTCTTTTGCGCGGTGTCGAACGCGCCTGCGACGAAATCGAAGCTGCGCTCGACGATTCTGACGGCGTGCTCTATCGTGTCAGCGGAGACATCAGTCTCGAACAGCAGCAGTCCTTGCGCAAAATGGCCGAGCGCGTCCGCTCTGAGATTGCACGCATCGCTTCACAAATCGAACTCGACGTTTCCGTCCACTCGCGCCGCCGCAGAATTGCCGCGCTGCTTTCAACGAGCATCGTCAATCTCGAAGAATCGACGCCTGACAAACTTCGCGGCTATGGCGAGCTTTCTGCTGAAGCCAAGTCGCGCCTAGAAACCGACTTTACGCGCCTGCTTGCGCTGCTGAACGAAATGGAATCCGCGCTCGAAAAAGAATAACGCAGCAGACGCTAAAGGCGTTGTTTGCGAGAGTGTTGCGCCCGGTGCATTGTTTCCGATTCAACTTGCGGTAGACTTTGGCTTCGCTTCGGAGAATTGCACATGAAAGCGGTCATCTTTAATCACCACGGCGGGCCGGAGGTTCTGCAATACACGGACGTGCCCGAACCGAAGCCGCGCGCCGACGAAGTGCTGGTTCGCGTGCGCGCGTGCGCTTTGAACCATTTGGATCTATGGATTCGCAAAGGCATTCCGGGAATTCAAATTCCCATGCCGCACATAAATGGCAGCGACATCGCCGGCGAAATCGCAGCCACCGGCGAACTCGTCACGCATCTTCACACAGGAGATAAAGTTGTTCTCGCGCCGGGGGTTTCCTGCGGCCACTGCCATGCTTGCCTGGCCGGGAACGACAATCTCTGCCGCGAATATACGCTGCTCGGCTATCTGCGCGATGGCGGTTACGCGGAATACGTCGCGGCTCCCGCGCGCAACGCGTTTCCTCTGCCCGGCGATCTTTCCTGCGAAGAAGCTGCCGCCGTTCCGCTGGTTTTTCTTACTGCATGGCACATGCTCGTGGTGCGCGCGCAGATTCAGCCATCCGACGAAATTCTCATCGTCGGAGGAAGCAGCGGCGTCGGCAGCGCCGGCATTCAAATTGCGAAAGTCTTCAACGCGCGCGTTATCGCCACGGTCGGCAGCGAAGAAAAAGTCGCCAAGACGAAATCGCTGGGCGCTGACCACGTCGTTCTGCACAGCAAGCCCAACTGGCAATCCGAAGTGCGAAACTTGACGCATCGCCGCCGCGGCGTGGACATTGTTTTCGAGCACGTCGGCACAGCCACCTGGGACCAGTCGCTCGCGTGCCTCGCGACCAACGGACGTTTAGTCACCTGCGGAGCTACCACCGGATACGACGCGAAGATTGATTTGCGTTTTCTTTTCAGCCGCCACCAGTCGATTTTTGGTTCTTACATGGGCGGCAAATCGGAACTTTTTCCCGTCCTCGACCTCGTCGCCCGCAAAATTGTTCATCCCGTGATTGACAAAGTTTTTCCGCTGGCGGAAGCGCGCGCCGCCCACGAACGAATTGAGCACCGAGAGCAATTCGGTAAAGTGGTACTCCGCGTTTGAAAGCATCCAAGCTCCTATCGCGGCCAAGCAATCGAGAGAAGGAGTTCACTTCGCCATGCGTGTGAGAATTGGTCCGATGATGGCCAGAAACAGCACGTACGCGGCTGAAAATGGTTCGAGGCGCGGCTCAATGCCGATTCCAAGTCCTGCAATCACGATCGAAAATTCGCCCCGTGCGATGAGCGCCATGCCGGCTCTCAGCCGCCCCGCGCGATCAACGCCCGCTCGCTGAGCGGCCCAATACCCCGTGAGAACTTTTGTGGCTGCCGTGACGCAGCCCAAGAGAATGGCCCAGAGCAACAGCGCCGTCAGGCTCTTCGGATTAATCTCAAGCCCAAAGAAGAAAAAAAACATGGCGGCGAAGAGGTCGCGCAGCGGTGCAACCAAGCGGTGAGTCTCTTCCGCCAACTGTCCTGAAACGGCGATGCCCACGAGAAAGGCCCCAATCGCTGAGGAGATTTGAAAACGTTGCGCCAAGCCGGAAACGAGGAGAACAGCCCCGAATATCGTGAGCAGGACTACTTCATCCGAGCCGTGCACCGGAAAAACGCTCAACCGTCTTCCAATGCGAATGGCGAGTACGAGCGCCGCCAACACCGCTGCCAGCGCGATCCCAACCGAGGCAGCCACTTTCGCCGCGCCTCCACCCGCGAGAAGCACCGCGACCAACGGCAAGTAAGCCGCCATGCCGAGGTCCTCCAGCACGAGTACGGAGAGCACCGCCGGAGTCTCGGGAAAATTCAGACGGCCGAGCTCGGAGAGGACCTTTGCGGCTACAGAGGACGAAGAAATGTAGGTGACTCCGCCGAGCAGAATTGCCGCCAGCGGTTTCCAGCCTAGGAGCAGTCCCGCGACGAAGCCAAGAGGAAAGTTCAAAAGGAAATCGGCGATTCCGGCCGGCAGACCGGCTTTGAGGTTTTGCTGCAGCGCCTCACCGGTGTAACTCAGGCCCAGCATGAAGAGCAAGAGCAGAACACCAATCTCCGAGCCCAAATGTATGAATTGATTGCTGACACTTAACGGCGCCAGACCGCCGTTTCCGAAGGCAAGTCCGGCCAGCAGATAGAAGGGAATGGGCGAGAAACTCCAGTGGTGCGCAATGCGGGCCAGAATCGCGAGTCCGACGACCACCAGACCTAATTCGATCAGGATCAGAGACACATTTTGCGCCGACAGGTTCATAGCTGGAGACTACTCTACTCATGTTCAGCGATAAAGAAACTCCCAAATTGCGATTTGCTCGCTCGCAGCCGATGATGAATCAGCTTTTCACGTATACGCTTTTGTATGCGCTGCTCTGCCAGCTCAGTTCGCCACGGCGGTATGGCTCGCTAGGTCAATCGTCACCACGTCGGCGCGCGCCTGCGGCAGGCTTGCCTTTCCAACCTGATAAAAACCAATCTGCATCGTTGTCTTGTCCACCGTGATGCGCAGATAACCGTAATTCGTGTCGTCGTAATGTTTCAAAACCAGCTTTTTCGCTTGGACCGCGGGCTGCTTCGCCTCCATGTAGCTGACGTCCACGCCAAAATGCGGCTCCTGCGCGGGCTGTCCCTTGCTGCCTTTCACCATTTTGTTGACGTTGTGCCCTCCATCCCCGCAAATGATGAACGGCACCTCGAAGTCCTTCCCGCCAAAGCGCACGGAGCGCGCAAACCGCTGGTAATTGTGCGCGTGGCCGGAGAGCACTGCGTGCGGATAGATGCCCTGCGCTTTGCAAATCGTGTCAATCTCGCGCAGCATGTTGGGGCTTCCCCCGTGATTCCCTCCCGTCGAGCCCGATTTCGGCGGCGGCGAATAGCTGAACGGCGGATGATGCATTGCCAGAATCACCGCTCCCGCATACTTTTCCTTTTTGATTCGCGCAAGCTGTGCGGCGAGAAAATCGAGCTGTACATCGGGCACGCTCGTCCATTTCCCGCCTTCGCTGGAGATCACGCCCGGATCTTCGAGCGCGTTGCTGAAAAGCCCGATGATGCGCACAAATGGCGCGTCCAGCGCGAAGTACACGCCCGGCTGTGTCATTGCCGTGCGATGCAGCGAAGCGGCTTCCTGGGTGATCTCCGGCTGTTGCGCGCAAAAATTTCGCGTGAAAATCGTGAGCGGTGTGGCTGTCGCCGGCGTATTCGGAATCACGAATGAATCATGGTTCCCGGGAATTGCGAAGACCGGCGCGGGATAATTCCGATACGGCTCGTAGAACTGGTCGTAGTAATACTTCGACTCGCCAAAATCGTAGACCACGTCGCCGAGGTGGAAGAAGAATGCGGGCCGGTTGGCGTCATCGGAAGTGCGGCAGTCGCTGGTCACCTGATCCGCGACGCGCACTTCGTTTCCATACTTGCCCGCATTCGACGCTCCAGTATCGCCCGCGCAATGAAAAATAATTTTCCCGGCGGACTTGATGTTCTTCACAAGCGCCGAGCCGTGCGCCCCGAGCGCGCTTTCCAGCGCATAAAGAACGTCGGACGGCACGCGCGACGCATTGAATCCCACCACATCTTTCTTTAGCAAATTTTGGATTTCTTTGTACTGCTGCGTGTCGGATGGATGTTTGGTCTTGAACCGCGTTTGGTCCGGCGAAGCGTCCTGCTCGCTGAAAATCGGCTGAGGCAATGGTGTCGCGGCGTTTCGTGGCATTTTTGTGCTCCTCTTTTGCGTCTCTTCGTGGCTGGATCGGCTCTGCTGGGTTCGCAGTTATATGGCGCGTGAGTTTACGAATCGGCTAATCCGAACGCAAGAGGTTTTTCTGCGGAGAGCCGTTCGAAAACGCGGCGAAGCTCCAATTTGCAAAGGTGCGAGCGTCGTGCGAAAATACTATTTCGCACAGGAGATTCGCCGATGGCCGTGCAACTGGCAAAAGGCGTCACGCTCGAAACGCCCGAAGAAGCTACTAATTTCCTCAAAAAAGAAGGCATTCTCTTCGCGCAGCTCGACCGGCTCGTCAACTGGGCGCGCCGCAGCTCGATCTGGCCCATGTCCTTTGGACTTGCCTGCTGCGCCATCGAAATGATGTGCTTCGCCGCTTCGCGTTTTGACGTCGCGCGCTTCGGCGCCGAAGTTTTTCGCGGTTCCCCGCGCCAGTCCGATCTCATGATTATTGCCGGACGCGTTTCGCAAAAAATGGCGCCGGTCATCAAGCAGCTTTACGATCAAATGCCCGAACCGAAGTGGGTGATTTCTATGGGCGTTTGCGCCACTTCCGGCGGCGTGTTCAACAATTACGCCATCGTGCAGGGCGTCAATCAGGTCATTCCCGTGGACGTTTACGTCCCCGGATGCCCTCCGCGCCCCGAAATGCTTCTCTACAGCCTGCTGCAGCTTCAGAAGAAAATTGATGGCGAGCGCGGCAGCTTCCTCGAAGCCATCAACACCGGCAAGAATCGCAATCCCGGCGCGGCTCCCAACTGATCTCGAAGAGTTCGCAACGCGCGCCGCCGCGAGTATCCTAGACTCATGCCCATCGAAACTCCACTCAGAGCCGAGCACGAGAAGCTCGGCGCGAAATTCGCCGAATACTTTGGCTGCGAACTTCCCGCCAATTACGGCGACCCGCAGCGCGAATACAAATTCGCGCGCGAATCCGTCGCGCTCATTGACAAAAGTTATCGCGCGCTGCTTTCTTTCGCCGGCGCAGACCGCGTCCGCTATTTGAATGCGATGCTCACGGGCAATGTTCGAGACTTGCGCGCGGGGCAGGGAAATATGTCGCTGCTGCTCAGTCCACAAGGTCGAAGTCTCGCGGAAGTGGAAACGCTCGCGCTCGAAGAGCGGCTGCTCGCAATGTCTCACGCCATGATTCGCCAGCGGCTTATCGAAAATTTCGACAAGTTCATCATCATGGATGACGTCGTCCTCGAAGATTGGACGGACAAATTCGGCACGCTCGCGCTCGAAGGGCCCGACGCCGCGGCCATTCTTCGCGAGCTTTGTGACCTGGATTTGAATTCCATGGATCAGCTCAGTCACGCGGAAAAAACAATCGCCAACATGCGTTGCCGAATTGTACGGACTTCGCAGGATGAAGTCCCTGGCGCGGAGATCATTTGCTCGCGCGAAGATCTTGCTGCACTCTGGAATTTGCTTTTGAACGCAGCGCGCAAGCGCGGCGGGGGGCCCGTTGGCTATGAGGCGCTGAACGTGATGCGGCTGGAGGAGGGCCTCGCGTGGTATGGCGTGGACTTCGACGAAAATCAGATCCCGCATCAAGCCGCGCTCGAGAATTCGCACATCAGTTACACCAAAGGCTGCTATACGGGACAGGAAATTGTCGAGCGCGTGCGCTCCCGCGGGCAAATTCAGCGCCGTCGCGTGATGCTGAAATTTTCCGGTGATGCGATTCCTCGCGCAGGTGAGCCGCTCTTCACCGCTGATGCGGAAAATCGCGACGAAATCGGATTCATCACGCGCGCCGCGAAGTCGCCCAAATTCGGCGCTGTGATCGGCATGGGATACGTGCGCCGCGAGCAGATGGATTCGGGAAGCAAAGTCCGCTGGAGCGGCGGCGACGCAGAAGTCTTCGAACTCCCCGCCGCGACAAAACAAAAAGGCTCCTGCTGCAGCTAGTTCCATTCAACTCAGACATGAGCACACATCTCAATTCGAACGCCCTAATTCATGAAATTCTTCCCGTTGGCATTTTGCAGTGCAATTGCCACATCGTGGGCGATCCCGCGACGCGCGAAGCCATCGTCATTGACCCAGGCGACGAGGTTGACCGCATCCTCGCCGTCATCGTCAAGCACCGCCTCATGGTGAAGGCCATCGTCAGCACGCACGCGCACATTGACCACGTCGGCGGACTCAAACGCCTTCACGATGTGACCAGCGCTCCCGTCCTGATGAACGAAGCCGACATTCCCATGTATCAACAAATGGTCTTGCAGGCGCAATTTCTCGGCATCGCTCCGCCGCCGATCGGGACGATTGACGACCTGCTTCGCGAAGGCAGTTCCATTCGCTGGGGAAATTTCGAAATGCGCGTCCTGCATACGCCCGGACATTCGCCGGGGAGCGTCAGCCTCTATCTGCCGCTCTCATCGAATGCAGAAAATTCGCGCCACATTTCCGCTCCGAGCGAAGCTTCGCAATCCGAGCCGCGCCCCGATTCGATCTCGAATGAAATCTCCGATAACGCGCCGCGCCTTTTTGCCGGTGATACGCTCTTCGCAGGCTCCATCGGACGCACTGACTTGTGGGGCGGCTCCTATCCTGAAATCATCCGCTCGATCCGCCTGAAGCTTCTCCCGCTCCCCGAGAACACCGTGGTTTTCCCCGGTCACGGCCCCGCCACCACGCTCGCGGAAGAGCGCGCCTCAAATCCTTTCCTCCAGCCGAGTTAATTTGCATTATCCCTTGGCATCGCGCTCCGCGCGCAAATTCTCCATTACGCTTTGGATGAGCTGCTTCGCGTTTTGCAGTTCGTCATTCACGATCCGCATGTCCATCGGCGGCTGTTGCGGATTCGCGGAGCTTCGGCAGTAAATACCGTGCTGCCCGATGAGCACCATTGCATTCGTGAGCAGATCGAGCGTCACCGCCAGCCGCCCGCGGTGCGGACCCATCATCGTCTCGTAATGCTCCAGCTCCTCGCGATGCTTTTCAAAAACGCTCATGGACGCACGCTCTCTTTCGCTCACTGCATGAATCTGCAGAATAGCATTTTACGTCCGCTGACCGGCTACTTCCTTCCGCCTCTTTGTAGTGGAACATGTAGTGCCATAGTGATGTTGCTATCAAGGAACTGTCGCTCATCACGGAATTGCGCCCCGCCTTGCTTCGCCGCATAATTTCCGTGGACTTAGGCGCCGCCGCGCGAAGAAACGTCGAGCTGAATCTCTCGGCAGGATGTCCACCCGTTTCACATTCAGGGCAGTTTCTTTCCGGCGGGCAATCTCACAGCGCGCGTCACGCAATTCGCATCGCGAGTTCGCGGATCGCGCTATCGCTGTGAAGGTCTCGAGGACAATCATGAGACGCTCCGACTTGGTCAGCAATAATTCGAAGGGAAAAACGCCGCGCACTTCGCAGTTGGTCTTCGGCGAACGCCAGCATCTCTTGCGCGTTCTCGATTCCCTGGAGCACAGTGCGTTGCCCCACGGCCGCCTCGAACAGGAACGCCGCGCCGTCGAGCAATTGATTCACGCCCGCACACAGGAACTCAATCGCATCAACAGCTCGTGGGATGAAAAGGTGGGCTTCGTGTTGAGCGCCGAGGTCAAGCCGGAACTTCTCGACAAACTTTATCGCGACACGCCCGGCGAAGATTACTACTTGCTGCGGCTCATCAGCGAGCATCCGCGCGTCTCCGCGAAAACGCTTCGCCGGCTTTCAAGGCATCCCTACGCCGCGATTCGCGAGAACATTGCGCGCCATCCTAACGCCGACGCGGCCACGCTCACTTCGCTCAGCAAAGATCGTACGCAGCCGCTGTGGTATCTGGTGGCTTTCAATCCCAACGCGCCCGCGGGCCTGCGCCAAAAACTCCGCGAGCGTATGCGCAAGCTCGGCGAAAAAACCGCAACGCAGTAGCGCCGCCGCACGGGAAGCTTCAGCGTCCAAATGATGGATCTGCGGAAGTCGCCACGTCCACGTCGACGAAAATTCCGTGAGTCGCAAGACCAGGCGGATAGCAATTCCCGTCTGGCGCGTAAGCGGCGCGGCAGTTTGCCGTCAAAGCTTTCCTGCGCGGTGATTGGGCGATCTGCCAAACGCTCGCAAATGCGACGCCGCTCCCCGATGGCATGATTCCCTTCGTCAAGAACGAGAGCCAGGCGATGGCGGACACGCATCATTATAGACAAAGAACAAAACTCTGCGCGTGCCTGCATTTTCTCGAATATCTTGCGCCGTAATCACACCATCTCCGCCTGCCTTATCGCGAATCCCCGAACAGTAAACGCCCGCGCGGTATCCGGCCGAATTGATACCGTCAATCCACGCATAAAGGTACTGTAGCTGCTCGGGCAGCATCCTTCCGCCTTCCTCTTCGTCTAGAAAAATCACCGATCCCCGCGGAAATCCTTCCATTTGCGCTCTTTTCTCCGCTTCCAAGGCATCGTTCGTGCCTATGCGACTTGCGTCTTCGGAGGCGTGCAATTCCCTGTCCAGCCTGCCATTGAACAGGACCAGGAATCCGAAGCCGTGATCACGCAGAGTTTCACGCTTCCCTTTCCATGACGTTGTGCCTTCGCCTGGCGGCGCATTCAGCCAATAGCCTGCGAAAGCAAAAGTTTTTCGCAACACATCAAGCGCGGTATCGCCCGGGTAATCATTCCGATCAAATCCGAGAAAAACGGGAGTATTCACATATGCGAGTTTCTGTGCGAAGTGGTCAGTCCGAGTTCGGCCAGCGGCTCCGAGGGCGACCGCCGCGAGAGCCAGCGTAAAGCTCGCCTTACGGAATTGCAACGAGTTCCAACCTCCCTTCATTCTTCTGCCAAGCCGCCGCGCATCTCCTCAGTCGCGGATTTGAATGTTTTGATTCGTCGCTTTGCCGAGATTCTGCAGGTACGTGTCAATCGTTCGCGTCTGGCCAATGATAAATCGCGAAACGAAGCGAAAAACGGGATTGTAAACCTCACCGTCTTCGGTGATTCGCACCACGGTTGATTCGCCCTCCGGCTTCAGAGAAAAAATCCACGTCCCAGAGTACGGCAGATTTTGTGTGACGATGCGCCGCTCGATAGAAACGGATTCGACGCGCTTGGCCAGCTCGTATGTGACCGTCTCGCCATTTCGCGTCGTCTCACGCTGCAGCACGCGGCCATCCGCGTCCGTGGACGTTTCGCAGCGCAGCACATCCGGCCTCCAGCCTTGCTCTCCGCTGATCAGCCGAAAAAGCTGCTCCGGCGTGGCGCGGTAACTGGCTCTTCGCGTCACCACATGCCGCTTCGGCAAGAGCAGCCCGATAACAATCACCGCAATAATTACCGCCGCAACGCATCCGCCTGCCATCAGCGCAATTTTCATCCACGCGCTCTCTTTCTTCGCCGCAGCAGAATCCGCGCATACTTCGCGAAGCTCTCGACGCCTCGCAGCGCTGATTCCAATTCCGCCGCCGGCATCATGCGAAACATGCTCTTCAGCAACTCGTGATCGAGAATTGCATTTTGCTCTTTCACGCGCGCTCCCCGCCGCGTCAGCTTCAGCGCAACGCATCTCCCATTTTTCGCATCCCGCGCGCGAACAATGTAGCCGCCGTGAACTAGCCGCGAAACCATGATGCTCATCGCCGAACGCCCCACGCCCATATGCTCAGCGAGCTTCGACAGAGTCGCGCCGCGCCTCTCGTCCAAATGATCCAGCACGCTCGCCTGCCGCTCCGAAATGCTTTTCCCGCGCTCGTCCGAACGAACATGCTGCCGATGCGCCGCGAGAAAAATCGCCGGATACGCGTCCATCAGCCTGCGAATTTGCGTTTCGTACATTCCGGCAAGACTGCCCTCAATAGTTTGATTCGTCAAACTATATTTGTTTGCGATGGGTCCGATGGCTTGGCGTTAAGGGGTGAAATGCATTTTGTGCAGCAGTTCCTGAAACCGTGGATCCTTCCGCAGCGGATCGTAAATCGGATCCACCTTGAGCGCTGTCGAGATGGTATGGTCTTGGCAACCCTTCTGCAGATATTCGATGGCCTTTTCTTTATCGCCAAGCGCGATATAGCCAATCGCAACCTGCGTCGAAACAGCCTTCCCCTGAGAATACAACTCCAGCAAATGCGAAAACGCGCGTTCGGCTTCCTGCCGGTGGCCCGTCCGGCCATAAACTTGCGCGATCTGCATATATCCCCAGGCGTCGCTGAATTCGAGTCGCGGTCCCAAATTGAGGAACTTGAGCGCTTCGGCATTCATGCCCTTTTGCAGGTATACGCCGACAATCAACTGCGAGCGTGGAAAGTTCGGCTGCATAGCCTCGACGGCGCGAAATTCTGCAATCGCTCGATCATACTGCCGCGAGAAATAGAAAAATGCGGCGCGATCCACGGAAATGATCAGAGATAAAGGATCCAACTGGCGAGCGCGGTCAATCTCGACGAATGCCTCATTGAATCGTCCCTGCAATGCCAGGCACTCGGCGTACCAGTGATGCGCGGTCGCGTAATTCGGCTCGAGCTCGATGGCGCGCCGGTATTCCCGCTCAGCCGTTTGCCAGTCCCAATCGTAATTCTGCGCAATCAGCCCCAGCGCTGTGTGCGCCTCCGCAAGATTGGGGTCCAGTTGAAGGGCCTTCAATGCCGCCGCGCGTGCTTTCGGCGTGTATACCTCCGGCGACTCAACGTACCAGCTGCTAATCAGCGCGTCTACGTCGGCCAAGCCGGCATAGGCCCTCGCGTAATTTGGATCTTTATCAATCGCCTGCTGAAAGTATGCGGCTGCCCGGCCAAATCCTTCGACAGTTCGCTTGTTGAGAAAAAATCGTCCTTGCAAGTACAGATCGTACGCTTCATAGGACGAAGTGTTCGGCGGATTGCTTGCGGCTGCCGCTCGAGGCTCTCCGCCGAGCGTCAACTGAATCTCATCCGCGATTTCTCCGGCAATCTCGCTCTGCAGCGAGAGAAGACTTGTCAGTTGTCGATCGTACTGGCGGGCCCAGATAACTTTTTGATCCGAGGCCTGCACCAGTTGCGCCGCAATGCGCACATCGTGGGAATCGCGTCGTACGCTGCCCTCCAGAACGTACTTTGCTCCCAGCCTCTGCCCGATCTGCTGCAAGGAATCCTTTTCGTCTGCGTATCGCTCAACCGTAGTGCGCGCAATCACGCCGAACTGCCCGGGAGCAGTTCGCCCAAGCTGGTCAATCATTTCCTCGGTAAGGCCGTCGCTCAAGTAATCCTGCGCGGGATCGCCCGTGAGATTCTGAAACGGCAGAACGGCAAGCATTACGCGGGTAGAAGGCGCCGGCTCGTGCTTCCATGTTTGGGAAGACCACAGATAGGAGATCAACGTCAAAGCGGCCAAACTCGCAAATGCTGTCAGCCAAAAGCCCCGCGAATACCAAAAGCTTCCATTCGAAGCAGGTGTCGAAATCGGAGAGTTGACAGCCACGGGAAGCGCCACAGGCACCCGAGATACAGCCGATGGTGACTCCACATCTTCGGCGGTGGCTATTTCCGCTCGCGGCTCGCTCACGAGACCTATGAACCGGTACCCAACGCGCGGCACGGTCTCGATAAACCGCGGCTCCTCCGCCGAGTCGCCCAGCACTCTTCTCAGTTTCTTGACCGCGGTATTCAGGCCATGCTCAGAGTCAACAAATTCTGTACCGGGCCAGAGCTTGGCTTCCAGTTCTTCGCGCGTCACCACCTCGCCGGCGCGCTCCAGCAGCATCATCAGAACGTCGAAAGGCTGGCGGTGCAGTTTCAGGCGGATTTTGCCTTTATGGATGGTGCGCGCAGCAGGATTGACAACAAAGTTCCCAAATTCGAACCGGGCGGGGCTTGGCCGGGCATTCATGACCGCTGGTTTGTCTACCTGGAATGACTTAACTCAGCCAATAGTAATAGCTCGCGTTCCCAAACGCAAGCCTAAGCGCCTCGTTTTCATACTCCTGGAGAGTCACTATTTCTCACCCGCTGAACACCTTTCTCCTCTTGACGCCACGCTCTTCCGCCGCTACAACTTCTCCACGGTTGCGGGGTGTGTCAAGCCAGGATGAATCGTGGAGGAAGCATGTTCAGGGAAAGTTTCGCTCGTGTGTTTGCGACCAGTGTCCGTAAGACTCTTTTGGGATGCATCGCGGCAGGGGTGGCCGCCGCCGCTGTTTTCGCGGCATCTCTGCCCAACCTATTCCCATTCCACGATTCCAGCGGCGTTATGGAAACCAACAACATCAACGGAAGATTCGACGAGAGCGGCCCGTTCTTCCAATCACTCGGCACAAATGGCCGCTCGTGCGCCACATGCCATCGCGCCGAAAATGCTATGGGACTCAGCGCCGCCCGCGCCAACGAAATTTTCCAAAACACCCATGGCCATGATCCGCTCTTTTCAACGGTGGATGGAGCCGTTTGCCCCACGGCCACGTCCGGCCATCCGCTCGATTTCAGTTTGCTTCGGAAGTATGGCCTTATTCACGTGAGCGTTGGGATTCATGCCAACCCTCAATTCACTATGACGACGGTTTACGACCCGTATGGCTGCGCCATTGTCACCGATAGCACCGGCGTGCAGAACGTCTCCGTTTATCGCCGTCCTTTGGCTGCATCGAATTTGCGCTTCATCACTTCTGTAATGTTCGATGGCAGAGAAACTGTCGCGCCGCTCAATGACCAACAAACATTCGCCGCAAATCTCGTTACGGACCTCAAACACCAAGCCATGGACGCAACTCTCGGCCACGCGCAGGCCACCGCCGCCCCTTCCGACGAGCAACAAACGCAAATGGCTGAATTCGAATTGGCGCTGAATTCCGCTCAAACCGTGGATACCGGTATCGGCAGCCTGGATAGTGAAGGCGCGCTCGGCGGGCCGCGTTTCTTGACCAAAGTTCCCTTCTTCCCCGGCATAAACGACGCCTTGGGCGCTGATCCTACTGGCGCTGAATTCAATTCCAACGCTTTTAATCTCTATTCGGAATGGCTCGATTCCGGCGACCCGCATCGTCGCTCCGTGGCGCGTGGCGAAGAAATCTTCAACAATCATCCGCTTACCATCACCAGCGTGCGCGGCCTGAACGACGCTTTGAATCAACCCGCCATCAATGGCACATGCACCACTTGCCACGATGCGCCAAACATCGGCAACCACTCGGTTGGGCTGCCACTCGAAATCGGCACTAGCCGCACCGTCAATTTTGAAACCAATCCTGTCATTCAGGCTGCTGTCAGCCAGCTTTCCATGCCCAATCTTCCCGTCTATCAGCTCGTCTGCAACCAAGGCCCGGACAGCGGCGAAGTCGTCTACACTTCAGATCCGGGCAAGGCTTTGCTGACAGGGAATTGCGTGGACATTGGCCGAGGTAAAGGGTTGGTGCTGCGAGGGCTCGCGGCGCGTGCTCCATATTTCCACAACGGTTCCGCGGCCACGCTCGAAGAGGTCGTCGAATTCTACAACACGCGTTTCCAAATGAACCTTACCGAGCAGGAGAAACGCGATTTGGTCAACTTCCTCAAAACTCTGTAGATGAACTTCGGAGGGGCGGGTTTCTCCCGCTCCGTCGCGGCTTGTGAGTTGCTCGTCGCCTTCGTCGCCACAAGATTTTTTGGGAGTGCGGCGTCTCGACGCCGCTTTGCCTCGATCGAGATCGCTGCAAGCTTTTTTTTGCGTCTAGGCGGGCCTGGCATTCACGCTGTCTGTGCGGGCCGCTTCACCGCCCCAATTCCCTGCGCCATTCTTAGGGGCTCTCGTTCACAAAGGAAACCCGCTCCACCACCGCCGCGTCCTTATATTAGCCTGCGCACAGCCGCGGGGAACGAACGTCCGGAGTTGTGCTTCGCGTGTCTGTGCTCGACCTATCCGCGTACATCGGCCTCATCGCTGTCGGGTTTGCCACCGCCAACATCCTCATCGGCCTGATGATTTTCGGGCGCTACAGCCCGGTGCGCTACTGGCCGCACCGTCGCTTCGACGTTTTTCGCATCCATCGCTGGACCGGCTACGCCACGCTCGCGTTCACCTGCCTCCACCCGCTCCCTCTGCTGCTGAACACGCGCCCCTCTTTCCGCGTCGTGGATATTGCGTTCCCTGTGTGGTCGCCGCTTCAGTCGTTTGAAAACAGCATCGGCGCCGCCGCCCTATATCTGTTCGTCATCGTCATCATCACTTCCCTTTACCGCATCCAACTTGGACGCCATCTCTGGAAGCTTTTCCATTACCTCACTTACGCCGCGGCCATCGGCCTTTTCGCTCACGGAATTTTGACGGATCCGAATCTGACCGGCGGCCCTGTGGATTACCTCGACGGCGGAAAAGTTTTCGTCGAAGTTTGCCTCCTGCTCATTATCAGCGCGACGGTTTGGCGCGTCCGCCACGCCCGCCAAAAACGCCTCGCCGCTTCGTCTCGTGTCGCGAAAGCCAACTCTTCAGCAATCGCCTTCGATGACGCGCAGCCAAATCGTTGAGAAAACCGAACGCACTAGAGAATTGTTGCGGATTCCGGTCGCAGTTCAGCGGAGCGTAGCTAACAGAGCGGAAACGTTGTGCCAAAGAAAAGAAGATTCCCAGAGCTAATGCCGCTAATCCCGGAAGCACAAAGCCCGCGTGCGGCCCACGCTTAACTTTAACTTCCAGCCCAGGACGCGCAACCCTCATAAGTCGGCCCACACGAAGACCGAATTTCAGGTATGTTGACGGCGAAACGAGTAGCGTCATTCCAACGACAATTAGGACCAATGCCAGAGATAATCCGTAGACATAGAACAAAGAATTGCTCATGGTTTGCTCTCCACGGGCACAGCCTTAGGATTGCCGCTCTCTTGTGCTGTCTTGTAGCACCGGAACTCCAGAAATGAACTAACTTTGGCGGAAGCGTGTGGGAGTCGAACCCACCATTCGACTCGCGAAGAGCCGAATCGCCGGCTTTGAAGGCCGGGACAGTCACCGGACCATTTTCGCCTCCGCCCAAATTATACGTTGCCGCCTTCCGTTATTGAAGCCGCAGTCAGCACAGGTAGGCCTCCAAAAGATTTGCGTCAACGGCACAAGCGAGCGCCGCGCACACCGCTGGCATCTAGCGGGCGAGAAGCGCAAAAAGGAAGTAATCGAACGAGCAGGCCAGCCCACCTTCACCGGCCCCAAGAATTTCTATCCTGCGTCCAGACCCTGACATCCGAATGCCGCTTGCTAAGACAGGTCTTTGTGGGAGTGAAAGAGAGCGAGTGACCGAGGCGCACAGGTCAGGAATGATCTGAGACGGGTTTCAGAGATACAGCGCGCTTTCAGGACTTTCTAGCTTATTTCGTGACGGCCGTACCGCGCTGAGGTGAGCTGTGTCACATACGAAAGAGAGCGCATGCATTATCGTCTCGCGGGAGTTCAACCATGAAGCTTTATTCTTGTCTCCTTTTCGCAGTTGTTCCGGTTCTCGCTCTTTCGCCAACCCGACATCAGGACCAGAACTCGCCTGACGCCGTGAAGCTCTCAACAGAATGCAATAACAACAAAGCAGAGAGCTGCACCAGATTGGGCATGCTCTATCTCCGAGGTAAAGGTGTGGCAAGGGATCCAAGACGAGCTACTGAACTTTTTTCGCGCAGCTGTAATGCAGGGGACCCTGGGGGTTGTAGCCTCTTGGGATTTCAGTACGCGACAGGCGAAGGAGTCGCAAAGGATGAGAAGCGAGCCGCTGAACTCTTCTCGCAGGCCTGCGATGCAGGGGATGCCGGTGGTTGCTCTGGTTTGGCTCTTTCGTATGCCGCTGGTGCCGGTGTCCCGCCCGACGACAAGCGTGCTGCCGCACTGTATCAACGGGCGTGCGAACTTGGATTTGCATCCGCATGTTACGAACTGGCTTGGTGGTGTGAGGAAGGACGAGGAGTTCCCAAAGATTCAAAGCGAGCGATTACCCTCTTTCAACGCGCCTGCGACGCCGGAGATGCCCGTGCATGTCGCAGTTGGGGCTTCCGATATGAAAAGGGCACCGGAGTTCCAAAGGATGTGCGGAGGGCCATGGAGCTGTATCGTCGTGCGTGTGACGGCGACGATGGCGACGGGTGCAATCGAGTAGGATGGATGTATGCCGAAGGACAGTTGATACCAAGAGACCAGAAAATCGCGGCGCAATTCTTTCGACGTTCTTGCCAACTAGATTTCGGGAGAGGCTGCGTCAATCTGGCCGACGCTTATTCCCGCGGCCGAGGCGTCGCAAAAGACCACGTACAGGCCGCTCAAGTCCTGACACATGCCTGTGAAATTGACTACCCTGCGGCTTGCTATAGTCTAGGCTTGATGTATGCAGGCGGTCGCGGCGTCCCGAAGGACCGCGCGCACGCCGACTCCCTTTTCAGGACGGCCTGTGACCGTGGCATTGCCGAAGCCTGCGCCGCTCTGCGAAAATGATCAAATAGAAACCTGCCCGGTCCCCCTCCCAAGAACCCTCTTTGCCTCACCCCTTGCTACGCATTTGCCACAATCCGCGCACGGTGAGCACCAGCATGAACAATCCCGTCACCCCCAGCGCCACCAGCGTCCAATAAAAGAAGAATGCTCCCCCGGACTTGCTCATTTCCCCGCCGTACACGCGCGCTGGCCGCGTGAGCACGCCCAAGGGCCCTATCAAGTGAATAGCTGGCATGCTCATAGCCATGATTGACCCGACCAGCATAATCACGTGTCCCAATCGCCGTTCCGGCTGCACCAGCGTTCCATACAGCCACACAACCAGAATGGGCGCAACGACAAGCGTCGCGCCGGCTGCCTCGGCCGTTCCCGCACGGGCGTAAAGCGTGTCCTGCGTCACGTGAAATGTCATCAGCAGAATGGACAGCAGCGACGTGATAACCAGCGGTAGGTTGCGCTTCATCGGCACCTCCCTCCCTGCATACGCCCCCGCCTTCACTAAAGTTGCATCAAATCCGCGATTGCCGATTTCACCGTTCAGGTCTCGAACGCGCTCGCGCTCATCGCCGCTCCGCCTTTATAGCTCCGAAAGTCTGCGGCTTTTTGTGTTCCGCTTGCCGATTATTGACAAGGGAAGCTGCCCAACTCCGCTTGGTGATTCCGGTTAAGCTATAGTTCAGGCCATCGCTTGGCGATTAAATCGAGAACTGCTTGATGGATTTCGCTGCCGCTCCGAACAACTGCTTCCTTGCACTTCGCGGCGTATTGCTTGGCAAGTTCGGGTTCCCCCTGCTCATTTAAAACTTTGGCTAATCCGTACAGCGCCATTGGGTTGTCCGGTCCATGAGCCAGCGCCTGTTCGTTGTACTCCTTGGCCCCTGGAAGATCGCCTATGCATTCTGATATCAGCGCGGCATGCCGGCACAGCACCTGAACCCATTGGTCCTTCTTTTGCCGTATCGTCTCTGCGATTGATTGGTCCAAGAGCTTCAGCGCCATCCGTGGCTCTCCCATCTGCCAAAGTTCATTGCTGTCACGCATGACTCGCGTCGGTAAGTCTAATTCACCCATTCGGTCACCTTAGTAGCTCAGAATTTCGGGGCATGACAGCGCGAACATGAGAGTCAATCATTTACGGATTCCCCGTTTTCGTGTCCTGCGGCATGTATGAGATCCAAGTAATCCTTGATAAGATCAGCGGCTTGGGCGATCGGATTTCCAATTTTTTAACGTAAGATCCTCTGGCAATGTGATCATTCCCAAAGCTGACCCGGTTCGAGCCGGGGAAGCCTTCGAAGCCGAGGCCTTCTTCAGATCCCTGTTTCGTAATCAGCTTTACCTGGGGAAGCACGACAGAACCATCATCCAACCTAATCCCCCATGGATCATCGCTCGGAGTAAACTTTGTGACCAGCGTTAGCTCGACGAGCTGATAGTCCCATGTGGTCGCGAAAGACTGTGGCAACTCCACTTGAACCCACTGAGGACCGACGACAAGACGACTATCGCTTATGACAGACGAGGTCATTCGCTGGCCACACGAGCACACCCCAACTGTCAGAGCAATCAGAACTAAGATTAGCGCAGCGATCGTTACAGCTTTATTACCCATCATAGCGCTCTCGGGTGAGAAACTGGCCTGTTGACCAAACCCGGTGTTAACCCCCGGTTCCGCTGTTCGCTGAAGCAGCACTGCAGAAATCTGCTTTTCCTCGCCACTCGCCACTAGCTTGCCCTGAGCGAAGGCGAAGGGTCACTAACCACTCATTTTCACGCTTTCTTCACCGCCGCCACTTTCTTCCGCGCCAATTCCAGCAGCTTCGGATTCACGCACACCTCAAAATATGGACGCGCCATCGGCTCCCCAACTTTTCCGCCCGCCTGCAATTCCCGCGTCATCCCGCGCCGCACCACAATCGGCTCCAGCGCGTCGCCCGACGGCAATTCCCCGTAATACAACTGCGCGCGGTCTTTGCCCCACGGCATCGGAAAACTTCCCTCCAGCGGGAACAGCGAAATCTCGCTCGTCAATTTCTGGAACGCCTCCTCATTCATCTCGATTCCATTCATGTTGAACCGCACCAGCAGCTCGTCTCCCTCTTCTTCCGCCGCGCCCTGGATCACCGTCTGTAGCAAGAACACGCGAAACGGCGAAGGATTCTCTTTGAAAATCCGCCGCGCCATTTTCGAGCAGCTCGATAGACGGTCCGACAGATTCAGCGCCTTCGAAATCATGATTTTCGATTCCCCGTCTGACCACACTGACGGCGCCGAATTCTGGAACGCCACCCCCACGCCCAATTCCAGCCGCGGCAAATTGCTGGCCTCCGCTTTTGCGTTGTACGCCTGCGTCACTTCGATAATTTCCCGCGCCAGCACGCACGCTTTCGCCACCGCTCGCTGATTCGCGCGGTTCGACTCCGTCTCGTAAATCGCCAGAATAATCGCGTCCCCTTCCAGGAACACTTTCGCCGCCCCATGCCGCTCCAGCAGCCGCTTCACTGGCTCGTGCAGCGTCAAACTGAAATGCGACGCCGGATTCAGCCCCCGCGCCAGCAAATCCTTGGTAATCTCCGTCGAACCCCTCACGTCCGCTTTGATTACTACGTGCGAAACCACCGGATCGTCCGCCGCGCCCCGCTCGTCCGCGAACACCAGCTCGTACAGACTGTTGTTCGCGCGCGAAAGCTCCCGCTGCCGGTCCGAACGCACCAGCGCGATCTTTTCCATCAGCGCCGACACGTGGTGATAATTCCTCTTGTCCCGCCGCAGCCTCATTAAATCCTGCGCGAACCGCAGCGCCGCTGCTCGCGAATCCTCCTTCGAGCATTTCCGCAGCGCCTTCGCTGCCTCCTCGATGCGCTTCAGCGAAAAATTCCGCGCCGGGAACTGGCTCAGCACTTTTTCCACGCGCTTCAATTCATCCTTCGATAGCAGCGCCCGCCGCAATTGCTGCAAGTGTACCGGCGGGCAAAAATCGGGTGACAAATTGCAAACTTCATAGCTTGCCAGCACGTACCCCATCAAATCCTTATCTTCCAGCCGCCGGTGCCACTCCTCCAGCAAACGCCCGCGCACTTCTGCGTCCCCGCTGTCTCCCGAATCCGGCGAAGGATCAAACAGCCGCCGAGCATTCTGCGGATCGTTCAAATAATCTCCCAAACGGTTGCGGAATTCCTCCGTCAGGAAATCCACTTTCTGCTTCGCCCCGTCCAGCTCCGGCCCAATCTCCGCCAGCTTGAACTCCACATCCGCTTGCCGCCGCCGCAGCACCGCCAGATTCATTTCCGCTTCTGCCCCGCCGCGCCGCTTGAAAATCCCTGGCAAAAATCCGTCTGTGCCACCAACTTTTCGCAGAACTTCTTCCTGCTCCTCTTCGAGCTTCGCCAGTTCCGAACGCTTCCCCAGCGCCTGCTCCACCAATTTCCCGTAAACTTCCTGCGCGTGCCGCAGCTCCTGCGTGTTCGCGTCCGTAATCACGAAGTCCCGCAAAAAATCAATCATCAGTGAATCGAAATTTTCGAAGCGGTCCGGGTCCTGCAAGAAATTTCCGAGCACCACGTAGTGTTCGAGGAACAGCGCGTCATCGTTCCCGTTCTCCACAAACAGTAGCCGGTTCGTCAGCATTTCGTACGTCTCGCCAAAATCCTCCCCGAACATCGCGCGCCGCGACTTCGCCAGCACCGTTTCATCCAGCTCCTTCAATGTATGAAAGAGCGACTGCCCCACGCGACGCACCACCGCTTTGCGGTTCGACTGCAGCTCCGCAATTTGCGCCCGCCGCACGTGCGCCTGTTCGCTGTGCTCGAAATGCGTTCCCCGCGTGCGAATTTCTTCTTTGCATTCCACCACCAGGCTGGCGAACTCGCTCGAGATTTCCTGCGTCAAAAATTTCAGCACCGCCAGCCGGAACAGTAAATCGTACTCGATGTTTTTCTCGAACTGCGCCCGCGTGATTCCCGATTGCAGCAAATCCGTCAGCAATTTGCGGAACTGCGCCGCATCCGGATTCCGCGTCGTCTGCCGCGATTCCCGCCCGAAAAATTGCTGCAAATTCGCCGCGTTGCGTACCGCCACAGAAAGATACTGCCGCGAAGTCTCCAAAAATCGCGGGCTCAGAAAAACGTCGTAATGGATGTTATCGATTCCCGGCGTGAGCGAACTGAGGCGCAGCTCGGCACGATACGGCTCGAGCTTCAGGCGCGCTGGGCGGCCCGGCGTTGCAGTGGCATTTTCCGGCATGGACGCGGTTCGGCGCTGCTCATTCGACTCTAGCAGAACCCCTTCGCCCTGTGACGACCTACCCCGCCGCCGTTGCCCAATCAGATAGCGACGCACCCCGTTGCGGCTTGCTTCAATGCATGGTATGCAGGGACGATGCCGAATAAAACTGCGTACGTGTTTGTCTTTGACGGTTTCGCCGATTGGGAGCCCGCATCAGCTCTAGCCGAGCTGCGTCGAACCTTCGGCTTCTCTGTTCAAACCGTCGCCGCCGCAAAAAACGCTGTGACGAGCATGGGCGGCCTGAAAATTCTCCCGGACCTGCTCGTCAGCGAAGCGCAGCCTGATAGCGCAGCGATCCTGATTCTTCCCGGCGGCGACACCTGGATGCGGCAAGAAATACCCGAAATCACTTCATTCATTCGAGCCATCAGCAAAGCAGGCCGTCCCGTCGCCGCAATATGCGCTGCCACACTTTCATTAGCTCATGCAGGACTGCTCGACGATCATCGTCATACCAGCAATGGCTACGATTTCATTCCCAAATTTGTGCCTCCGTACAAAGGCCACAATCTCTACGAGAAAGTGCGCGCCGTCACCGACGGAAACGTCATCACCGCGAATGGCCTCGCTCCATTCGCGTTCGCATCCCAGATTTTTCGCGCCCTCGCGCCGGAACGCGCAGCCGATATCGCCACGTATGACCGCCTATATTCCCGAGGTTTATTGGATTAGTAGGGCCAAGCGGTGCCCGTCACTATGAACACAGACCTGACAACGAGCCCATCTGTTGCCGCCGCACAATGCCTGCACCTCAACGCCTCCGGCCAGCGCTGCTGGCGCGCCGCTGGCGAAGACGGCTTCTGCGAACGCCACAGCCCTAACGCCGCCCCGCAATTCGCATTCACTCCCAGCCGCAAAATCGCCGCCATCCTCCTCGCCGCAGCCGTCCTCTGGCCCATCCTCCTCGACCTCTACCGCGCCTTCCACCATTAGCGACGAACGCATGATAATATCGCGTCGAATTGGGCGATTCAGAAATGGTTAGCATCGATGGCGCGGTAATCCCCGGGCTTCGAGCCGCTCAGGAAACGCTTAAGCGCCAGATGCCTTACTTCCTCGACTTACTTCCCGAACTTCAGGTCTGCCATTTAGCATCGATCAATCTTCGCCTTCGATCTGCGCTACGAATCGAGAATCCCGATTACACAACACCACGGATACCTTGGGCGGGGCCGCCGGGCGAGCTTTTCAGTTTTGTGAGAATTTCACTCGAATTCCCGATCGGTGGGGAAACCCAGTCAGCCTGGATTTACATTCCCCATGACTCGCCACATTTTCACAAATTTTTCCAGGCCGAAGTG
>DASUAV010000085.1:0-15675 GCA_035763605.1 Candidatus Acidiferrales bacterium
TTCGGAGCGGGACGGAATTTTTCAGCGAGCGCGAGCAGGCCGATGAACAGGGCGCGTCCGCTGACCAGAGCGATGCCGGCGACGAAGATGAAAGCGATGATGACGCGGAGCCAGTGGAAAAGATCGAACGTGATGCCGTCAGCACGAGCGAAAATTTTTTCTTTTTCTGAGAGCGGAGGCATGACTTCGGCGCGCTTTTGATTCAAGAGATCGGAGACGCTGACGAAGCGATAACCCTGAGCTTCGAGTTGGTCAATGATTTGGGGCAGCGCGGCGACGGTGTGGCTGCGATTGCCACCGCCGTCGTGCATGATGATGATATTTCCCGGGCGGCTGTCAACCTGCTGAACGACGCGCTTCACGATGGTGTCGGCGGGCGGAGGAGGAACGTTGCCTTCCTCACCCCAATCGTGCGGGTCAATGTGTCCAGCGACGAGGAGATAGCCCATAGACTGCGGGATGGGGAGATTGGAAACTTCGGCGGCGGTTTCAGGCTCTTCGTCAATGCCGTAAGGCGGGCGGAAGAGAAGCGTTTTCACGCCGAGATTGCTTTCGAGCAGGCGCTGAGTGAGGTTCAATTCCAGTTCAATTTGGGTTTTTGAAGCGGAATCGAAATCGGGATGCGTGTAGGTGTGATTGCCGATTTCGTCGCCGTCGGCGTATTCGCGTTTGACGATATTGGGGTAGCGGTCGGCTTCGACGCCGATGACGAAAAAGCTTGCCGGGACGTGCTTTTCTTCGAGGATGCGGAGAATTTGCGGCGTCCAGGCGGAATCGGGGCCGTCGTCGAAGGTGAGCGCGAGGAGTTTGGGATTGGGGCCGCCCATGCGGTCAATGCGCCAGGCGAGCGGGAATTTGGTGATGGATTCGTCGGTGAAAACATCGTTCGCAGCGTCATATTGAAAAGTGCGCGAGCCGCTTTGCGGTTCGGCGGTGATGCGCCAGAGGTCGCCGGCGTTTTCGAGGATTAAATCATAGCCGGGCGGAATGGTTGTGAGCGCGTCGCGGGATTGCGGAGTGGTGTGCGCGGCATCCCAGATGTCCCAGATGGAAGGGTCTTCGGAGCCGAAGCGCCAAAGCGCGTCGCCATAGAGATGGGCGCGGTCGGCGGCGCGGAGTTCGTTGTAAGCAGTGAGGGCGTCGAGCATCCAGACGTTGTGGACATTGTTGTTTTCGTCTTCGTAATTATAAAAAGGGCTGAGGGAGGCCGAATCGAATTGAATTTGGGCGTCGGATTCGAGAGCGCGAACGCATGCGGATTGGAAAGAGAGCGGGTCGGCGACGGGATGCGGATCTTTTTTGGTGGCGGTGGGCCAGTCGTAGGCGTAATTGGCGATGCCCATGACGATTTTTTGCGGCGGGACCATTTTGATGATGGCGTTTAGATTTTTCAGGTACCAATCCTGAGAAACGATGGGGCCGGGGGCGGATTGCGGCCAGTGGAAGTCGTAGTTCATCAGGATGATGGCGTCGGAGTAGAGGGCGATGGATTTATAGTCGTAGGTCCAATCGGCGGCGGGGAGCGCGACCATGAGTTTCAGGCGGTCGGCGTGAAGGGCGAGGCCGAGTTCGCGGACAAATTCGGTGAAATTTTTCTGGGCTTCGTCGGGGACATTTTCGAAGTCCACGGCGATGCCGGCGGATTTGTTGGATGAAGCGTAATCGGCGAGGGCGGCGGTGAGGCGCTGGCGAGCGGCGGAACTGGCGAGCATTTTGGCCATGGGCTCAATTTGCCAGTCGCGGCCGTCGTAATTGTTGACGAGCGGCATTTGCGGGAGCTCGATATTGATGGATTTGAGGAAGGCGTCGAGCTTGGGATCGCGGTCCACGGCGAGAGAGCCGTCGGCGGTGGCGGCGTGGAGCTCTTCGGGGATGAGCAGGTCAATGTCGTGATAATGCAGTTCGAGCGAGGCGAGGCTGTTGGAGTCCCAATTGACGTAAAAGGCGGCGCGGAGGGGATCGTACTGCTCGGGGATGTCGCCGATGGCGGCGACTTTTCGCAGGCGGGTGCGGCGGACGACGGCGTGCTTGGGCTTTGCGAGCGAGCGGCGAGTATGGGAATCGGCGACGGGGCGATAAAGCGGGCTGCGCGACGGCAGCAGAAGTTCGGGCAGATGGGGGCGGCGCAGAATGTTGACGAAAAAGGTGACGATTAGGAGCGTGAAGAGGATGCCGCTGATTTCGAGAACGCGGCGCGTGCGGCGCCAGCGGCGGCGCTCTTCGTCGTAGAAAATGGGCTTGCGTTTCACCATAGGGACAATCCAAGCTAAAGCCGGTTCCGAACTTTTCGAGTAACGCCTCGCGCGCGTGGAAATCCGTTAAATTCGCACGGCGCGGGATACAGTATGCCGCAAAAGGCTGGGTGGGCGGCGGGCCGCGTGCGGAAATTGTGCCAATGAATGACTCTACTAAGATGCGCCTGGGCGCGCTTGGCGCTGTACTGGCGGCGATTGCGCTGAGGATTTATTTTGTGTGGCAGTTTCCGTTTTTTGAGGCGGGCGACACGCCGATTTACCGGGAGCTTGCGGAGAATTGGCTGAGGCATGGCATTTACGGACTGGACGTGCTGGGGCGATTGCAGGCGGTGGACATTCGTATGCCTGGGTATCCGGCGTTCTTGGCGGGGATTTATTCGGTTTTTGGCGAGAGCGCGCGGGCGGTAATGCTGGCGCAGGCGGGGATTGACGTACTGACGTGCGTGCTGGCGGCGGGAATTGCGGCGGTGATTGCGCCGAAGGCGAGCCGTTCGCGGGTGGCGCTCGCGGCGCTGTGGATGGCGGCGGTGTGTCCGTTCACGGCGAATTACACGGCAGTGGTGCTGACGGAGACGCTGGCGACGTTTTTGACAGCGCTGGCGCTACTCGTTTTGCTGGAGGCGATGCGGGAGGAGCGCTTATTCGCGGGAGAAGCGCAGGAGGCGCGCGGAGTCGGCGCGAACGCCGGCAATTCGATGCGCTGGCTGCTGGGCGGAATTGTGGCGGGGTTTGGGACGCTGGTGCGTCCGGAGACGCCGCTGCTGCTGGCGGGAGTGGGAGTTGTGCTGGTGGTGTTGTGGCGAAGGCCTGCGAATTGGGCGAAACTGGCGCGCGCGACGGCGCTGATGGCCGTCGGATTAGCGTTGCCGCTGCTGCCGTGGGTGGCGCGAAACTGGCAAGTGCTGCACGAGGTGCAGTTCCTCGCGCCGCGAAACGCAGAAATGCCCGGGGAATACGTTCACGCGGGGTTTTCGTCGTGGGAAAAAACGTGGCTGTGGCGGTTTGGAGACGTATTCACGGTTTCGTGGAATGTGGATGGAGAGGAGATTCATCCGCAGGATTTGCCGGCGTCGGCGTTTGATTCCCAGGCGGAGCGGGAAAATGTATTGCGGTTGCTGGCTCAGTACAACGAATCTACGAAAATGACACCGGAGCTGGATAGGCAATTTGGGGAGATCGCGCGGGAGCGGACGGAGCGGCATCCGCTGCGAACGTACGTGACGGTGCCGCTTCTGCGGGCGCTGACGCTGTGGTTCGCGCCGCGAATCGAGATGCTGCCGCTTTCCGGGCATTTGTGGCCGATCGCAAAATGGTGGCAGGACAGCGAATCGGAGTATTGCTATTCGCTGGGATTGTTTTTGATTGGCATCGCGTACGGCGTGATGGCGTTTATTGGCGCGTGGCGGAGCTGGAGAAATCCGATGGCTATGGCGCTCGTGGCGTTCATCGTCATCCGTACGGCGTTTCTTACGACAGTGGAGGGGCCGGAGCCGCGCTACGTGCTGGAATGTTTTCCGGCGGTGTTTGCGCTCGCCGCGCAGCTGTGGACGAAGCGTGCGGCAGCATCGGGCCAAATTCGAGAGCTATGTTCAGCAGAACCGAGCTTAAGGGAGTTTTGAATGACGGATGACAATTTGTCCAAAGCCACACTTATCGGCAACCCAGAGGTGGTGTTGTACCACTCTGCGTATGGGCTCAGACCGGGAGTGCTGCAATGGGCGGAGCGGCTGCGTCAGTGCGGTTATCAAGTGCATACGCCTGATCTCTATGACGGAGAAGTCTTCAGCGACAGAATGGATGCCGTCCGCAAAATTCAGGAACTGGGATTTGATGGCATGCTGGCCCGCAGCCAGGCCGCCGTTTCTCATTTGCGCCATGACGTTGTTTACGCGGGCTTTTCCAACGGCGGAGCATGCGCCGAATTGCTTGCGGCAACGCGGCCGGGCGCGCGTGGAGCGATTCTGATGCATGCGCCATTGCCGATTCGCGATCTCGGCTGGACGAAGTGGCCGAAAGGCGCGCCCGTCCAAGTGCATTTTGCGGACAAGGACCCGTTGCGGAACGACAAAGTGATCGAAACGCTGGCGGAGCGCGTGCGTGCTGGGGGCGCCGCTTTCGAGCAACACGTCTATAGCGCCTCAGGGCATCTTTTCGCTGACCCCGATCTGCCGGCTTATGACGACGCCGCGACCGATCTGATGTTTGGGCATGTACTGGAGTTTTTAGGGCGCATCTGCGGGACATAATCGCAGTGGCATCAGATAGGCATGGTGCTGAGCATTGTGTTGTCGCTGGGTTCGCGAGCTGGTTCAGTGCACCTGCCCACGTCAGGCCCAGAATTTTGCGCGGGGTTGACGGGCGGAGGGCAAAGGAATAGATTCGGCTAGTTATGCGTAAAACTACATTTTTTGCGGCGATTTTGTGTTTTTCGGCGAGCGCGATTCTCGCACAATCTCAACCCAACAAACAAAAGCAGGCGCAGCCTCGCGAATACAGTTCGCCGGAAGGGCCTGCGCAGCCGAAATGGCCCTCGGCGGCAGTGCGCGGCGAGCACGCGATGGTGGTAAGCGATGAAGCGCTGGCGTCGGAAGCGGGCGTGGAAATTTTGAAGAAGGGCGGAAACGCGGTTGACGCGGCAGTAGCCGTGGGATTCGCGCTGGCGGTGGTCGAGCCCGCGGCGGGAAACATCGGCGGCGGCGGGTTCATGCTTGTGCGTATGAGGAACGGCCGCGCGAAATTCATTGACTATCGCGAAGAGGCGCCGAAGCGCGCGACGCGCGACATGTACGTTGATGCGCAGGGAAATATCATTCCCGGCGCTTCCACGCTTGGGTATCGCGCGATTGGAGTGCCCGGGACGGTTGCAGGGCTGGCGCTGGCGGCGAAAACGTACGGCAAATTGACGCTGGCAGAAGACATGGCCCCGGCCATTCATCTGGCGAAAGAAGGTTACGCAGTGAATCGGATTTTGGCCGCTTCGCTGCGCGCCGGACACGACCGGATGGAAAAATTTCCGGAGAGCAAGAGAATTTTCCTGAAAGACGGCGCGATGTATTCCGAGGGCGAAACGCTCCGGCAGCCGGAACTCGCGGCGACTTTGGAGCGCATCGCGAAAAACGGGCCGGAGGAATTCTACCGCGGGCAAACAGCGAAAGATTTGACGACGCAGATGGCAAAGAACGGCGGGCTGATTACCATGCAGGACCTGGCGAGCTATCGCGCGAAAATCCGGCAGCCGCTCAACGGAACGTATCACGCGGATGGAAATGGATGGACGATTATCACCAGCCCGCCGCCGAGTTCCGGCGGAGTGGCGATCCTGGAGGCGCTGAATATTCTGAAGCCGTATCACTTGCGTTCCTGGAACGATGCGCAGTCGGTGCATCTGGTGATTGAAGCGATGCGGCGCGTGTTTGCGGACCGCGCGACTTTCATGGGCGATTCGGATTTTACGCACGTGCCGGTGGCTGGTTTGCTGAACGAGCGGTACGCGGCGGAGCGGCGGGCTTCCATCAATCCCATGGATGCGACTTCGAGCAAAGAGATTGGCGCAGGAAATCCCGCACCGTTCGACAACTTGCGCGGAGCATCGGGGCATATCGCCATTCAAAAACTCAATACAGAAGAAGCGGAAGCGATTCTCGAGAATGAGTCGGAGCACACGCATACCACGCACTATTCGGTGGTGGATGCGGACGGAAACGCAGTGGCGAACACCTACACGCTGAATGATCTTTACGGCTCGGGCGTGACCACGACGGATGGATTCCTGCTGAATGATGAAATGGATGACTTCACCAGCGCGCCGGGGAAGCCGAACATGTTCGGGCTGCTGCAATCGGAGAAAAACGCGATTGCGCCGGGGCACCGTCCGCTGAGTTCGATGGTGCCGACGATCGTGTTGCGCGACGGAAAGCTGAGCCTGGTGACCGGATCGCCGGGCGGGCCGCGCATTATTTCGGCGACGCTGCTGAGCATTTTGAACTGGGCCTGGCTGGGGATGAGCGCGCAAGGAGCGATTGACGCGCCGCGCTTCCATCAGCAATGGATGCCGGACGTGGTGCTGCTGGAGCGAACGTTTCCCGACAAGGTAGCGCAGCAATTGGAAGAGCGAGGCTATCATCTGGCGCCGCGTCCATCGTGGATCGGCAACGTGGAAGCCATCGGCATTGATCCAAAAACGGGCGAGCGGCTGGGAGCGCCTGACCCGCGGCGAGACGGCGTGGCGCGCGGCTATTGACGCCGGAGAACTTTCCAAAGACCATAGAGATTCGGCTTTTCAGCGTGCGAGGTGGCGGCGCGTTCACTGAGCGTGTCCTCTGCGAGCGGAGATTACCCGGATGATGCTGCGCATACTCTCAACCTATCGCTATTCGGACGAGCCGCTGACTTCGGCGCTGCTGGCGGAAATTGCGCAGAGCGGCGTCACGAACGTGGAGATTTATTGCACGCCGGTGCACCTGAATTACCGCTCGGCGGCGGCGATTCGCACGCTTTCAGAATGGATTAACGAGCATCGCCTGACGGTGCATTCGCTGCATTCTCCGGTCGAGCGGGATCTGCTGCCGGGAAAACGCGAGAGCGGGATTCCCTTCTCGATTTCCGACCCGCAGCGCGTTCGGCGCCTCGATGCGGTGGATGAAGTGAAGCGCACGCTGGAAATTGCCGAGCGCATACCGTTCCGGTATCTCGTGCAGCACATCGGCAGCGGACGCGAGGGAAACGATCCGCGCAAGATGGATGCAGCCTTCAATTCGCTGGAGCATTTGAGCATTTTCGCGAAGCAGCGCGGCGTGACCATTGCGCTGGAAAACACTCCGGGAGAGCTGGGAGCGCCGGCGAATTTGCGGCACTTCATCGTGGATACGCGGCTGCCTTTGAAGCTGTGCTTCGATGTAGGGCACGCGCACATGGAAGATGGAGTGGAGATCAGCTTTGAGCCGATGCGCGAACATGCGGTGATGGCGCACGCGCACGACAATCATGGGGAGAAAGACGAGCATCTGCTGCCCTACAGCGGCACGGTGGATTGGGACGCGGCAATGGGAATTTTGTGCGGCGGGGAGACGGAATTTCCGGTGGCGATTGAAGTTCGCGCGCAGGCAGCGAATGCGCCTTCGCTGGCGGATGTGACCGCGGCATTCGAGAAGCTGGAAAAGTCCATTGCGGCGAAGCGCTCGGCCGCGAATTCATGAACTTCGTCGGTTAATACGGGGGAATAAGACCAGAGAAGACGTACCTCAGCGGCTGAAGCCGCTCTGATTGGCGGCATTTACGGCATGGCTCAAGCCATGCCCTGACAAAACAGCAGCTTGCAGAATCCTGCTAAAAGGAAAGGGGCAGAGGTATCCATGCCGGTTGTAACGATTGAAAAACTCGGCGAGCATGCGGGAAAAGAGGTAACGGTTCGCGGGTGGCTCTACAACTTGCGCGAATCGGGGAAATTGCTCTTCCCGATTTTCCGCGACGGAACCGGGATTGTGCAGGGAGTGATTTCGCAGAAGGAAAGCCCCGCGGCGTTCGAGGCGGCCAAGGGACTGACGCAAGAATCGAGCGTGATTGTCACCGGAAAAGTTGCGGCGGAGGCGCGCGCTCCGGGAGGGTATGAATTGCACGTCAGCGCGGTGGAAGTGGTGCAGCGCGTGCCGGAATCGCGGCCGTATCCCATTCAACTGAAAGAGCACGGCGTGGATTTTTTGCTGGACGAGCGACATTTGTGGATACGCACGCCCCGGCAGGCGGCGATTTTGAGGATTCGCGCGGAGGCGGAGCGCGCGGCGCGAAACTTTATGGACAGCCAGGATTATACGCTTACGGATGCGCCGATTTTTACGCCGGCGGCCTGCGAAGGAACGACGACGCTTTTTGAAGTGGACTACATTGACGATCAGAAAGCGTATTTGACGCAATCGGGGCAGCTTTACGTGGAAGCGACGGCGGCGGCGCTGGGGAAAGTTTATACGTTCGGGCCGACATTTCGCGCGGAGAAATCGAAGACGCGGCGGCACTTGACGGAATTCTGGATGCTCGAACCGGAAGCGTCGTATTCGCATTTGGAAGACATGATGCTGCTGGGCGAAGGGCTGGTGAGCGCGATGGTGCAATCGTGCGTGAAAAACCGCGCGCGCGAACTGGAAATGCTCAAGCGCGACGTGAAAAAGCTGGAGAAAATCACGCCGCCGTTTCCGCGCGTCACGTACGAAGAAGCGGTTAAAGTGCTGAATCAGGCGGGAAATCCGGCGAAGTTCGGCGATGATTTTGGCGGAGACGAGGAAACCATTATCTCGAAGAATTTCGAAAAGCCGGTGATGATTCACCATTATCCCGCGGCGATGAAGGCGTTTTACATGGCTACCGATGCGCGGCGGCCGGAGCTTTCGCTGAGCTTCGACATGATCGCGCCGGAAGGTTACGGCGAAATCATCGGCGGGGGCGAGCGCCTGGCGAATTACGAGACGCTGATACGCCGGCTGCGCGAACACAAACTGCCGGAGGAATCGTTCGAGTGGTATCTGGACCTGCGGCGTTACGGCAGCGTGCCGCACGCGGGATTTGGGCTGGGGCTGGAGCGCACCGTGGCGTGGATTTGCGGAACCGAGCACATTCGCGAAGTAATTCCGTTCCCTCGCATGTTGTACAGGGTCTATCCTTAGGGTTCGCTTCGCCTGCCAAATTTCAGGGGGATAAGCAGCGCATGGCGCAGAAAATTAGGATTCTCGGTGTGCCGATGGACCTGGGGCAGAACCGCCGCGGCGTGGACATGGGGCCTTCGGCGCTGCGCGTGGCGGGATTGCAGGCGCGGCTGAAGCAGCTTGGATATCAGGTCGAAGACTTCGGCAACATTGCCGTGAAGCAGCCGGAAGAACAGCACTACGGCGATAAGCGCGCGAAATACTTGAAGGAAATTTCCGAGACTTGCCAGGGTCTGGCGGATGCGGTGGAGCGCACGCTCGGGGACGAGATGATGCCGCTCGTTCTGGGGGGAGATCACTCCATCGCGGCGGGATCCGCTGCGGGAGTAGCTTCGTTCTACAAAAAGCAATCGAAGCGCGTGGGATTCATCTGGCTGGACGCGCATGGCGACATGAACACGCCGGAGACGAGCCCGTCGGGAAACGTTCACGGGATGCCGCTCGCCGCGGTGATGGGCTACGGCGCGCCGGAATTGACTGAGCTTTGCGGGTTCAAGCCAAAAATCGAGCCGCAAAATATCGCCATGGTAGGAATTCGCGAACTGGACGCGAAAGAGCGGCAACTGGTGAAAAAATCCGGCGTGCATATTTTTACGATGCGCGAAATTGATGAGCGCGGGATGCGCGACGTGATGGCCGAGGCGCTGCGGTTCGCGTGCGATGACACGAATGGAGTGGCGGTCAGCCTGGATATGGATTTTGTCGATCCCGGCGAGGCGCCGGGAGTTGGAACGCCGGTGCGCGGCGGAGTCACTTATCGCGAGGCGCATCTGGCGCTGGAAATGATTGCGGACAGCCACGCGTTGGTTTCATTTGAGCTGGTGGAAATTAATCCGGTCATTGACCTGCATAACAAGACGGCAATTCTGGGAGTCGAACTGGTCCTCTCCGGCCTCGGGAAGAAAATTCTCTAAATGGAAAACAAAAAACGGCTACGCGTGGGAATTTTGTTTGGCGGGCGCTCGGGTGAGCACGAAGTGTCGCTGGCATCGGCGGCCTCGGTGATTCGCGCGCTGGACGCGGAAAAATACGAGGCGGTGCCGATTGGAATTACAAAAGACGGACGATGGCTGGTTGGTCCCGCGGCGCTGCGAATGGCGGAGCCTAAGGCTTTGCCGGAACTGCTGAAGACAGGCGAGCGCGTGGTGCTGCCGCCGGATCCCAGCGCTTCGGCGCTCGTGCCGTTGGGAAACTCAGGCGGCGCGCAGCCGAGCGTGAAGGTGGATGTGATTTTTCCTGTGCTGCATGGGACATTCGGCGAAGATGGGACCGTGCAGGGCCTGCTCGACCTAGCGGGAGTTCCTTACGTTGGCGCGGGAGTGCTTGGCTCCGCGGTGGGAATGGACAAAGACGTGCAGAAACGGCTTTTTCGCGACGCGAAGATTCCGATTGTGGACTATCTGGCGATTTCGCGGCACGAATGGGAAACGAATCGCGGAAAAGCGCTGGTCGCCATCAAAAAGAAATTTCGCTTTCCCGTGTTTGTTAAGCCGGCGACGCTGGGCTCGTCCGTGGGAATGACGCGTGTGAGCGCCGCAGCGGAACTTCCGGGAGCGATGGATTTGGCCGCGGAATTCGCGCTGAAGATCATTGTGGAGCGTGCCATTCGCGGACGGGAAATCGAAGTGGCCGTGCTCGGGAATGAAGAGCCGAAGGCTTCCGTGCCCGGTGAAATTATTCCGCATCGTGAGTATTACGATTACGCGGCGAAGTACCTGGAGTCCGGTTCGCAGATTGAAATACCGGCAAAGCTTGCCAAGAAGCAGGTTGCGCAATTTCAGGAGTATGCGGTTCGCGGCTATCGCGCGATTGAATGCGCGGGCATGGCGCGCGTGGATTTTTTTCTGGAGCGCGGCACAAATAAAGTTTTCCTTAACGAAATCAACACCATTCCCGGGTTCACCAGCATCAGCATGTATCCAAAGATGTGGGAAGCCAGCGGCATTCCGTACACGGAATTGATCAGCAGGCTGATTGAGCTGGCTCTTGAGCAACACGCGGAGAAATCCCGGACGAAATATTCCATCGAACTGCCTGCCGGCGCAGGCGGCGCGCTGGAAGGATAGATTCGTCGTACAAATTATTCTCTCGCTTCCCGACCCGTTTAGGTGTTCCCTGAAGCCGCCAAATTACTTAGCTTCCTTGACGCGCGGCTCCCATCGCGATTAAACTAACCGGTTAGTTAGATAAATACAGTTCTTCACGAGAGCCATGCACCGAGGACGAAAAAAGGTCCAAAATCCCGAGACGGCGAGGCGGATTCTGGCGGCGGCGGAACGCGCGTTCGCGGCCAGCGGGCTTGCCGGAGCGCGCACGGACGAAATCGCGCACGCGGCGGGCGTGAACAAGGCGATGCTCTACTACTATTTCGGGAGCAAGGAACGGTTGCACCGCGCGGTGTTCGAGAATCTCTTCGCACAGGCCAGCCGGCTGATTGAGGCGGAGACACCACCGCATGCATCCGCGCGGGATACGCTGCTCGCATTCATTGACGGATACTTCAAATTCCGCGTCGCCAATCCCAATTACGCGCGGCTGATGCAGCACATCATGATGGAGTCGCCGGAAGAATTTCGGCGCGTGGCGCGGCAGTATTTCCGGCAAGGATATGAGCAGCTCACAGGCGCCATCGAGCGCGGCATCGCGCGCGGCGAATTCCACCGCGTGGATGCGGAACACACGGTCATCAACATCATTGCCATGATTGTTTTTTATTTTTCGGGAGCGCCGGTACACAGCGTCTTGTTGGGACGCGACGCGTTGCGTCCGGCGGCGGTTGAGGAGCATAAGCGCGCGGTGATTCGCCTGCTGGAGCATGGCCTGTTCCGCTCGCCCGGGAGGCGCTCGTGAGCGGCAAGAAATTTTTCATCATGCTGGGCGTGCTGTTCTTGATCGCGCTGGTAGTCTATGTGACGACAACGCCGCGGGGAAACGCTTATCCGCTGATTGGCGTCGTGGACGGGAACGAGGTCATCGTGAGCCCGCAAATCAGCGACCGGATGATCAAGCTGTACGTGGACGAGGGATACACGGTGAAAAAAGGCGAGCTGCTTGCGGAGCTTGACCCGGCGGCGCTCAAGGCCCAAGTTGCGGCGCAGGACGCGGCGATCGGCAGTCTGCGCGCGCAGGTCACTCAGGCCGAGGCGAACTTGAGCCTCACGGATAGCCAGACGGCGGCAGCTTTGCAAGTAGCGGAAGCGAATTTCACGTCTAGCCAGGCACAACTTGAACAGGCGCAGGCGACGCTGGAACTCAACGAGGCCAATATGAAGCGCGAGGTCAGCCTCTATTCGTCCGGGATTGTTGCGGCGCAGGAGCGCGACACGGCCGTGGCGACATACAAGGCGTCCGCGGCGAATGTGCATTCGCTGAGCGACCAGGTGAAATCGCAGCACGCGGCCTTGGGAGTGGCGCAGGCGAATCGCAAGCAAGTGAACGTGCTGCGCAGCCAGATCGCATCGCTCGAAGCCCAACTCAAGCAAGCGACGGCGATGAAGGCGCAGGATCAGACGCAGCTTGGCTACACGAAAATTTACGCGCCGATTGACGGAATTGTCTCGGTGCGCGTGGCGCGGCAAGGCGAAGTGGTGCAAATGGGCAGTCCGATTGTTGTGCTGCTCGATGCGAACGATCTGTGGGTACGCGCGGACGTGCCGGAGACGTACATTGACTCGATTAAGTTTGGCCAGATGCTGCCGATTCAGCTTCCTTCCGGCGACATGACGGAAGGCAAAGTGTTTTTCAAAGGTGTGGAGGGAGACTTTGCGACGCAGCGCGACGTGAGCCGGACAAAGCGCGACATACGAACCTTCGCGATAAAGGTTTCTCTGCCGAATCCGCAGCAGCGATTCTTTACGGGTATGACCGCAACAGTTCTGCTCCCTGAATCTTTGCAGCCGCAGGCGAAACATTGGTGGGCGCGTTTATGAGTAATGCGCCGATGGTTCCAAACACGCAAGAGACACCGACGTCTTCGAGTCAGTTCGCGATTGAGGTGGACGGGCTGACGAAACGTTTTGGAGAGCTGGTGGCGGTGAACAACATCAGCTTCACCGTCGAAAATGGCGAGATTTTTGGACTCCTTGGGCCAAACGGCGCGGGAAAAACAACTCTCATCCGCATGTTGACGACGCTTACGCCTCCGACTTCCGGCACAGCGCGAATCGGCGGGTACGATATCGTCCGCCAAGCCAACGAAGTGCGCCACGTGCTGGGCGTTATTCCGCAGGCGTTCACCTCGGATCCGGAACTCACCGCGCAAGAGAACATGCTGATTCACGCCAAACTTTACGGCGTTCCGGTGGGAGAGAGAGACAAACTGATTGAGCGGCTGCTTGAATCCGTGGAGCTCGTGAAATTCAAAGATAAGTTGGTGCAGACATTTTCGGGCGGTATGCGGCGGCGGCTGGAAATCGCGCGAGGGCTGGTGCATTCGCCGAAAATCATGTTCCTCGACGAGCCTACGACGGGCCTTGATCCTGTGTCGCGCACAAATGTTTGGGAGATGATTCGGCGCTTGCGCAACGAATCGAAGCTGACGATTCTGCTGACCACGCACTACATGGATGAGGCCGACAAGCTGTGCGACCGCATCGCCATTGTGGACCACGGAAAATTGGCGGCGCTGGATACGCCGACGAATCTGAAGGACAGCGTGCCAGGCACAGACATCGTCGAAGCCGAGTTCACTGGGGCGCCGGCGGACTGGCTGGCGCAACTACAGGCTCTCGCGCATGTGGCCAGCGCTTCGCAACATGACGGAGTGACGCACATCAATTCGAATGACGGACCGGCGACGGTTGCGGCGTTGATGGACCTGGCGCGCGAGCGAAACGTCACCGTAAAACGGGTGAGCGTACAGGGCACGACGCTCGATGACGTCTTCCTGCATTACACGGGCTCGGACCTTCGCGACACGGCCAGCCAGGCGAAGTACAGCGTGGCGCATTTGTACCGTTAGAAAGTGTACGGTTTAAAAGGAATCGTCAGTTGGATATCAAACTCTATCGCATGTGGGCGCTGGTGGAACGCGACCTGCGGAAATTCTTCCGCAGTCCGGCGCTGATGATGGCCTCGATGGTTTTTCCGCTGACGCAGCTCATTGTGTTGGGATACGCCTTCGGCGGAAAAATTAAAAACGTAAATGTAGGTCTCGTTGACCGGGACCGCACCACGGAATCGTGGCGGCTCAAAGAAGTTTTCGCGGGCGTGGCTACCGGGCCGCAAATGTTCCACGTGTTCAACTATCAATCCATGCAGGACGCGCTGATTGATTTGCGCGCGGGCGTGATTCATGGCGTCATCGAAATCCCGGAGAATTTTTCGCGGCGTTCATTTGGCGAGGACCGCCCGAAACTCGCGCTAGTGGTGGACAACAGCGATCAGACGATTGCGAATTCGCTCGAATCGGAAATGCAGAGCGCGGTGGATCAGCTCAATTCTCCGCAAGTGAGCGCCGGCCTGCCGGGCCCCATCGCTCTCAACGTGGTGGAAATCTACCCGTACACGGAATACATCAAGTATCTGCTTCCCGGCTCGATTGCCATGGCGATTTTCATCGTGGCGATGATCGGCGGCGGAATCACGTTCATTGACGACAAGTCGCGCGGGTTGCATGAAGGCTATCTGGTCACGCCGATTCATAAAGTCGAACTGGTGATGGGCTTAAATCTGGCCGGTACCGCGAAAGGACTCATGGCCGGGCTGGTGATTACGTTCGTGGGCGGTTTAATCGCGGGTATTCCGCGCATTTGGGATCCTCTGCGGCTGGTCTATCTGATCGTGGTAGTGGCCATTGCGGCGCTCACGATGATCAGTTTCATGTTCCTGGTGATGGTGCGCGTAAGCGATCCGCTCGTTCCTCGTGCCATTTTCGGCGTGCTGAATACGCTTCTCTTTTTTCCTTCCGGCGCGATTTATCCGACCGAGGGATTCCCGAAATGGATGCAGGCCATTTCGATCGTGGATCCGTTCACCTACACCGTGCACGCGCTGCGCAATCTGCTGCTGCGCGGGAGCGGCATTGAAGGCATCTACCGCGACGTGCTAATTTTGATCCTGTTCTCCGCGGTGATGATTGCGGGGAGCATCGCGTTATTCAAGCGCCAAATCTGATTGCAGCGGTGTCTAATTGAAGGGGTCAATGTGAGCCTGCTTGATGCCACTCAGCCGGAACCATCGAAAACGCCGCGCTACATCATTCTCGGCGTAATCGCCGCGTTCATCATTGCATTTTTGATCTGGCACCACGTGCGCTACGACGCGGAAAAGAAAGTGGCCGCGGAGTTTTTCAGCGCGCTTGAATCAGGGGACGTGCAGCAGGCTTACAAAATTTGGCAGCCGGCGGCCGATTATTCATTCAAAGATTTCCAGCAAGATTGGGGGCCAAACGGCTTCATGGGGCCGATCAAGAGCTTCAAAGTTGAATCCGCGGAAGCGCCGAGCAAAAGCTTGACCAGCGTGGCCGTCAGAGTGCTGGTGAGTCCTTACGCGCCGCTGCCGAAAAGCAGCGACCGGCGCGCGAGCAAGACGCACTCGGTGGTCATCTGGGTCAATCGCGGGAGCCATTCACTGAGCATTCCTCCGCCAGCCTATTAGCTGGCACTTTCCCGCAATATCGCAGAGAGCTCATCGCTCGTCACCGTGGCGGTACCGAGTTTGGAAACCACCACGCCCGCGGCGGCGTTTCCAAGCACAGCGGCCTCGCGCAATGTAGCGCCTGCGGCAAA
>DASUAV010000086.1:0-5284 GCA_035763605.1 Candidatus Acidiferrales bacterium
TCCCCGCACCTTTGCCTCCTTGCTGCCTTGTCCGCCATCCCGCCGCGCGCCGAATTTCTGGTCTATACTTTCGATTGTTCTTGATTTCCCGGCAACAGCCAGGTATATAGGTGTCCTCGGCTGAAAGTCAGCCGGCAGTTCGCGCAGGAAAACTGAAGCCGCCGTTTGGCGGCTTTCGCATTTTAGCGAGGTCATAAGGGCCACTTTTGGCCCTTATGAAAACATGGGAGATCGCTTCGTTGCGCTCTTCACTGACCACTGGCCACTACCCACTGACCACTGGGGTCCAGTATCAGTACTCTAATCGACATACCTATAAAATTAGAACTCGCCGTAAGTCCCTTTAGAATGAGCGAAAGCCCCATTTCTAATCGACACAAAAACGCACTTTGCCCAAGGTAAAAATGCACAATTCTAGTGCAACTCAAATTCGGTGAACAAATGAATGCCACAGCGAAAGCAGCCCTGGGTTCCGTAGGCGCAGCTCCAGCCACGAACCTCTGGGCCTTCGACCACAAGCTGGCCATCGCGCACATTACCAAAAACGACGTTCGCCTCGCCCAACTCATTTCGAAATGCATCGAATTCCGCCTGAACATCGAGCCCGCCCAGAGCCCCTACGAAGCGCTCCTCGAGGCCATCGTCTACCAGAGCATTTCCGGCAAAGCCGCCGCCACAATTTTCGCGCGCATCGCCGCGCTCGGCGCGAACGGCCGCTGCCCTGCTCCCCAGGAAATTTTGAAGCTGCGCAAATCCACGCTCCGGAAAGCGGGACTGTCCTTCGCAAAAATCGCCGCGGCAAGAGATCTCGCGCAAAAAACCATCGAAGGCATCGTGCCCACGCTCGAAGACGCGGAAAAAATGTCCGACGAAGAATTGGTCGCGCGGCTCGATTCCGTGCGCGGCATCGGCGCGTGGACTGTCGAAATGTTTTTGATTTTCCGCCTCGGCCGTCCCGACGTGCTCCCCATTCACGATTACGGCGTGCAAAAAGGATTCGCGCTCACCTACGGCAAACGGAAAATCCCCAAGCCGCGCGAACTCGCCAAATTCGGCGAACGCTGGCGTCCCTACCGCACCGTCGCTTCGTGGTACATGTGGCGCGCCGTAGAGTCCGCCGGCAAAGCCGCCCGCAAAATTCGAAAGTCTCCCGCTAAAAACCGGGTGAAACAATCACCGATCAAGAATGGAAACGCGCGAACGCGCGCGTGAGCTTAACTGCTCAGGAATGTGAACTTGATTCTTGCAGCGAATTGAAGAAAACAAAGGAGGGGCCGAGAAAAATCTCGGCCTCTGCAAAACGCAATTTTCAGATTGCTTTGAACGAAGACGGGCAAAACAAAAGCACTGTCATTCCGAGCCCCAGCCGCTGACTTTCCAGCGGCTGGGTGCGAGGAATCTGCTGTTCGGTTTTACTGCTTGACGCTGCGGCTCGGCTTCTGGTTCGGCGACGAATGCTGATTCGCGCTGTGACCTTGCTGATCAGCATCGTGCCCGAGTTGCGAATTGGTCTTCAGCAACATCTGCGTGCCGCTCGAAAGATGCACGTTGCGGTTCGCCGACGTAATCACCGAGCCTTGCGTCGCGCTGCTCGCGGAGGACGCAAGATTCAGCCCGTTCAGCCCGAACACGCCGGAGCTGGTCGAAGTCAGATTGCCCGCGGCATCGAGTCCGCGCGCCGCACCTGACGCCGAACCGGCAACAGAACCTACCGCCGACGTGCTGGACGAAAGCGTCCCGTTGGCAGTGCGTCCGAGATTTCCAGCCGCGCCGCCCGCCATTCCGGCGGTGGAACCGATCGCGCCTGTAGCGCCTCCTGCCGCCCCTCCGACGAGGCCGCCTCCGCCGCGAACTGCGCCGCCGCCCATCGCGCCAGCACCGCCACCGGCCATCATGTCATCGTCGCCCATACCGGCACTGGTCATGCTCTGCGCGGCTGCGAGCGCCTGAATGGACGCGTGGAACGGAATCGTTTCGCCCTTGCCGACAATGGCCTGGTCGAACACGATCCCCACTGCGGATTCCGCGTGGTCTTTTGTATGCGCTTGCGCTTCGGTCACGTGCCCGATGAGCCGAGTGCCGTGTCGCAACACCACCCGCTTCCCTTCTTTCACGTCTTTGGTGGTTTTTGCTTCGACGCGCTGCCCCGGATGCACTTTGCGCGCGTCAATCGTGGTGAGCAGATCGGCGTTGACCGCTGTGCCGTTGCCGGCGCTCACCGAGACCGGCCCGGCATTCGCGGATGCCGAAGTTGAACTCGCCGCTGAAGCCGATGCCGACGCGCTCGCCTGCGGACCTTGCTGCACCGGCTGAGTTTTCTGCGTCTGGCTGCTCTGACTCTGACTGGTGCGCGTGTGCTGACTTTGCGTGGCCGAATTGGACTGCGCACTGGCTGCAAACGCCAGCGCGAATACCCCTATGAAGGTGATGGTGAATTTGCGCATGTGCTTTCCCTCCGAAAAGTTGGCCGGCTGGTGGCCAAATTTGTCCTGCTAAATAAGGGTGCTGCGGGGTCCAAAACATACAGGGAAATGCAATTCCCGTTCCCGAGACATAAACCACTATCCAGCAACTACTTACGCCAACTGCATCGCCTTGAATTCGGCGAGATTGCGAGAGAAAAGGTGACTATTTGCAGATTTCTACACAGAAGCGAAGTTGCATATCCGGTGAAGACCGGAATGTGCTGAAGGCGTAAATGCTGCGAAGAATGAAAACTTAGAACGTTCTTTGCACAGGAACTGGCGGCGCGAGCGTGGCAGCAGGGGGCGATGTTTTCACACGCTGCCACACAGTTAGAAAAAGCGCAACAATACCTGCGATGAGGATGCCGCCTTCGACGCGCGTGGAAAGCGCGTGCAAATGGTCGAAGTGCTGGCGCAGCGGATTGCTCGCGGCGGTGCTCATGTACGAGCCCATTTGCTGGCGCAGGTGATCCATCGTGGGCATGATCCACAATTGCAGAAAGAGCGTGGCGAGCAGCATCAATTCGACGAGAATCGCCGCGGGTGTGATCAAGCCGCGCCAGTTGCGGACGGCAAGAAGCGCGACGATTAAATAAATTACGGCGGCGATGATTCCAAGGATGTGCAAACCCCAGAGCAGGATTCCAACAATGTTGCCGGCTTCATCCAGATTTTTGAGTTGCGAAAAAAGAACGCCGGCGACGAAGCCAAAAAAAATCATGCTGCCGACCCAGGTACCCAGGGTGAACACCTTCAGAAAACGCCAAAGAGTAGTCATAAACTTTTACGCTAAAATGGCTTTTCGTCGTCGCGCGTCATCATAACTCTAGGCGGAACTTCAGCGGCAAGAATTTTCGCGGGCCGAAAAATGGTGGGCGATCAAGGACTTGAACCTTGGACCTCTCCCGTGTGAGGGGAACGCTCTAACCAACTGAGCTAATCGCCCGCCGCGAACATTATCGTACAACATTATCGCATATAGACAGAACGCACAGAAGGGCAGCCAAATTGCACACCACGGTCACAACAAAAATCAGCGCGAGCACAACGAATTCGCGAATCGCGCAACTGCAGCAGGCGATTGCGCGCGTCATCAAAGGCAAAGAAGAAGTGATTCGCCTGGCGCTGATCACGCTGCTGGCGCGCGGACATTTGCTCATCGAAGACGTTCCCGGAACAGGAAAAACCACGCTGGCGCACACGCTGGCGCGCGCGTTTCGCTGTTCGTTTCAGCGCGTGCAATTCACTTCAGACATGCTGCCGAGCGATGTGATCGGCATCAGCGTTTTCAATCCGTCGCGCGAAGAATTCGAATTCAAGCCCGGGCCGCTTTTCGCGAATATTGTTCTCGCAGATGAAATCAATCGCACCACGCCAAAGACGCAATCGGCTTTGCTGGAAGCGATGAACGAAGCGCAAGTCACCGTGGACAATCGCACGCATCCGCTGCCGCAACCATTTCTGGTAATCGCCACGCAGAATCCCATCGAGCATCACGGAACCTATCCGCTGCCGGAATCGCAGCTCGACCGGTTTTTGATGCGCATTCGCATGGGCTATCCGGGACGCGAGAGCGAAAAAGAAATTTTGCGCAACAACGGGTCGGCGGCGATGGAAGAAATGCCTCCGGTGATGGATGCGGCGGAAGTAATTGCCATGCAGGACGCGGTAAAGCGCGTTCGCGTGGAAGAAAGTTTGCTGGATTACGCGCTGGAAATCGTGGAGCGCACGCGAACGACGGAACATCTGAGCCTGGGCGTAAGTCCGCGCGGCGCGGTGATGCTGCATCGCGGGGCGCAGGCGCGCGCGTTTCTCGAAGGACGCGATTATTGTTTGCCGGACGATTTCAAGCAGCTCATCCGCCCGGTTTTTGCGCATCGCATCGTGGTGAGTTCGCGCTACGCTTCGACGCGGAAAAAATCGGAGCAGGCGGACGCGATTCTCGCGGAGATCATGGATACCACGCGCGTTCCGCTGTAGGAATGCACGCGAAGGCCAGCCAAATGCAGATTCCTCGTCGCTTCGCCTGCCACGGGAGGCAAGCTCCTCGGAATGACAATGCAGTTGGGATTTGCGAGTTTGAAAGCCGCAGATTCGCGGAAGACGCGATTCTGCGCTACCAAAAAGCGGAATGCAAATCCCTCGCTGCGCTCGGGATGACAGTTTCTTTTTTTTGCGATTGCGCTGCGAATCATTCACAAACGGCGTACGCCTCAACCAGATGGACTAGATCGAATGAGCGTTAAGCTTCTCAACTGGTGGCGGGAACGCGACCGGCCCGGCTGGCGCAATTTTGCCGTGGCGATTGGCACGCTGGCGTTTGCGCTGGTGCTGGCGCTCTACTCCGCGGCGATGGCCGAAACGGGACGCGCGATTTTCGCGGGTGTCTCCGCTGTTCTTTCGCTGCTGCTGGCGGCTTGGGTGGCCATCGCGATTGTGCCAAAGATGGCGCGGCGCACCAGCCTGCGCTGGCTGATTTATCAAGTGGATTACCGGCTGACGCGCGAAGGCGTCATTTATCTTGCCGCGGTTTTCATCGTTGTGCTCGCCTCGGTGAACACCGGCAACAATTTGCTGTTCATGATTCTGGCGTGCCTGCTGGCGGGGATTTTGATTTCCGGAATTTTGTCGCGCGCGGTCCTCACGGGACTCGATTTGAAAATCGAGCTGCCCGAGCACGTGTTCGCAGAGCAGCCGATTCTCGCGAACGTGGAAGTGAGCAACGAAAAATCCATCACGCCCTCATTTTCGCTGCGCGTGGTCGGCGTGTCGGAAAAAAGCGAGGCGCAAATTCTGACGCGGCCCGTTTATTTTCCGTA
>DASUAV010000087.1:0-2730 GCA_035763605.1 Candidatus Acidiferrales bacterium
CGGGCGCGCACCTCTTGGATGTTTTGAACGATGCGTTCATTGGCGCGGCCATCCGGCCCTTCGATGTAATCTACTCTCACCATGTCGCCCACCGAAACTCCGGGAATAGGAGCGGCAAGATTGAAACCGACGCGCTGGATATTGTCATTCGTGGTGATGTCGAGCGTCAGTTTCGTTCCCTTTAACTCCGAAATTCTCCCGACGGCAATTCTGATTTCCGCGCCTTTCGGCTGTTCTCCGGCATGACGAAACTTGTGAATCCAGCCGTGCTCGCGCAGGCTTTCTTCTTCAATCTGGCGAGTCCAGGCGTTCAAAATACTGGAGCGATTCAGATAACCGACCAGCGTGTTCGAGCCTCCCGGCTCGACGATAGGCAAGCGGCCGATATTGTTTTGCAACATGCGATAGAGCGCGTCAAACGCGGGCTCGTCGGGATAAGCGACGATGGGCTTTCCACCTCCCGCCTCGACCACTTTCATTTTTCCGGAAGTATCGGATTTCAGGGCGCGCAACAGATCACCCTGGGTGACAATGCCCACGACTTTTCCATCCGCTTTGCAAATAGGCAGGCCCTGCGTAACGTTGAAGGCCGGGTCGCCGCGTCCCATGCGGTCAGCTAACTCGCCGACGGTCATGTCCGGTGAAATTCCCGGCACGTCCGTGCGCATCACGTCCTTAACGCGCACAACCTGAAGCACGCCGACTTCGAAGTCGCTGGGCACGGACAGGCCGCGGCGCGTGAGCTTCTCGGCCATGATGGAGCTTTTGAGATAACGGATGGCGATCATGTCGGCGATAACGCACGTGAGCATCAGCGGCAGGACTGAGTTGTAATTGCGGGTGATTTCAAAGGCGAAAACGATGAGAGCAAACGTGGCGCGCGCGGCGGCTCCAAAAATCGCCCCCATGGCCACCAACGCATAAGCGCCGGGAGACAAATGGGCGCCCGGCAAAAAATAATTAATGATCATGGCGAATACGCCGCCCAGCGCCGCGCTGGACATGAACATGGGAGCGAGCAATCCACCCGAAGTGCCGGAGCCGAGGGAAATCACCAGCGCAAGCGCCTTGAAAATCATCAGCAGAATGAGAATTTTGATGGCGAGATTGTTGTGCAGAATGTCGGAAATGGTGTCGTATCCGACGCCCAGCACGCGCGGAATGAAGAAGCCGATTACGCCCAGAAAAAACGCGCCGATGGCGGGATGCCAGAGATCGTCAATGGGAAGGTGATCGAAAAGATCTTCAACCCAGTAAAGCAATTTCGTGAATCCGACGGCGGCGAATCCGCAAATGATTCCGAGGAGCAGATACCAGGGCAGGCCGTGGAGCGCGTCGAAATTGACGCCGGAATCCATGGTGAACATAGAGTGCTGTCCCAGCAGGACGGAGCGAACGAACGTGGCGATGGTTGTGGCGATGACCAAAGGAATGAACGAGCGCGCGCGAAATTCGAAAAGTAGAAGCTCAATGGCGAGAATTACTCCGGCAATGGGAGTGTTAAACGTGGCAGCCATGCCCGCGCCGGCGCCGCACGCGAGCAGAACTTTGCGCTCAGAGGCCGTTGTGGAAATGAACTGGCCGACAAGCGAGCCCATCGCGCCGCCGGTCTGAATGATGGGGCCTTCCGCGCCGAACGGGCCTCCCGTGCCGATGGCGATCGCGGCAGAAATCGGTTTCAATATCGCGACTTTGCCTTCGATGCGGCTGCGCGAGGTAAGCACGGCTTCCATCGCTTCAGGAATGCCATGTCCCTTAATTTTTTCAGACCCATACTTGGCCATTACGCCGACGATCAAGCCTCCGATGACCGGCATGAGGATGATCCAATAGCCGATATGTGTGCCTTCGGGGCTGCGAAAATGAAATGACCACGTGTGGTAGTAAGTGAGGTTCGTAAAAAGGCCAATCAGGTCGTAAAGGATGAAAGCAACCAAGCCGGCCATCAGACCAATCAGCGCGGCGAGCAGCGACATATAACCAATACGGAATCCTGCGACGGGAGCTTCGTTCACCAGAGCTTCAACGCGTGCAGACAATGAATTTCACCTCTTCTTGAATGAAATGCGAGCGGCTGAGCGAGCTCGCTTTAAATTTTGGGAGCCGGGGGTTTCGCCGCGCGAATGGTACATCTCGCGGCCCCCGAGCGCCTTCTTCAATGCACGCAAAATTGCGAAACCGGCGGAGCGCAATTCCTCCCGGTGCGGCAGTGCCAAATCGCGTAGGATCCGCTTGCCGCGTGTCGTCAGATGCAGAAGAACTTCACGGCGGTCGTCGCGGTTTCGCGCGCGATGTAGAAAACCGTGAGCTTCGAGACGGTTCACCAGTTCCACCGCGCTGTGATGCTGGATCTGCAGACGTTCGGCGAGCGCGCCGACGGTGGGCGCGTATCCCGCGGGAAGCCCTTCGAGCGCCAGCAGCGCCTGGAACTGCTGGGGTTCAATACCTGCGTGGCGCGCAGCATGTTCCGTCAGGTTCAGGAAGCAGCGCAGTTCGTAACGGAATTGCGCCAGCGGGCCATAATCGAGAGTCATTTGCAATCGGGTTCGCCTGAATGCAAATTATATCGTAATACGATGTAAATGACGAGGCGGCAAACGAAGCTTGTGGGCAAATGTGCGCAAAGAGGAAAACTGTTCGAGGCGGGCGAGGCGTTCACAGTTTCTTGCGAAATGATTTTTGCGTTTTGTTCACGCGATAGCCGAGATTTTCGTAAAACGTATGGGCGCG
>DASUAV010000088.1:0-4691 GCA_035763605.1 Candidatus Acidiferrales bacterium
TAAATGTTCGCTGCGGCAACGATGTCAGGAATACAAGCCAGCGAGAAACACAAATAGACGATGCTAAATACGAGCGAAGCCAAACGCGCAGTGCGCGGGTAGAGTATTCCGAGCCCACCGACAATTTGTGCGGCCATCAGACACACGCCAAAGAACGAGCCGAATGGCAGACTCCAAATATGCCGCAAGTTTTGCCAGGTGGCAGCGTCGTGCCACATCAGTGCGATGATGCCGAACAGCGCCGCCGCCGCGGCAAAGACAATCCGTCCGTCCAGCGCTTCTTTCACGCAGAGAAACTAGCAGATCATTTGAGCTACAAACAGCAGATTCGCCATGCGGTGAACGGCGACATAGTAGTTGAACGTACGACTGTTTGAAATTTGGTGCCCAAGAGAGGACTCGAACCTCCACGACCTTGCGGCCACTAGACCCTGAATCTAGCGCGTCTGCCAATTCCGCCACTTGGGCAAAGCGAAAAGCGGGACAATGCAGGAGAATTCATTCTGCCGCCGGATCGCAGTCTTGTCAACGAGCGCGCTTTTTTTGCTCAAGTAGCACGGGCTCCACGTCGCCAGAGCCGCGCAAGGCTCGCCCGCAGCATGCGAAATTTGCGCGTTGTGCAAAGAAAAGAAGAGGCTCAGAATCAGAACCTGTTTTCATCTCCACTCGAATTCGCAACAGAATAGGAGAATTCTACGATGGTTCCGCAAAACGGCATTTCGCTCGCCATTCTGCTGTTTGTTGCATGCCTACCTTTGCCGCTTCTCGCTTCGAAAAAGCTCTCGCCTAAGCCTCAGCAGGTATCGCTTGACCCGGCCACCACTGCATACACTCCGCCCAGCCAAATCCACTGGCAGCACGACCCGATTGGCGCCGACACTGCCGTTCTCGCAGGCGATCCTTCCAAACCGGGCATGTATATCGTGCTTGTAAAATGGGCGCCGCATCACATGAGCCATCCGCACTGGCATCCCAACGACCGCTTTATCACGGTGCTCTCCGGTACATGGTGGGTGGGCACGGGTACGAAATTCGACCCGCAGCGCACTGTGCCCATGCCCGCCGGCAGTTTTGTAACTGATTTCGCCAAGCACGTGCACTACGATGGAGCAAAGGACCAGGAAGTCACGCTGGAAATCGTCGGCGAAGGCCCCGCGACGGCCTCGCCCGCGGAGCAAAAACCTTAGACATAGACGATTCGCTTTGGTGGATGGTCCTACGGATTGTATTTTTCGAGCCAAGTCTTGATCTGCTCGAAAATATCGCGCCTCTGCTCCCATCGCGGAGGAAAATGCGGCGAACCCGGATACGTCACCATCTTCACTGTCTTGCCGCGCTCCGCAAGCAGTATAAAATACTCCCGTCCTTGAAACGTCGGCACTCGCGGATCCGCCGCGCCGTGCAGGATCAGCAGAGGCGTGGTCACTTTGTCCGCGAACATCACCGCCGAAAACTTCAGGAACGGCTCAGCGCCTTCCTCCGACCAGCGGGCGTCATAATCCACCTGCGCAATATCGCTCGTGGGTATGAAGCTCAACCAGTCCGTTATGCCTGCTCCCTCGATCGCCGCCCGATAACGATGCGTCTGCGTCACCGTCCACGAAGTCATGAAACCGCCCGCGCTCCAGCCGAAAATCGCCAGCCGTTGCGGATCCGCCCAGCCCTGCTCAATCGCATAATCTGTCGCGCTGTCTACGTCCTCATACGCGCGGTCGCCAAAGTGCTGATATATCGCGTTGAGGAAATCCGAGCCGTAGCCGGTTGAACCGCGGTATTGCGGCTGCATCACCACGTAACCCATTCCTGCAATGGTTCGAGAAAATGAATCCAGCGCCAGCGCATCATTCGATTCCGGCCCGCCATGCGGCAGTACCAGAAACGGATATTTCTTGCCTGTAACGTAATCCCCGGGAAAAGTCACGATTCCCTGCAAATGAATTCCTTCTTTCGACGTCCAATTCACCGTGCGCACTTCCCCAAACGCCACATTCGCCAGTTCCGCATCGCCCTCATTTGTGATTTTCCGCAGCGAACCATTTTCCGCTACGGCGAGATTTGCCATGTGCGTAGGATCCGCCACGCTGAATACGGCTGTGCCCGGCGCGCTAGCCATTTCCGGGGACACAACCCTCCTCACAATTCCATGCGGCCACTGGTAACCCGCGCTCAACGCGTCATTCGTGAATGTATCGGCGTCAATCTGCACGCCACGCGCCACCGCTATCCAAATCTTTCCGTGGGCATCACCGGCCAGTCCAACCGCTGAACCTTTGAGCGCTGGCGTGCGGTCCACCGGCGCACCTCCCTCCGCCGCGATGGTCCAAACATGATCCGGCGTCAGCACGTTCGTCGTCGTGCTCAGGAACACAATCTCTTTTCCGCCGTTCGTCCACTCAATTCCATTCGACGCGTTGGGAATTTCCGCCAGCCGCTTCGGCCCGTTCGCGTCACACACGTCAATGAACGAATGCACTTCGTGGTGTCCTATTTTTGGCGTGCCGGAAAGCACCGCAAGCCGCTGCCGGTCCGGGGCCCAGGCAATCGCATCCACGTGAACGAGCGTGGGGCACCACCATGCGCCGCCGCTGCCATCCGCATTCGTAAGGTAAATCGAACGCCTCTCGTTCTGCACAATCGTGCGTACATCGGCCAGCGGATCCGGCGAGCGCGGATTCGCCAGCGCTGCAAAACGTGCGCCATCCGGCGAGATGTTTGCTTCCGATACTCCTCCCGCGATGTTCGTCAGTAGCTTCGGCTTTCCGCCTTTGAGTGGTTCGAGCGCCAGTTGCGCCGGCTTTTTTTCTTCACCAAACGTTCCATATAAATGCGCGCCATCTTTCGTAAATCCAATTGGCTCAAAATTCTTCGCCAGCTTCAGCAAATGCGAATTTCCTCCGTTCGCGTCTATCACGTGCCACTCCGTTTTGCTGACGCCCTTGGGAACACCGAAATTCACTCGGTACAAAATTGTCTTCCCGTCCGGCGCGACAGCGATCGGTGCCGCTGAACGCGCCTTCTGCGAGTCGTCAAACTGGAACGGATGCTTCTGCTGCGCAACCGCGCAGATCGCCGCGCAAACCGCAAACACCAGCGCGCAAAAACTTTTGCCGACAAAAATCCGCGCGCTGTTATCCCCTCGATATTTGTTGATACTCATTCGTCCTCCAAGCCGCTGTTCGCACTTTTTCGGCTGCTCCGGCCCGTTCGATTTCTTGTAAACTTGTGCGTTCAGATTGGAATTGGCGGCAAAACGATAGCACGTTTCGCTGCGCCACGTTGTATCGAAACCGTGTAAAGCAGGAACTCTATGGCCCGGACGGAGAAGGTTTTCACTGAGGAAACATTCGCATTTTTCCGCGAACTCGCGTGCAACAATAGCAAGCCGTGGATGGACGAAAACCGCTTACTCTACAAACAACATGTGGTCGCGCCATTCCGCAAATTGCTCGACGCGCTCGTGCCCGCCGCACAAAAACTGCATCCGGGATTCTGCTTCACCGGCAGAACCGGAGAAAATTTCTCGAGGATCAATCGCGATATTCGCTTCGCCAACGACAAACGGCCCTACTACTCTCACATGTATCTTTTCCTTTCGCATTTGGACGCATGCGAAGGCTCATGCGGACAGCTTTACGTCGGAATTTCCGGCGATGCTGCCACCGCTGGCTTTCGGACTTACCGCGAAAGCCGCCAGAGCGCCATGTCCTGCTTCTGCGTACCGCGTGCGATGCAGAATCTCGCGTGGCTCGCGAGCCAGCGAAAAAAGTTTGCGCGAAAATACGAGGGCTACTGGTATTCCACCGAAAAAGGCAAATGGACAAAACACAGCGGCTGGCCCGCCGACGCCAAAGAATGGAAACGCGCAAAAGGATGGGTGATCCGCAATCGCTTCGCTCCGTCAATCGCGATGCGTTCTTCCTTTACTCGGCAAGCCGTGCAAATCTTTCGCGAACTTTTTCCTCTGTACTCCTTCGCCTGTCTTCCCGAGCGTGAAGAGTAGCGCAGCGCAAATTTCTTCATCGAACACCCGCCTTCCGGCGGTATATTTGCTTTCATGCGAATGACGCGCGCGGAAGCGAAAGCCAATCACACGCTCGACACCGGACACCAGCAATTCAGCGAAACCATTTACGGCGTGCTCTGCGCCGCTTGCCATAATTACATCCTAATTGACCACACCAATTGCCCGTCCTCCTGCCGCAAGCATGAGCTTTGCCGCCAAACTTATGCATCCTGAACCGCCCCCGAAACTCTGGCAATCGCCGCTCGTCGGTCCGCTCCTCCCGCGAACACGGGCCCTTTCAGCATTTGCTTGTTAGCCGCTCGCCACCACGCTCCTCCGTGAGGCGGCCTGGCGTTCAGCTGTTTTTGCTAGCCACCCTAGACTGAAGGCAAGTGGTCAGTGATCAGTGGTCAGTGGTCAGCAAACTGAGCCTGCAATCCCGACAAGCACGTTCCCTCAGGGGTTGAGACCCCCGTTCTTCGCGACCCTTGTCGGCACGACTGGCCCTTCGTTCCTCAGGGTCGAAAGCCGTGCCCTTACGAAGCTGAAGCTCGCCTCAGTGAGCGACGAATTGTGGGTGGTTATTCCGTCGGTTCACTCCTTTGATTCCTCTTTTTGACCGCGTGCTGAGTGCACTGAAATTGTGCAAGTTTACCTTGGGGAAAGTGCGTTTTTCTTGCGATTAGAA
>DASUAV010000089.1:0-7928 GCA_035763605.1 Candidatus Acidiferrales bacterium
CGCATCGCTATCCTCGACTGGACCATGCCGGAGCTCGAAGGCGTCGAAATCTGCCGCCGAGTGCGCGCTCGCGCCGGACGCGCTTACACTTTTCTGATGCTTCTCACCGCGCACTCACAAAAACACAATCTCCTTCTCGGCCTGAACGCCGGCGCCGACGATTATCTTGCTAAGCCTTTTGACGTGGACGAACTGCGCGCGCGCCTGCGCGTCGGTGAACGCATTCTGCGCACTCAGGACGAATTGATCGCCGCCCGCGACGCCTTGCACTTCCAGGCCACTCACGATGTCCTGACAGGTGCATCCAGCCGCGGTGCCGCCGTCGAATTCCTCACCCGCGAACTGGCTCGCAGCCAGCGCGAAAAGTCTCCTGTCGGAATCGTCCTCTGCGACGTGGACCACTTCAAAAAAGTGAATGATTCCTACGGCCATCTCGCCGGCGATTCGGTGCTCCAGGAAATCACCCAGCGTATGACGAAATCCGTTCGCCCATACGATTGCATCGGCCGCTACGGAGGCGAAGAATTCCTGATCATCTTTCCCGGATGCGATGGGGACGCCGCCTTTCGCCAGGCCGAGCGAATTCGCAAGTGCATCAACTCCGCGCCGGTACAAACGGCCGAAGGAGCTATCGCCGTAAGCGCCAGCTTCGGCGTAGTCGCGTTCAATCCCGCAGTCGCCAACTCCGTCGCCCAACTGCTTCGCGATGCTGACGCGGCTCTTTACCGCGCGAAATCGCTTGGTCGAAACCGCTGCGAACGTTCAAGCGAAATAGGAGAACAGTGCGTTCCCGCAAACAGGATCGTAGCCGAGTAGCGCGTACTCCCGCGCGCGTTTTCCATACGCACCCGAATGGAAATTCCTCCTCTTCTTGACCTTTCTCGAAATTCCCAATCGGAAAATCATTCACTTCTTTATCCTTGGGTGTAAACTGGGACGTAATCATCCTGAAGTTTGCAGCAAACATAGAATCGTTCGGAGGCCAAGAAGGTGAGTCCCACAAAGCCCATTTCCGCTCCAGTCGAGGACAAGCAGTCCAGCGCGCGCCGCGAGAGCCTGACGATTACCGATAATCGCACAGGCAAGCAGTATGAAATTCCCATCCAGCACGACACCATTCGTGCTCTCGACCTGCGCCAAATCAAAGTGAACTCGGAAGATTTCGGAATGATGAGTTACGATCCGGCGTTCACCAACACCGCATCATGCATCAGCCGAATTACTTTCATCGACGGCGATAAGGGAATTCTTCGCTACCGCGGCTATCCGATTGAAGAGCTTGCGGAAAAGAGCACTTATCTCGAAACAGCCTATTTGATTTTGCATGGCGAACTGCCCACGCGCGCGCAGTTGGACGATTGGACTTACCACATAACCCACCACACATTTATCCACGAAAGTATCAAGAAGTTCCTCGATGGATTTCATTACGACGCGCATCCCATGGGCATGATTATTTCCGCCGTCGCCGCCCTTTCCACTTTCTATCCCGACGCAAAAAATATCCTCGACCAGGAATCTCGCCGTAAACAAACGTTTCGCCTAATCGGCAAAATGCCCACCATGGCCGCATTCGCCTACCGTCACAGTTTGGGAATGCCCTACGTTTATCCCGATAACGAACTGAGCTACACGGGCAATTTTCTGAACATGTTATTCCGCACCACTGAACTCAAATATCGTCCCAACCCGACGCTCGAACGCGCCCTCGACATTCTTTTCATCCTGCACGCTGACCACGAGCAGAATTGCTCCGCCAGCGCTATGCGCGGCGTAGGAAGCTCCGAAGTGGATCCTTACTCCGCCATCGCCGCCGCGACCGCCGCCCTGTACGGCCCGCTCCACGGAGGCGCCAACGAAGCGGTTCTCCGCATGTTGCTGGAAATCGGCTCCGTCAATCGCGTTCCGGAATACGTCAAGCAGGTCAAGTCCGGCGATAAGAAATTGATGGGCTTCGGCCATCGCGTTTACAAGAACTACGACCCGCGCGCCAGAATCGTCAAGCGCATCGCCTACGAAGTTTTCGATGTTATGGGCCGCAATCCGCTGATTGACATCGCTCTCGAATGCGAGCGCATCGCCCTCGAAGACGATTATTTCGTCAAGCGCAAGCTCTATCCCAACGTGGACTTCTACACCGGCCTCATTTACCAGTCCATGGGCTTCCCCGTGACCATGTTCCCGGTGCTCTTCGCCATTCCGCGGACTTCCGGCTGGATCGCCCAATGGCAGGAAATGCTCCTCGACCCAGAGCAAAAAATCGCTCGTCCGCGCCAAATTTATCTCGGCGAAGACACGCGCAGCTACATCCCCATGGAGCACCGCGCGCAGTAGCCCGCGTCACGCATTATTGCGTAAACGCCGCTCGTGCGTCGGTCGGTTATATTCTCGCCGCTTCACCGCCGCCACAAAACGGTCTGCATCGCGTGTCGGCCGAGGAATTCGATACCCATCAATGACTGCCTTCACGAATTTCAGTGCCGTTCGCAGCGAGATGCGGTGTCCTTGTGTCACATAGACCGGTTTTACGTCCGTCCGCGTCCGCAGCGCCGCTCCAACCACTTCTCCTTTATCGCGAAGCTCTGTCCACGCGCCTGCGCTTGGCGCAAGTGGCCCATGCTCTCCAATCAGCAGCGACTTCGCACAGCCAATCGTCGGCGTATCCAGCAGCACGCCGAGATGTGACGTAATCCCGAATCGTCGCGGATGCGCATACCCATGCCCATCGCAAAAAATGAGATCCGGCGCATTTCTCACTCGCTCAAACACTTTCAAAAGCGCCGGTGCTTCGCGAAAGCTCAGCAGTCCGGGAACATACGGGAATCGAATCTCGCTTTCGCCCCAGACTCGCTCGATTTCCTCCATCTCCGGAAAACGGTAAATCACCACTCCGGCGACAGCTTTATTTCGCGCAAGATCAAACGCCAGATCCGCTCCCGCAACCCTTCGAACCACAGGCAGGCGGTCGTTCAGCTCCAGCCGCTCGCGCAGCCCAAGCTGAATCTTCGCCGCCTCTCGCGGTGTAACATCCCATCGGTGCAGTTTTAAATGTTCCACCTTACCGACGCTATTTCTGCGCCACGCTACTGTCAAGCCGGACCCGTGTTTATCATTTCGCGTGGGCCCTCGGTCGCAATCGAATCTGCGGTATAATTTTCCGCATCCATTCGAGAGACAAAAGCAGTTGTGCAACGCTTTGGGAGAATTGAATGCCTTTGAAAATTACAGTTCGCCAATCTTCGGGAGTGAGCATCGTGGACTTGGAAGGCCGCCTGGTGATTGGCCCCGACGCGGACGCTCTAAAGCAGCGCCTCGACGAACTCTCTCGCCAGGGCGCCAAACACATTCTCGTAAATCTGGCCAGGGTCTCGCAGCTCGATAGCTCCGGCATCTGCAGCTTGCTCCACGGTTACACCATGATGAAGCAGTTGGGCGGATCGTTCAAAATGCTCCATCCCGCGGGCCACGCCCGCGAAGTCCTCGAAGTCATGCGCCTCATCGAAATTATTCCGACCCTGGATGACGAGAAGCAGGCGGTCGCCAGCTTTGTGGGAGCAAAACCCGCGCAATCATAGATCCGGATGCAAGTTTAGGAATTTTTCTTCAGATCGTTCAGAACCAGCTTCGCCAATTCCTTCAGCGTGTCGAATACGCCTTGCCCCTGCACAGCTACCGCTTCAATCACCGGCTCGCCCTTCAGTTGAAGTTGCTTTTTCAACTCAGGGACGGGCATCGCATTCGGCAGGTCGCGCTTGTTAAGCTGTAGTGCGTAGGGAATCGTATTGAAGTTGAGATTGTGGTCTTTGAGGTGTTCCTTAAGGTTGTCGATGGTTTCGAAATTCGCGTCCAATCGCTCTTCTTGCGAATCTGCGACGAACACCACGCCGTCCGCGCCTTTCAAAATCAATCGCCGGCTCGCTTCATAGAATACCTGTCCAGGTACCGTATACAGGTGAAAGCGCGTGCGAAATCCGCGCACGCTCCCCAAATCCAGCGGAAGAAAATCGAAAAACAGCGTGCGATCCGTTTCCGTGGCCAGCGAAACCATTTTCCCTTTTTGATTTGTGCCGGTGTGATCGTAGATCCACTGCAAATTCGCAGTCTTCCCGCCCAAGCCGGGGCCATAATAGACAAGTTTGCAGTTAATTTCCCGCGCGGGGAAGTTTATAAACGGCACAGGTCCCTCAAGGAGTAGCCGTTAACGTTATAGCATAGCGTGCGCAACGCAACATCTGCTCTGTTTCCGAGATGCTTCGCAATGATAACAGTCGAAATTTGCCTCATTCGGAGACGAAACACGTCAAATGGCTCGCGACGAATACCGACAATGTTCCACGTGAAACGCCTCGGTTACGACTCGATGCTTTACTCTCTGCATTACCTGCAAGTTGACGCCGTTCCGCTTCGCTGCTATTCTCCGCTTATGGCGCGCACAAAGAGTAAGACAAAAAGTGGCAGGCGGTCCGTTTCCAGACGTCAGGTCGCTCGCAAGCGCATAAAAGGCAAGAGCTTAGGCCATGCCAGCCTGCTTCTGGAATCGAACGACCAGGCTACCCTTCAGCAGTTGAAAGCCTACGAAGAAGGCCTGAAGCTGTTTCAACAACAGAAGTTTGCCCGCGCCACAGACGCATTGGAACGCGTCACGCAAGGTCCCAACAAAGAGCTCGCCGACCGCGCTCGCGTTCATCTCAGAATCTGCTCGCAGCGCCTCTCTCGATCTCCTCAGCCATCGCCTAAGTCTGCCGACGATCATTACAATCAGGGCATTGCGATGATGAACCTCGGCCGCTGGGATGACGCGCGCGTGCATCTCGATCGCGCCCGCAAAGCCGCTCCCAAAGCCGACCACATCGTCTACGCGATGGCTGCGCTCGACTGTCTTACCGGCGAAGCCGAATCCTCCATGCAGAATTTGAAAGTCGCCATCCAGTTGCGCCCCGACAATCGCTATCGCGCGCGCAACGACGAGGATTTCGCTTTCCTCCAGGAAGATCCGCGCTTCACTGAACTCCTTTATCCGGAACGAGAAGGCGCAAGCGGTTAGTTTTTCCCGGTCTGTGTCTAATGCCTGAAAAAATTCGTCAAAGACCTGTCCGTGTGGTCGCGCTCGGCGGCGGCACGGGATTGTCCATGCTCCTGCGCGGCCTCAAAGAGCACATCGCTCTCCCGTCGAATGGGGCTTCGCTCTCTCCTGCGATCCACGTCGACGCCGTTGTCACCGTTTCAGATGACGGCGGCAGCTCTGGCCGCCTGCGCCGCGAATACTCAATCCTTCCTCCCGGCGACATCCGCAATTGCATGGTCGCGCTCTCTCCTGACGAAGCCCTGCTCGCGAAGCTTTTTCAGTACCGTTTTCCCGGGCGTGGCCGCGGTCTCGCCGGCCACAGCTTCGGCAATCTGTTTCTCGCTGCGCTGACTGATGTAACCGGCGATTTTCCCGAAGCCGTGAAACTCTCGAGCAATGTCCTCGCAACTCGCGGCCGGATTTTCCCGTCTACCGCGGCAAATGTCAGCTTGAAAGCCACTCTCGATAACGGCCGCGTTATCTCCGGCGAGACGCGCATCTCGCGTTCTACGCACCCCATTCGCCGCGTGCAACTCGTACCGTCCACCGCCGCTCCGCTGGACGAAGTGCTCTCCTCCATTCGCAAGGCAGATCTGATCCTTCTCGGGCCTGGCTCGCTCTACACCAGTCTCATTCCCAATCTGCTCGTGCGCGGCGTCGCTTCCGCAATTGCGAATTCTCGCGCCCAATGCATTTACATCGCGAATGTAATGACTCAGCCAGGGGAAACGGATGGATACTCCGTAGCAGATCATGTCCGCGCCATCTACGACCATGTTGGCACGCGGCTCTTCCACGCCGTCGTCTTGAACCGATCCGTGCCGCCCCCCGAAATCCTTCGCCGCTATCGCCGCCAGGGTGCCGAACCGGTCAATCCTTCATTGGAAGAGCTAAAAAGAATGGGACTAACGTGCATCATGGGTAGCCTCTTGCAACACGGAACCGTAATTCGCCACAATCAGCGCCGCCTTGCACAGCTCATCCTGAGGCATTTTGCCCACCCGACGGCATCGCGTGACCGCCGCGCTCCGCTCAGCCCACTAAACCTGTAGTTTCAATGCACTTAGCTGGCGTAGCTGACTGCTCTTCTGCGAAAAATTTACCGCCCCAGTGAAAAATCCTCCCGATGCACGTATACAGAATTCACTGTACCCTTCCCCTTTAAAACCCTGATACTAGTACTTTTACTATTTTACTGTATCTACGGCACATAAGTTGCCCTCACTACACACGGGGGCCGGAACCAAGCTCGTCCCGGATTCCGTTACAGCCGTTCAAGAAGCTTTTCTTGCTATTCGAAAATCGAGGGACTTCGGTTTTCGAATGGTAATTACTACGGCCCGCTGGCTTGGGAAGCCAAAACTTCTTCAAGGGGGGAATCATTCTTAGAAAAACCAAGAAGTTCCAGCACCTTTTTGGCGCATCTCAGAATTCCACACAAGAGCAATTCTCTTCGCAGAACACGGAACGCCTCGTGTTCTGTCAGAAACACACCGGAGCTCCAAAATTTCAGGTGGAAATGACCGGCGACCGAGACGCAGCCTTGAGCCGCGCCGCCAGCCTTCTCGCATTAGGATGCATGGCCAGCGGCGAATCTCCCGCCGATTATGCTGTATGGGTTCCGGCAGAAACTAGCCTGATCGACCGCATCACTCGCCACGCCGAGGAACTTCTTCATCTTGGCCGTGGTTTTTCTGCCGAAGTGGAACTCAGCCCGCGCGAAAATGAAGTCCTCAAGGAACTTCTCAATCATCGCGTGAACAAGGAAATCGCCGACGCCCTTTGCATTTCCGTGCGTACGGTGAAATTCCACGTGTCGTCGCTTCTGTCGAAATTCGGCGTCGGCAGCCGCTGGGATTTGATTCAAAAAGCGCGGCACATGCTCGGCACAAAACAAGTCACGGATAATTTCGCCGGCGTGCAGTCGTCCGCGCCAACTGCTCACTCTCCGGCTACTCGGGACTCCGCTCCAGCTCCGTCGTCCGAATCCACCGACCGCAAGCAGCGCGAAAAAGGCCGCGTCGTGGTGTTCCGCGGCCGTCAGCTTCGCCCTGCCTGAATCTCGCGTCTTCGTGTGGCCGCCGTTCCGCATCCGCCGGTGGCCACATCGCCCAGCCATCAACTGCTTGCCTCTTATTTGTCGGTTTCTCTGCCGGACATGAATTTCATATCAGTATCAGCCTCGCCGCTCGCTAGCCGTCACGAAATCTCTCGTCGCGTATCAGTGCCTTCTGAAACGGGAAGAATCTGGATTGTCATTCTGAGCGGAACTCTTCAGACCTCTCATTTTTTCGAATGCGACTGTTCTCTAAACATAGAAAATCTGGGCTGTCGTTCTGAGCAAAGCGAGAATCTCGCCCCGGCATTTGTCTGTCTGTTCGTTTGCTTGCTTCCAATCTCCAACCTCGAACTTCAAACCTCCATTTTTGCTATCATGTCCTTGGGAACTTCTCCCCAGAATTTCATTTTCACCTTGAGCGTCTCGATTTCCGCCGCTCAGGACGGAGAGCTTTGTGATTCCTCGCTACACGCGCCCCGAGATGCGCCATCTCTGGAGCGACGAAAACAAATTCCAAAAGTGGCTCGACGTCGAACTCGCCGCCGCTGACGTCCTCGCCGAAGCCGGCGTCGTTCCTCGCGAAGCCGCCGCCCGCCTCCGCGAACGCGCCCGCATTGACGTCGCCCACATCCTCGAAATCGAATCCAAAGTTCGCCATGACGTCATCGCCTTCACCGTCGCTGTCGGCGAAACCGTCGCCGATCCCGAATCCGCCCGCTGGCTGCATTACGGCCTCACTTCCAATGACGTCGTGGACACCGCCCAGGCCCTCCTCCTTCGCCAAGCCTCCCAGCTCATCCAATC
>DASUAV010000090.1:0-17452 GCA_035763605.1 Candidatus Acidiferrales bacterium
CACTCCTCTTTAACCCGCTCCATTCCGCCAAACTGGATACGGGCCCGCCGCAACGCCTCTTCGCGCGAGACTCCTTCGCGAACCAAATCGTCGGCATACGTTTCGATGTGCTCCCGCAACTCCGCGTCCATATCGCCTTCAAAACGCGTTCTGCGGAACAGCGCGCGACTCCATGAGCGAACCGCTGCAAAGAATTTCATCTCTCTTCCTCCTGCTCAGTTAACGGAGCCTGTTTTACCGCCACGCGTCACTTGTCACTGCATTCGTCACACTTCCTCGGGTGTCGTCCGCAAAATCCCCGCGATGAGCTCCGCCATCCGATTCCAGTTGTGCGCTTCCGCCTTGAATCGGCGCTTACCCGCCGCCGTCAGCCGGTAGTACCTCGCTTTGCGCTTCTTATCCGATTCGCCCCACTCGCTCGCAATCCAACCCTGATGTTCAAGACGATAGAGCGCCGGATAGAGCGAGCCTTGCTGGATTTCCAGCCGGTCCTTCGAAATTTGCTGGATGCGCAGCAGAATTCCATAGCCGTGCAGCGGGCCGAGTGAAACAGCTTTGAGAATCAGCATGTCCAATGTGCCTTGCAGAAGTTCCATCTGCTTGTCCAATGTTCGTCGCCTCCTAGATGGGCTAGGAGTCTACTTCGCGTCTCCTAGACTGTCAAGGAGAATAAAACGCTGTTCCGGCCTTCGGCGGGAGCGTTGTGCTGCGCGCTCGCCTGCGATAGATTATCGCTTCTTTCTGGACGGGAGATCTGATTGAAGCGCAATTCAGGCCGGCGAAAGCGTGTAGCCGTGCACAAATCCGAACCGCTGCGCGTGCTCCTTCGCCGCGCCGCCATACAAAAGCGCGTCACCGCCGTAGCCCGCGAAATCACTCGGGATTTTCGCGGCCAGCGCGTCCATCTGATCGGCGTCCTCAAGGGCGCCTGTATCTTCCTCGCCGATCTCATCCGCGAAATCGAACTCGACACCTCCATCGATTTCATGGCCGTCGCCAGCTATGGCAAAAATAGAGAATCCTCGGGCCAGGTTCGCCTGAACAAAGATCTCGACAGCAGCATCGCCGGACTGAACGTAATTCTCGTCGAAGACATTCTCGACACTGGCCTCACACTCAGCTATTTGCGTCGCATTTTGCTCGAACGCAAGCCCAAAACGCTCAAAATCGCCGCGCTGCTCGATAAGCCGTCGCGCCGCATTCAGGATATCGAAGCCGATTACGTCGGGTTTACAATTCCCAATGAGTTCGTGGTCGGCTACGGACTCGATTACGGCGAACGCTATCGGAACTTGAAAGATGTCTGCGTGCTGGACGTTCCAGTCGCGTGAAAGTCGCAGGTAAACAGATGACACAGGATAAAATCGCATCGCTGATTGACCACACGCTGCTCAAGCCCGAAGCGACGGCCGACCAGATTCGCAATTTGTGCAACGAGGCGCGCCAGTTCAAATTCGCTTCCGTCTGTGTGAATCCGTGGTATGTGCCGCTCGCGGCCAGGCTGATGCGCGGCTCAGGAATAAAAATCTGCACAGTCGCGGGTTTTCCACTCGGAGCAACGTCAACGCCCGCGAAAGTTTTCGAGGCCAAGCAGGGCATTCGTGACGACGCGCGCGAAATCGACATGGTCATGAACGTCGGCGCGCTCAAATCGGGCGACGACCGCGCTGTGACAGCAGATATTCGCTCCGTCGCCGACGCGTGCCACAGGGCAAAAGCCATTTGCAAGGTAATCCTCGAAAATGTTTTGCTCACGGATGAAGAAAAAGTCCGCGCGTGCAAGCTCGCCAAAAAAGCCGGCGCCGATTACGTCAAAACTTCCACGGGATTCAACGCGGGCGGTGCAACCGCCGCAGACGTGGCCCTTATGCGGGCGACCGTCGGCCCGAAATTGGGCGTGAAGGCCTCCGGCGGCATTCGCACCTGCGAAGACCTGATGAAAATGGTCCAGGCCGGCGCCACGCGCATCGGCACCAGCTCCGGCGTGAAAATCATGGAAGAGGCTTCCCGCATTCGCTCCTAAGTTCCCTGAGTTCTCGTCACGCCGCATCCTTCCAGAGGCTCTGTTTCAGCGGGTTAATTCCGTTCATCACGCTCCATAATGTGAACTTCGCAACTCCCTACATCTCGCGCGATGAAATCCTCGAGCACTGTTATAATGTGTGTTCACCGCAGCGGACAATTTGAGTCGCGGTGTATTCAGTTCACATCCAATAAACGATATGGATTCCACGAAACCGATCGCAGCGTCTGAACTGCCCGCCGAAGTCCTCGCCACCATGGCGGAAATCGGCGAGCACATCAATGCCTCGCTCAATCTCGACGAAGTGCTGGCGCATTCCGCCGAGCAGATCAAGCGCCTCATTGATTACGAAATTTTCGCCGTGCTGCTGCTCGACGAAAATACGCGCGAGCTGAATTTTCGTTTCGCCATCGGCCACCGCCAGGAAGTTGTCGAGACCTGGCGCATTCCGCTCGGGCAGGGAATTATCGGCGCGGCCGCGGCCACGGGCCGTCCCGTTCGCGTGAGCGATGTCCGCAAAGACTCGCGCTACTTGAACGCGCTCGACGCCGTGCAGTCCGAAATGGCCGTGCCGCTCTCCGTGCAGGGCCGCGTGGTCGGCGTGCTCGACATCGAAAGCCGCCAGCTCGATTATTTCACTCGCGACCAGCAGAACATTCTGACCATGCTCGCGACGCGCATCGCTAGCGCCATCGAAAATGCGCGTCTTTTCGAGCGAGCGCGCCGCCAGGCAGACACGCTCTTGCTCCTCAACGAAGTCGCCCGCGAAACCAGCTCGCTTCTGGACGTCGAAGGTGTTCTCCGCCGCGCCGCCGAAATGGTCAAGCGCGTCATTGATTATCAGATTTTTTCGATTTTGCTTTACGACGAAACCGAACGCGTCTTTCGTCATCGCTTGAACGTGAAATTCGGCCAGCACATCATGGAGCGCTCCGTTGTTTCGCCGCACGAAGGAATCGTCGGTGCCGCCGCGACGCTGCGCAGGCCCGTCGTCGTCCCCGACGTTTCATTCGATCCGCGCTACATCTCGCTGAACCCCGAGACGCGTTCCGAACTCGCCGTCCCACTTCTCTACAAGCATCGCGTCATCGGCGTGCTCGACATCGAGAGCCCTCATCTGAGTTATTTCACGCCCGATCACGTTCAGGCCCTCTCCATTCTCGCCGCGCACCTGGCTATCGCCATCGAGAACGCGCGTTTGTACGAGCAAGTGGCGCACGACGAAGCGCGCATGGAGCGCGATCTAAGCGCGGCGCGGCGTCTGCAATCCGCCCTGTTGCCGACGGTTCCCGGCAGAGAGACAGGTTTGGACATTGCCGCGCGAATCGTTTCCTCGCGCGAGCTTTGCGGCGACATGTACGACTTCTTGCCGCACACTGCGGGCGATCTCGATATCGCGCTCGGCGACGTTAGCGGAAAGGGAAGCGCCGCGGCCCTGTACGGCGCGGCCGCCGTCGGCATTCTGCGCAGCTTGGCGCCGCAGCATCTGCCGCCCGCAAAAGTCCTCCACAAGTTGAATCACATCATCGGCGAACGGCGCATCGAGGGCCGGTTCATGACCATGTGCGTGATGTCATGGTCGCCGGCGGATCGCGTTCTGCGTATCGCCAACGCTGGACAAGAACAGCCGCTCATTCTGCAGAACGGAAAATGCGAAAAGATTCCTCTCGCGGGCTTCCCTGTAGGAATGTTCGATCACTCCAACTATGACGAGATGCGCCTGGCGCTCGCCCCTGGCGACACACTCGTGCTCTATTCGGACGGCATTCCGGACACGCAGAACCCCTCCAACGAATTTTACGGCTGGAAGCCGATGAGCGAAGCCATCACCGCGAATGCCCATCTCTCTTCAGCAGAGCTCGCCGATAAATTGCTCGCCGACGTGGATCATTTCTCCGGCGGCGCTCATCCCTTCGACGACCGTACTCTCGTCGTGCTGAAAGTGATATAAGAATCCACCGGAATGCAACATAACCGCGCGCGAAGACCGCAATTCCTCGATCCGACAACTTACATCAAAGAGTTTTCCTACCGTCGTGGCGCGCTCGCCTGCGAATCCGCTTCTCTCGATGCCATCGCGCGGCGCGCTGGCACGCCCGTTTATGTCTACAGCCGCGCGGCATTCACCCAAAACTTCCGCGAATTGCATCGCGCGCTGAAACGAGTCCCGCACCGGATCTGCTATGCCGTCAAGGCCAATTCAAATCTCGCCGTGCTGCGCGCATTTGCTGAGTTAGGCAGCAGCTTCGATATTGTTTCCGGCGGGGAACTGTTTCGCCTTCGAAAAATCGGCGTTCGCCCCGACCGAATTGTCTTCTCCGGCGTGGGCAAGACGCGCGAAGAAATTCGCGAAGCCTTGCTCGCCCGCATCCTGCTTTTCAATGTGGAATCCGAAGAAGAACTGGAAACTCTCGCGAGCGAAGCAGCCCGTTTGAAGTTCGCTGCTCCCGCCGCGATTCGCGTCAATCCGGACATTGAGGCCGGCGGCCATCCGCACATCGCCACTGGCCATCATCGCCACAAATTTGGAATAGACTGGCCCGAAGCGCGCCGCCTCTACCTCCGCTACAAACAGAGCGTCTGGATTAACTGGCGCGGAATCAGTGGGCATATTGGCTCGCAGATCACCAGCTCCGCTCCGTTTCGCCGTGCCGGCGCGCGCTTCGCGAAATATTTCGCCGAGCTTCGCGAAGAGGGAATTCCTCTCCGCTTCTTGGACATCGGCGGCGGCATGGGCATCCGTTACACGAATGAAAATCCGCTCTCATTCGCGGACTACGCGCGCGTACTCCCCAAAAATCTGCCGTCGCTCGGCTGCGAATTGCTCGTCGAGCCGGGCCGCTCGCTCATCGGAAACGCCGGCATTCTGCTGACGCGCGTCCTCTATATCAAGCGTAGCCGCGGAAAAACATTCGTGATTGTTGATGCGGCGATGAACGATTTGATCCGCCCCGCATTGTATGGCGCAGCCCACGCCATTACGCCAGTGAAACACGCACATGCCAATGCCGAACTAGCGCGCGCGGACATCGTCGGCCCCGTCTGCGAATCCGGAGACTTTTTCCTGCGCGATTGGCCAATGCCCGAAGTTCACGCAGGCGATCTGCTGGCCATTTGGAGTGCCGGCGCCTACGGCTTCGTGGAATCCTCGAACTACAATTCTCGCCCTCGCGCCGCCGAAGTGCTAGTCGAAGGCGCAAAATTCCGCATCATCCGCCGCCGCGAATCCCGCGATGACCTGCTTCGCGACGAAGCTACTAGTTGATTGATTGTACGTACAAATGTATTGATATTTGCTTCAGGGCTAAGATATGCTGAGATTCGATTGGGACGAGGCTAAGAATCGGCAGAATCGCCATAAGCATGGCCGTGGGATTCGAAACCGCGGCTCTGGTCTTCGACGATCCTTATGCACTGACCCAGCGCGACCGTGCATTTGAGGATGAAGAACGCTGGATTACTCTCGGCGCGATTGGACCCGGTTCAATTTTGCTGGTGGTCCACACGTTGGACGAGCGAGACGGTGACGAGTTCATGCGCATCATCTCAGCGCGCGCGGCGGCTTCTCGTGAAAGGCGAGCCTATGAAGAAACTCACGAAAGAGCAAAAGCGCGACATTCGCGCCATAGCCAAAAAAAGAGACCAGGATATTGACTTCTCGGATGCGCCTACTGTGTTCGATTGGAATGCCGCAGAAATCGGCAAGTTTCACCAGCCGAAGAAAAAGCCGGTTACCATGCGGCTTGACTCCGACGTAATCGCTTGGCTCAAGAGGGGCGGGCGAGGATACCAAACCAAAGCAAACTGGTTATTGCGCAGCGCAATGCTTCGCGTCGAAGCCCCTACTCGATCGCGCCCCCGGCAGGTCCGCGCGCAGCGAAAAAAGACCAGCGGCCGCGGCACCCGCTGACGCAGGGTTCGCGGTCGCGTACTTATTTCGAAGCTGTATAAACGATTTTCCCGCCTACAATCGTCTCTCGTACTTTCACATCCTTGATCTTTTCCGGCGGAATCGCGAACAAATCGGAATCCAGCACCACGATATCCGCGAGCTTCCCTGCCGTGAGCGATCCTTTCTGCTTGTCCGAAAATTCTGCATACGCCGAACCCATCGTGTACGCCTCAATCGCTTCCGGCAAACTGATTTTCTGCTCTGGGATCCATCCTCCTGGATTTTTCCCATCGAGCGTCGCGCGCGTTACGGCAGCGTAAAGTCCGAGCAGCGGATTCAGCGGCGCAACAGTCCAATCCGTACCAAATGCCAGTTTCACGCCATGATCGAGCATCGAACGCCACGCATAACTCGACTCCGCGCGCTCATGACCGATGATTTTCTCCGCCCAGCGGCCATCATCAATCGCGTGGTAGGGCTGCATGGAAGCAATCACGTGCAGCCGCGCAAACTCCGCAAAATCCTGCGGACGCATGTGCTGCGCGTGCTCGATGCGCCAGCGCCGCTCGCGCGGACCGTCTTCGCGATCCACTTTGTCGTAAACGTCCAAAATCGTGCGAATCGCGCGATCGCCAATCGCGTGAATGGCCATCTGCAATCCCGCGCGGTCAGCACCGAGCGCCATTTCGTCCATGTGGCCCGCCGGATACATCATCTCGTTCATCAACCCGTGATTCGACGGATTGTTCGTGTAGCCGTCAAAAAAATACGCCGTCTCCGAGCCGAGCGATCCGTCCGCGAATCCTTTCACCGCCCCGAGCCGCACCCAGTCATTTCCAAAGCCTTGCAAAATTCCCGCGTCGGCGAGCCGCTTCCATTCCGGCATCGGTGTTATGCAATAAATTCTTGAAGTCAGTTGGTCGCGCGCTTCGAGCCGTTGATACGCGCGCACGTCGGCGAAGCTGCTGATGTCATCGAGCGATGTGACGCCGAACCGTCGCGCCTCTGCGAGCGCCGCGGAAATCGCGCGGTCCAGGCGCTCGTTCGACGGATTCGGAATCGCGCGGAAAATCAATTCCTGCGCCGCATCTTTGAATATTCCCGTCGGCTGGCCGCTCGCATCGCGCACGATTTCGCCGCCTTCTGGCGCCGCCGTATCTTTCACTACGTGCGCGAGCTTGATGGCCAGAGAATTCGCGAGCGACATGTGGCCGTCATAACGCTCAACGAAAACCGGATTGTCCGGCGTCACCGCATCAATCCACTGCCGCGCGGGCAATTCGCCGCCCCACGCCTGATTGTCCCAATCGCCTTCGAGTATCCATTCGCCTTTAGGCAGCGTCTTTGCAAATTCACCGATGCGGCGAACAAACTCTTCGCGCGTGACTGCGTCCTTTAACTTCACGCTGCTCAAACTGAAGCCGCCGTCGCTGAAATGCACGTGCGCGTCAATGAATCCAGGCATAACGGTTTTTCCGTGCGCATCAATAACGCGCGTGCGCGGCCCCGTCCAGCGCCGAATTTCCGCGTTGCTTCCCAACACCGCAATGCGCTCGCCAATCACAGCAACTGCCTCTGCGCGCGGCAGCGCGTGATCCACCGTCCAAACTTTTCCGTTGACGATGACGAGATCAGCGGCACGCACCGAATCGGCGGATTTCTTTTGGGCTTTCATCCGAACCGCGCCAATCGCGAATATCGCGACCGAGAAAATCGAAAACAGCAGCCAGCGCACTAGGAATTGCATGCCGCCTCCGTTCAGCGTCCGCCCGGATGCAAAAAGCTGTCCACCGAACCCATGAACAAATCGGGCTGATCCACAAACGTCATGTGCCCGCTCTTCGGCAAAATCACCAGCCGCGAACCCGCGATTTTCTGATGCATTTCGCGCGAGAGCGACGGATCGCATTCGTCATGATCCCCAACGAGAATGAGCGTGGGCACATGAATCGTGTGAAGCTGACTCACGTATTCCACCGATTTCAGATTGCCGTCAATCACAAATTCGCCGTCCGAGCCCCACATTTCACGATACAAATCCCACGACATCACGCCCTGCGCAATCGGATCGTAATTCGCGTCCGGATGATTCTGATAAATGTACGGAAAATATCCTTCGCCCCACGCAGCGTTCATGTAGTCATCCGCGTAGCGTCCTTTTCGGTATGCCGGCCCGTGCCCGAAGAGTCCCTCCTTTTCCATTTTGTCGATGCGCTTGCGCAGGTCCGGATCCATTTTCTCCTTCATCTTGTTGAACACCTCATTCATCTGCGAAGTGCTCGGAAACGTGCTGCACAAAATCAGGTGCGTCAGATTCTTCTGATATTTGAGTGCGTACGCCTGCGCCAGCACTCCGCCATACGAATGCCCCAGGAGCGAAATGTGTCCGAGGCTCAGCGCCTGCCGCACAGCTTCCACGTCTTCCACCATGTTTTCGACCGTGTACCCGGCAGGATCCGCGAGCTTTTGCGAACGCCCCGACCCGCGCTCATCAATAAATACCAGCTCGTTGTGCCGCGCCAGCGGCAGCAGATACGGCAAAAAATAATCGTGCGACGCGCCCGGCCCTCCGTGAACAATCATCAGCGGCGCGCCGCGTCCAATAATCTCGTAATAAATCATTTCGCCGTGCGCATCCACGAATCCTTCGTGCATGGGATAAACGCTCGCGCTATTCTCCGTCGCGGAACGCACCGCTCGTCGCGCGCGCCGCTGCGCATTCGCCTGGGCGGGCGCCGAAACAGACGACAGAAGCAGCGCAAACGCTGCTAAGAATAAAACGCGCACCGGAAAATCAGTCCGTATCGAAAACAAAATCCGGTAAGAATTACTGAGCTTCATTATTCCTCCCTGTGTAACTTGAATGTCCGCTTCCAATTTCAGAACTTGTTCCGCGCCGAATCACTACCATTCCGAGCCGATGCGATCAGCTTCGCCTTCTGCCACTGTCATTCCGAGCGAAGCGAGGAATCTGCATTTGTTTTTTTTCTTTCCTCGAACGCCTTCACATCCGCCAGTCGCGCCCTACCGCTGCCCCCATCGCAATTTATTTCGCAGCACCTTGAAGTACGTCTGCTCCTGCGGACGCACCAGCATCACGCGATGCGCCGACTTCGAAATCCGAATGCGGTCGCCGCCCCGCAGCTCATGCCCGATTTGACCGTCCAGCGTCAGGTACGCCTGTTCATCCAGCTCTTTGAAATCAATTTCCAGCTGCATGCTATCCGGCAGCACCATCGGACGGTTCGTCAGCATGTGCGGACAAATGGGCGTCAGCACAAACGCTTGCAACACGGGGAAAAGAATCGGCCCTCCGGCGGCCAGCGAATACGCCGTTGAACCCGTCGGCGTCGAAACGATCAAGCCATCCGCGCGATAACGTCCCAGAAAACTTCCGTCCACTGAAAGATCCAAATCGAGAATGCGCGAGAGCGCCGCTTTTGTGATCACCGCATCGTTGAGCGCCTGATTTGTCTCAATCACTTTGCCCGCGCGCACCAGTTCAGACTTGAGCATCATCCGCGGGCTCAGCCGATGCCGCCCCGCAAGCACAATTTCGAGCAGTGGAAAAGCTTCCTCGACGGTCACGCTGGTCATGAACCCCATACCGCCGAGATTTACCGCCAGCATGGGGATTTCCGATTCGTGGAATTGCCGCGCCGCCGCGAGCAGCGTCCCATCGCCTCCCAGCACGATGAGCAGATCGCATTTCGCCGCCATTTCCGCTGCGCCAGTCGGTCTTTCCGGCGGATTCGCGCACGAAGCGGCCGTCTCGTCATGCAGTACAGCAACTTTGCGCTGCTTCAGCCACTCCGCGATGCGCGGGACAACCTCGCACACCGCATCCTTGCGCGGCTTGCAGTACAGTCCCGCATTCTTAATCGCTGCCATGGGATTCGGAGGATTGTATCGAATCGCTGCGCGCGTGGAGGAAAAATTCCTGATTGCCTTCCGCGCCAGTCACGCGGCTCGCCTGCACGCCGATAACGCGCAGCCCGCATTTCTCCGCCGCCGCGCGTACGCTGGCAATCGCGCGGTCGTGCAAAGCCGCATCGCGCACAATTCCGCCTTTGCCGACGAGATTCTTGGCCAGTTCGAATTGCGGCTTCACCAGAATCAGAAAATCCGCCCTCACCTGCGCTACACTCGCAATCGCCGCGAGTATTTTCGTCACGGAGATGAACGACACATCCACAGTGATCAAATTCGCGCGCTCCCGAATATCGTCCATGCGTAGATACCGCGCATTCTTTTCAATGGCGTGAACGCGCGCATCGCGCTGCAACTTCCAGTCGAGTTGCTTCGTGTTCACGTCAACCGCATACACCCGCGCCGCGCCATGTTGCAGCAAACAATCCGTGAAGCCGCCGTTCGACGCGCCAATGTCGAGGCAAATCCGGCCTACGGCATTCACGTGAAAATCTTCGAGCGCGCCTTCCAGCTTCATTCCCGCGCGGCTCGCGTACTTCGATTCCGTGCCGCTCACAACAATCTGCGCGCCTTCTGGAACCATTTCGCTCGGTTTGCGCGCGACTTGCTCGTTGACGCGCACCTGCCCCGCCATAATCATCGCCTGCGCGCGTTCACGCGTGGACGCCAACCCGCGCTCCACTAGCGCCACGTCAATTCGTTGCCTGGATTTTTTCATGCAGCCGGAGAGCGGTTCAGCCTCCGAGCGGAGGCAGCAGCGTGGCTGAACCGAAAAGGAAAATCGTGCCGACAATGAGGCTGTACGCCGCCGTCAGCGCCGTAGCAACTTGCATCGCACGGTGCCGCGAGGCACTCAAACTGAAAATTCCCACAGCGGAAGCCGTCATCAGCGTGTTCATCAGCAGCAGGCCGCCAAGAAACATCGCCAGTCCCAAAAAGCCGCGCCGGACCCCGCCCAGATTCGCGGCAATCAGAAAAACAAGCAGTTGGCTGGGGGTTTCCGCGCCAAGTCCATGAATTACGCCGATGAAAAACGCCGACTTTTTCGAGTAATTCCAACTCGCTTCGCGCGGACGCTCGATCGCAACGCCCTGCAACACTTGACGAATTTTCCACTCGACCCAGCGATATGCGCCGACCAAAAGCATCGCGCGTGATCTGGGATGTGCGTGCGTTCCCGTGCGAAAGAGCGTTCCAATGACGTAAATGCCGAGCACGACAAGCGTGAGTCCCACCGCGCGCTCCGCCCAATTATCAATCGCGCGCGGCAGCGAAGTTTGAAACAAAATCACGAAGCTGCCAAGAACCGCGACCGTCGCGGCGTGTCCGCCCACGTACAGCAATCCCATCCGCATCGCGCGCGGACGGTCCGCTTCCACGCTGGTGATATCAGAAATCGCCGCAATGTGGTCGTAATCGAATCCGTGCTTGAAGCCGAGAACCGCCGCAGTAAGCAGCGCCAGCTCAAGCGTCTTCGGAAGTATCATCAGCACAAGATAGCAGAATACCGCCGCAGCGAAAAGCGTATGGGCCGCAGAAATTGGAAGGGAGAAAAATTTATGGAGGCTACGAGCGTCTGGGGGAGAACCTGCGTTTTGATCTTGGTAGCGCAGAATCGCGCTCTTGGCGAATCTGCGGCCTTTACTCCGGCACGCCGTCCATGCGCGCATTTGAATTCGGTCCCCTACGTGCATTCCGGACGTTCGACAGGTTCGTCTTTGCACGCACACTAAGTTTTCCTGCGAAGGCCTGTGGCTTTTTTGTAGTGGCCCTTTGCTCGTTATTGCAGATCGTCCCGACAAATCGCTCAAGGCCATTGAGGTCCGGTTTCGCCACGGCCACAGCTTCCGCCGTGCCGTAAGGTTCAGGACCAATGCGGCTTTAGCCGCTGAGGTATGTGTCGGAGCTTTGCATGATCACCTTACGCCCGCCGCGTAACGAGAAAGTCCCCAAGCGCGCGAAGCCTTTGCGCTTTTTCGCCGTAGCAATCAAGTTCCCGCTGCGCCCGTGCCGCCAACTCGTGCGCAAACACGCGTGACTTCTCGATCCCGAATAGCGCAGGATAAGTCGCCTTTTGCTGCGCCTGATCCTTGCCCGCTGTTTTTCCCAGCGCAGTCGACGATTCCTCTACATCAAGAATATCGTCCACAACCTGAAATCCCCAGCCAATCGCCTCGCCAAGCCGCCGCATCCGCTCCACGTCTTGATCACGCGCGCCGCCCGCAAGCGCTCCTGCAACCACCGATGCGCGAATCAGCGCCGCAGTCTTCGAGCGGTGAATATATTCGAGCATTCCCGCATCAACCTGCTTTCCTTCCGCCTCCAGATCCGCAACCTGCCCGCCGACCATCCCATTTACCGTCCCCGCAGCCGCGCCAATTTCGCCAATGATCGTCGCGCGCGCTTCCGCCGCGAGCCCCGCGTTCGCGAGCGTGGCGAACGCCAGCGTAAGCAATCCGTCGCCCGCAAGGATCGCCATGGCCACGCCGAATTGTTTGTGACACGTCGGCTTGCCGCGCCGCAAATCGTCATTGTCGAGCGCCGGCAAATCATCATGAATTAGCGAATACGTATGAATGAATTCGAGCGCGCAGCCCACGGTGGTAGCGGCTTCAGAATTTTCTGAAAAAATGCGCGCCGCCTCGTAGCACAAAATCGGCCGGACGCGCTTGCCTCCCGCAAAAACGCTGTAACGCATCGCTTCATGAATAGTTTTCGGCGGCGTGGATTCGGCGGGAAGAAGCTTCTGCAGATGCTCTTCAATGATGGCTTGGTCTTCAGTCAAAAACGCCGGTGCGGGAGAGTCAGGCTGGCTCATTGCGCGTAGAAGTTAGTCGCTCTTACCTTGTTGGCGTGCAGAAACATGAAATTGTCCCGCCCGGATCAGTTACTCCAAAATGCGGATGCGCTCTTTTTTGGAGTGCGGCGACTCGACGCCCCTTCGCCACGGACTTGTTGTCGCTCGACCTGCTGTCTCGTTGGCCACGTTCGGGCCTTTATGTGAAGATTCACCGCGGCCCCTGCGAATTCTCCTCGTCCGTCTCGAACGGCTCCGCCTGAATCTTCCCGTCCGCTTTGCGCAACAGAATTTCCACTTTGCCTTCCGCCTCTTCGAGTTGCTTCTGGCATTCGCGCGAGAGCTTCACACCCTCCTCGAAGCATTTCATCGCCTCATCGAGCGACAAATCCGTGGATTCCAGCCGCTTCACCACCTCTTCCAGCCGCGCCAGCGATTTCTCGAATTCGCCCTTGCGCGGCGGTTCCGGCGCTTTGTTGGGAGTAGCAGCCATTTCGTTTTCAAATTCTTCTATCTGCAAGAAACGAGCAGCATTCTATCGCACGCCCCCGCGCCCCCACAAGTTTCCATCAATGAGCTATTGGTCGAATTGTCTGAGAGCCTTTGTAGCGCAGAGTCACGTTTTTTGGCGACCCTGCGGCTTTTGCTTTTTCTTGCGCAGACGCGCCATCGAGCATTGCCCTCCAAAATGACTCTTCCCGCAACACGCACCTCCCAAAACGCTCCTGGGCCTGCGCAGCTTGTTACAATAATCACAGGAACCCTCGGGGGAAAACGCGCACAGCCGTCATGATTGTTCTTCGCCTCTTTTCGATTCTCGTTCTCATCGCGATTAACGCTTTTTTCGCGGCGGCGGAATTTTCCTTCGTCGCCGTGCGGCATTCGCGCATTCGCCAGCTGGTCGAAGAAGGAAAACCCCGCGCCCGCGTCGTCGAATCGTTGATCGCTGACCTCGGCACCGTCGTCTCCGGCGTGCAAGTCGGCATGACGCTCACTAGCCTCGCCCTCGGCTATCTCGGCGAAGTCGCCCTCGCCGGAGTCCTGGACCAGGCTTTTCGCGACCTGCCCGGCAAATACGGCGCCATCGCCGCGCACACCGCTGCGCTGGTGATTGCTTTCGCGCTCCTGACCGTGATGCAAGTCGTCCTCGGCGAACTCGTCCCGAAAAGCCTGAGCCTCGCGCAGGCCGAACGTGTCGCACTGCTCGTCGCCCGACCCTTTCAATTCTTTTTGAATACCTTCCGCTGGGCCATCGTCCTGCTCAACGGCCTCGCCAGCCGCTTCGTCAAAATTCTCGGCGTAAAAACTCCGCGCGCGCACTCCGCGATTCGCTCCGCCGAAGAATTGCGCATTCTTGTCGAACAGGCCCGCGAACGCGGCCTCCTCGAGCCCGCCGAAGAAAAATTCATTCATGGCGCGATGAATCTCGGCGATGTCCAAGTCCGCGAAATCATGGTTCCGCGTCCCGATATTCACGCGCTTCCAGCAAACGCGCCGCTCGAAGACGTCATGAAAATCATCGCCGTTACGCAGCGTTCGCGTATTCCCGTTTACGAAGGAACCATTGACCACGTCCTGGGCTTCGTGCACATCAAAGATTTGCTGTGGGTTTTGCTCGATCGCGCGCGCAAAGCCGAAGAGGACCAGCCGCCGATGGATTTTCAGCTTCGCAACGTCCTTCGCGAAGTCCTTATCGTCCCCGAAACAAAGCCCGCTATCGAATTGCTCGTCGAACTGCGCGCGCACCGCAGCGGACTGGCCATGGTCGTGGACGAATTTGGCACGATTCTCGGCCTCGTCACTCTCGAAGATATTCTCGAGCAAATGGTCGGCGAAATTCATGACGAATTCGACGTCGTCGAACGCCCGCTCGCTCTCGCCGACGGCTCGTTCATCTTCGACGCCTCGCTCAAAATTCACGACCTCGAAGAATTTCGCATCGAGCTTCCTGAGAATTCCGCCTACGAAACGCTCGCCGGCTTTGTCCTCAGCCATCTCGGATTTTTGCCGCGCGGAGGCGAAAGCTTCGAAGACCACGGCTACCGCTTTACTATTATGGAAGTCGAGGGCCGCCGCATTTCGCGCGTGAAAATCAAACGTGTCGAAGCCGCAGGCAGCGCCGCCACGCCTCAGCCTGCTACTGCCGCAGCCACAGCCGCAAAAACTCCCGTCCATTCGCATCCCGCGCCAACCGCTGCGCAAAAATCCTCCCGCCACGGTTCACAACAAGAATGACCCGCTACATTTCTTTGCGTCTCGCCTACTCCCTGCCCGCGCTGTGGCTGATTTTCACCATGGTTTTCGCCCTCGCCCATCTCGTCCCCGGCGATCCCGTGCAGCAAATGCTCGGCGAAGGCGCCACGCAATCCGACGTCACGCAACTCCGCCACGCGCTCGGACTCGATAAGCCGCTCGGCGCGCAATATGTGAATTATCTCGCGGGCGTCACTCACGCCAATTTGGGCGAGTCGTTTCGCTTCCAGCAGCCCGTCGCAAAAGTTGTTCTCGAACACTATCCTGCCACGCTCGAACTCGCCTTCGCCGCGCTCATCGTCTGCTGCGCCATCGGAATCCCCGCCGGAATTCTCGCCGCGCAAAAACGCGCCACAACTGCCGATCACGCCGTAGGATTCTTCACGCTCCTCGGCCTCTCTGTGCCGAATTTCGCGCTCGGCCCGCTGCTCATTTTAATTTTCTCCGTGCTCATCGGCTGGCTTCCCGTCAGCGGACGCGGCGGCCTGTCGCATCTCATCCTCCCAGCCGTCACGCTCGGCGCCGCGCTCGCCGCGATTCTCACGCGCATGGTGCGCACTTCCGTCCTCGAACAGCTTTCCAGCGATTACGTCCGCACTGCGCGCGCCAAAGGCCTCAGCGAACGCGCCGTCCTCCTCCGCCACGCTTTTCGCAACGCGCTGATTCCCATTCTCACCATTCTGGGACTCCAATTCGGCACGCTGCTCGCCGGCACCATCGTCACCGAAACGATTTTTTCCTGGCCGGGCATTGGACGCCTCGCCGTCCAAGCCATCGAAGCCCGCGATTATCCGCTGCTCCAGGGCTGCATTCTGCTCATCGCCGTTTCCTACGTCATCGTCAATCTGCTGACGGATCTCGTTTACGCCTTCGCTGATCCGCGGGTGCGTCTGCAATGAAGGTGCGCCTGCAATGAAAGCCCTTCGCGAATTCTTGCGCCACAGCGCTCCGGGCGCAGTGGGATTCGCGCTCTGCGTGCTCCTCTTCGTGCTGGCCATCGGCGCGCCGCTGCTCGCTCCGTACAATCCCAATTCGCAAAATCTGCCCTCGCGCCTCGAAGCGCCCACCACCTCGCACTGGATGGGCACCGACGAACTTGGCCGCGACGTCCTCTCCCGCGTGATTTACGGCGCGCGCGTTTCCATGTCCGTCAGCGTTTGCGTCGTTTTCGGCGCGGGAATTCTCGGCCTCGCGCTCGGCTCGCTCGCCGGCTATTTTGGCGGCTTGTTCGACGGCATCGTCAACATCGTGCTCATCAACGCGTTCCTGTCATTCCCGGGAATTTTGCTGGCCATTGCCTTCGCCGCGTTTTTAGGCCCGGGCCTCGCCAACGTCATCATCGCGTTGACGATCACCGGCTGGGCCGGCTACGCTCGCTTGGCGCGCGCGCAAGTCCTGCAAGCCAAGGAGATGGACTACGTAGCAGCGGCCCGTTCGCTCGGCGCTTCCCACTGGCGGATTTTGTGGCGGCACCTTCTCCCAAACATCATCCAGCCCGTGCTGGTGCAGGGAACGATCGCCCTCGCCGGCGCGATTCTCGCCGAATCCACCCTGAGTTTCCTCGGACTCGGCGTTCTCGCGCCCATGTCCAGTTGGGGAGCCATGCTCAATGACGCGCGCAGCCATCTCTTCGACGCGCCGCACATGGTCATTTTCCCCGCGCTCGCCGTCGCCACCGCCGTCCTCGCCTTCAACATGCTCGGCGACGCCCTCCGCGACTGGATGGACCCCCGCACCCGCGCCTACCTCATCGTCACCGATTTGGCCCGCTGACCCGCGTCTTTGTCGCGCAGGATCGCGCCTCTGCGAATCTGCGGCTTCTGCCTTTTGTTGTCATCCTGAGCGCAGCGAAGGATCTGCATTTGTTTTGGTCTGCAGCTCGCGTTGCTTTTGCCACCCCTCCCCCCATCCTTCGCCTTTGTAGCGCAGAGTTTTGCGGTTTGAAACTCTGCGGCTTTTGACTTTCGCTTTTTTGGGAGTGCGGCGTCTCGACGCCGCTTTGCCGCGCCCCCGAGTCGCGTCCGCCTCCACCTGTCTCCCCCATCCCCACACTGTCATCCTGAGCGCGGCGAAGGATCTGCATTTGTTTTGGTCTGCAGCTCGCGTTGCTTTTGCCACCCCTCCCCCCATCCTTCGCCTTTGTAGCGCAGAGTTTTGCGGTTTGAAACTCTGCGGCTTTTGACTTTCGCTCTTTTGGGAGTGCACCGTCTCGACGCCGCTTTGCCGCCGCGATGCCATGAGTGCGGCCGCTTCTAAACGTTGTCACCCTCAGCGCACCGAACGATCCAGCTCCAACCCCTTTTGCATTCTTTGCTAGGCACTAACCACTCGCCACTTGTCGCTGTTCTTCTGCCTTGGGCAAAGTGCGGTTTTCTTGCGATTAGAAAAAGTGATGTGGCTCAATCGAGGGCGCTTAGCTCAGCTTCTAATTTTTCATAGATCTTGCGATTAGAAATGCACGGCGACCATTTCGTGCGGGGGTACTACGCCGATTTTAGTACCCACCCTGCGCCGGAACTGCTTCAGGCCTCAGTGAGGCGAGCGGATGGGCGGCGGG
>DASUAV010000091.1:0-11572 GCA_035763605.1 Candidatus Acidiferrales bacterium
TTTCACGCGCTCGATGCCCGCCGCTTGAATCGCATTGGCCAGTTCCTCGGTGATTTCCTGGTTGATCTCGACGATCACGTTGCCTTCGTAGTCCTTGATCTTTTCGAGCGAAACGCGCCCAATCACGCGGTCGCGCAACGGTTCGACTTCCACCCCAGCCTCGAGAATCGGCTCCACGAAAATTCCGTCCGCCGTGCCGCAGTCAAATTCGTTGATGATCACGTCCTGCGCCACGTCAACCAGCCGCCGCGTCAGATAGCCGGAGTCCGCCGTCTTGAGCGCGGTATCCGCCAATCCTTTGCGCGCGCCGTGCGTCGAGATGAAGTATTGCAGCACGTCCAATCCTTCGCGGAAATTCGAAGTGATGGGCGTCTCGATGACTTCGCCGGAAGGCTTGGCCATCAATCCGCGCATTCCGGAGAGCTGGCGGATCTGCTGCTTCGAGCCGCGCGCGCCGGAGTCCGCCATGACGTAAACCGGATTGATGATGCCCTCTTTGTCTTGATTCTCGAGGGCTTTGAACATCTCGTCAGCGACTTTTTCCGTGACGTCGCTCCAGATGGCGATGACTTTGTTGTACCGCTCGCCGTTGGTGATGGCGCCATCCAGATATTGCTGCTGCACCTTCACCACTTCGCGCTCGGCGGTGTCCACCAGCTTGAACTTGTCGCCCGGAATGAGCATGTCGCTGATGCCGATTGACATTCCCGACTTGGTGGCGTACAGGAAGCCCAGTTCTTTCAGCTTGTCGAGCATTTTTACCGTGCGCTCCAAACCGAAGCGCAGGTAGCAGTACTGCACAAGCTGCTGCGTTCCCTTCTTTTTCAGCAGGCCATTAACGAACGGCATCTCCGGCGGCAGGTGATCGTTGAAAATCACGCGGCCCACCGTGCTCTGCAGGAACTGATTTTTCAGCGTGACAGGCTCTGTGTGCGTCACGTCCTGATCGTCATATGCCGTGGTCATTTCCAGCACTTCGCCGGTGTAACGCAAACGAATCGGAGTGAGCAATTCCACTTCGCCCATTTCCAGCGCCAGAATCACTTCTTCCACGCTGCCAAAAGCGCGGCCTTCGCCCTTCGCGCCGGGCTTGGACTTGGTCAAATAATAAATTCCCAGCACCATATCCTGCGTCGGCACGGCCAAAGGCCCGCCGTTCGCCGGCGACAGAATGTTGTTCGAGCTAAGCATCAGCACAGATGCTTCCACCTGCGCTTCCGGCGAAAGCGGAATGTGCACGGCCATCTGGTCGCCGTCGAAGTCCGCGTTGAACGCCGTGCAGACCAGCGGATGGATGCGAATCGCTTTTCCTTCCACCAGCACCGGTTCGAACGCCTGAATGCCCAGCCGGTGCAGCGTCGGAGCGCGGTTCAACAGCACGGGATGCTCGCGAATCACTTCTTCCAGAATGTCCCAGACGATCGATTCCTGCTGCTCGACCAATTCCTTGGCCTGCTTGATCGTCGTGCAGTGCCCTGCCGCTTCGAGCCGGTGATAAATGAATGGCTTGAACAGCTCGAGCGCCATCTTCTTCGGCAAACCGCACTGGTTCAGCCGGAGCTCCGGCCCCACCACGATGACCGAGCGCCCTGAATAGTCCACACGCTTGCCGAGCAAATTCTGGCGGAAGCGCCCCTGCTTGCCCTTGAGCGTATCGGAAAGCGACTTCAGCGGACGGTTGTTCGTCCCGCGCAGCACGCGCCCGCGCCGGCCGTTGTCGAAGAGCGCGTCCACCGCTTCCTGCAGCATGCGCTTCTCGTTGCGCACAATCACGTCCGGAGCGTGCAGCTCCATCAATTTCTTCAGCCGGTTGTTGCGGTTGATCACGCGCCGGTACAAATCGTTCAAGTCCGACGTCGCAAAGCGCCCGCCATCGAGCGGTACCAGCGGCCGCAATTCCGGCGGCAGCACCGGAACCACATCGAGAATCATCCATTCTGGCCGGTTTCCGCTCTTGCGGAACGATTCCACCACTTTCAGCCGCTTCGCAAACTTGATGCGCTTCTGCAGGCTGGGATCCGCCTTCATTTTCTCGCGCAGCTCTTCCGAGAGCTTTTCCACGTCCACGTGGCGCAGCAGTTCCTTGATGGCTTCCGCGCCCATGCCCGCGCGATACTTGCCCGCATACTCTTTCTGCAGCTCGCGCTGTTTCTCATCGAGCAGCAGGTCTTTTTCCTTGATGCCCGGCACTTCGCCCGCATCAATCACCACGAACGCTTCGAAATACAGCACACGCTCGAGGTCGCGCATGGTAATGTCCAGCAGGTAGCCAATACGGCTCGGCAGCCCTTTGAAAAACCACACGTGCGAGCACGGCGAAGCCAGCTCGATATGCCCAAGCCTCTCGCGACGCACCTTGCTCAGCGTCACTTCCACGCCGCACTTGTCGCAGATCACGCCGCGGTGCTTCATCCGCTTGTATTTTCCGCACAAACATTCCCAGTCCGTCACCGGACCGAAAATCTTCGCGCAGAACAATCCATCGCGTTCCGGCTTGAAGGTGCGGTAATTGATGGTCTCCGGCTTGGTCACTTCGCCGTGCGACCACGAACGAATTTTTTCCGGACTTGCCAGGCTGATGCGAATCGAATCGAAATCCGCAATCTGACTGGCGCGATCATAAGGACTAGAACGATACAAGGGCTAACCCTCCCGCCCCGGCAATCGCCGGGACAATAAACTCGTCTTCCGTGCTCCCGCCAAAATACCGGAAGCGGTTAATCGGCTGCGGCCTGCTCCAATTGCGGTTTCTGCCGCTTCATCAATTCCACATCCAGGCACAGCGATTGCAGTTCGCGAACCAGCACGTTGAACGACTCCGGCACGCCAGGCTCGATGCCCGCTTCGCCTTTGACGATGGCCTCGTAAATTTTCGCGCGGCCGTAAACGTCGTCCGACTTCGCCGTGAGCAGCTCCTGCAGGATGTGCGCCGCGCCGTACGCTTCGAGGGCCCACACTTCCATTTCGCCGAAGCGCTGCCCGCCGAATTGCGCCTTTCCGCCGAGCGGTTGCTGCGTGATGAGCGAATACGGGCCGATGGAACGCGCGTGAATCTTGTCGTCCACCAGGTGCGACAGCTTGAGCATGTAAATGTAGCCGACGGTCACCTGCTGCGCGAACGCGTCGCCGGTCATCCCGTCATGGAGCGTGATTTTTCCGTTCTCGGGCAACGTCGAAGCTTCGAGCAAGTGCCGGATGTCCTTCTCGCGCGCGCCGTCGAATACCGGCGTGGCCATCGGGATTCCCTCGCGGAAATGCTCGCCCAGCCCGAGGATCTCGTCGTCATCGAGGTCCTTCATCGTTTCCCACACGGACGTTTGCCCGAACGCGTCCTTGAACCACTTGCGCACCACCTCCGCGCGGCTCTCTTTGTCGAGCAGTTGCGCGATCTGACCGCCCAGTTCTTTCGACGCCCAGCCGAGGTGCGTTTCGAGAATCTGACCCACGTTCATGCGCGAAGGAACACCGAGCGGATTGAGCACGATTTCCACTGGCGTGCCGTCCGGCAAATACGGCATGTCCTCCGGCGGCACGATGCGCGCAATTACGCCCTTGTTGCCGTGCCGTCCGGCCATTTTGTCGCCGACGGACAGCTTGCGCTTCATCGCGATGTACACTTTCACCAGCTTGATGACGCCCGGCGGAAGCTCATCGCCCTTCTTCAGCTTCTCTTTTCGCTCTTCGGTGATCTTGCGCAGCACGTCAATCTGACGCGAAGTCATCTCTTCGATTTCATCAATTTTCTCGATGAGCAGCGGGTCCTTGTCCGAAAGCCGCAAGCGCTTCAAATTGCGCGTCGAGATTTTTTCCAGCATCTCGCGCGTCAGCTCTGTGCCTTTATTGAGCAAACGCTTGTTGGTACGCTCATCGTGCAAATCGGCCATCAGCTTCTGGCCGCCCAGCAAACCGGTCAGGCGCTTCAGCCGTTCGTCGGTGAGAATACGGATTTCGTCCGCGAGGTTCTTTTCCAGCTTGAACACTTGCGCCGCTTCGATGGCTTTGTGCCGCTCGTCTTTCTCCGCGCCCTTGCGGCAGAAAATCTTCACGTCAACGATCGTGCCTTCGATTCCCGGCGGGCAGTAGAGCGAAGCGTCGCGAACGTCCCCGGCCTTTTCGCCGAAAATCGCGCGCAACAGCTTCTCTTCCGGCGTCAGCGTGGTTTCGCCCTTCGGCGTCACTTTGCCCACCAGAATGTCTCCCGGCTTCACCGTGGCGCCGATGCGAATCACCCCGCTCTCGTCGAGATTGCGCAAAAATCCTTCGTTGATGTTGGGAATGTCGCGCGTGATTTCTTCGGGGCCCAGCTTCGTGTCGCGCGCCTCGATTTCGTACTCCTCAATGTGAATCGAAGTGTAGTAATCCTCCTGCACCAGCTTTTCGCTCACCAGAATCGCGTCTTCGAAGTTGTACCCACGCCACGGCAGGAACGCGACCAGCACGTTCCGTCCCAGCGCTAGTTCGCCGCGGTCCGTGCACGGCCCGTCCGCCAGTACTTGCCCCTGCTTCACGCGGTCGCCCACGCGTACCAGCGGCTTCTGATTGATGCACGTGTTCTGATTCGAGCGCTTGAACTTCGTCAGCAGGTAAATGTCCGAACCAACTTCGCGGCTCAGCACTCCGGACTGATCCGACTCCACGCGCACGATGATGCGCTCCGAGTCCACCTGGTCAATCACTCCATCGCGCTTGCAGCTGATGACTGCTCCGGAATCGTGCGCTGTGACGCGCTCCATGCCGGTTCCCACCAGCGGCGCCTCACCCTTGATCAGCGGAACCGCCTGCCGCTGCATGTTCGAGCCCATCAACGCGCGGTTCGCGTCGTCGTTTTCAAGGAACGGAATCAGGCTCGCCGCCACGGACACAAGCTGCTTCGGCGAAACGTCAATGTAATCCACCTCATCGCGCGACTTCAGCACGAAGTTGCCTGCCTGCCGGCAGTTCACCAGATCCGTCGTGATACGTCCGCGCTCGTCGAGCGACGCGTTCGCCTGCGCCACCACGTAGCGGTCCTCTTCCCACGCCGACTGGTAAAAACAGTACGGATCCGCGGTGATTTTGCCGCGAGCAAGCTCCCCGTTCGCGGCATCCACCTTATCCTTCTCCACAATTTCGCCGGCCTTGAACTCGCTTCCGCCGGAATTCACGATTTGCACGTAATCAATCACCCGCCCGTTTTTCACTTTGCGGTACGGCGACTCGATGAACCCGAACTCGTTGATTCGCGCATAGCAGGAAAGCGAACTGATCAGTCCGATGTTCGGCCCTTCCGGCGTCTCAATCGGACAAATGCGCCCGTAGTGCGTCGGATGCACGTCGCGCACTTCGAATCCCGCGCGCTCGCGCGAAAGCCCGCCGGGCCCCAAGGCCGATAGCCGCCGCTTGTGCGTGATTTCGCTCAACGGATTGGTCTGATCCATGAATTGGCTCAGTTGCGAGCTGCCGAAGAATTCGCGAATCGCCGCCATCACCGGCTTGGCATTCACCAAATCGTGCGGCATGGCCGTGGACATTTCCTGGTACACGGACATCTTTTCCTTGATGGCCCGTTCCATGCGCACCAGCCCGATGCGGAACTGGTTTTCCAGCAGTTCGCCTACCGCACGCACGCGCCGGTTGCCGAGGTGGTCAATGTCGTCCACCGTGCCGATGTTCCGCCGCAGCTTCAGCAGATAATTGATCGCCGCCACGAAATCCGCGGGATCGAGCGTCCTCTTATCGAGCGGCGTCTCCAGCCCTAGCTTGATGTTGAATTTCAACCGGCCTACGCGGCTGAAATCGTATTTCCGCGGATCGAAAAACATCCCATTGAAAAGCGCGGTCGCGGTTTCGAGCGTCGGCGGGTCGCCGGGACGCAATTTGCGGTAAATCTCAATGAGCGCCTCGCGCGAATTGCGAATCGCGTCCTTCTCCAGCGTGCGGCTCACAATCACGCCTACGTCGTCGCGGTCCGGGAAGCACACATCCACTTCCGTGATTCCCGCTTCCGCGAGCGATGCCCACGTTTCCGGATTGAGCGGCTTGTTCGCTTCGAGCAGCACTTCGCCGGTCTGCCGGTTCACCAATTCGCCCACTGTGACCGCGCCTTCCAGGTCCGCGGCCGTCACTTCCACCTGATTCACCTTGGCCTTCACCAGCTCTTTGTACAGCGGCTCGGTGATGCGCTTGTGCGCCGCGACGATCACGTCGCCGGAATGCGGATGCTTGATTTCCCGCGCCAGCTTGCGGTCCAGCAATCCCTCCGAAACGTTCCAGTGCAAATCACCGCCGCGCAGCGAAATCCGCTCCACTTGATAGAACGTGCGCAGAATCTCTTCATTCGACTTCATTCCCAGCGCGCGCAGGAAAATCGAGCCGAGGAATTTCCGCTTGCGGTCGATGCGCACGTACAAAATGTTCTTCGTGTCGTACTCGAATTCCACCCACGAGCCGCGATAGGGAATGATTTTGCCGAGGAAATAGCTGCGATTGTTGGCCGTCTCGAAAAACACGCCCGGCGAACGGTGCAACTGGCTCACGATCACGCGCTCCGTCCCGTTGATGATGAACGTGCCGTTCTCCGTCATCAGCGGAATGTCGCCGTAGAAAACTTCTTGCTCCTTGATGTCGCGAATGGATTTCGCGCCGCTCTCCGGATCTTTATCGTAAATCGTCAGCCGGATGGTCACTTTCAGCGGCGCGGAATACGTCATCCCGCGCTCCTCGCATTCGGTCACGTCATATTTCAGTTGCAGCGTGACCGGATCGCCGCACTTATTGCAAAACGTCGGCGTGTTGCGATTGAACGCGCCGCACTTCGAGCACACCACGTCGCCCGTCTTATAAGGATTGGTCACCACCGACGCGCCGCAGTTCCGGCAGGTCGCGCGCAAGTGATGCAGCCCGCGCAAATGTCCGCACTTGCACTCCCAGTCGCCGATGGCGTAGTCCACGAAGTCGAGCTGCGACAGCCCGCGAAAATCCTGGATCGGAAATACCGACACGAACACCGACTGCAAGCCAGTGTCCTCGCGCTCGCTCGGCAGCTTGTCCATTTGCAGGAAGCGCTCGTAGCTCTTTTTCTGCACGTCAATCAAGTTCGGAATCTGCACCGCCGCGCGAATCCGCGCAAAGTCCAGGCGCTTCCTCTCTCTCGTTGCTTTTCCATTGCGCATGATGGCTTACCTCATTCCCTTGCGTAGGTTGAAACCGGATTCGTATCCTGTGGCGACACCACAGCCGGAATCCGGGCAGGACGCGCGCTGGCGCTCAACAAACGAACGGAGCACGCGCGTGGACGATTCTTCCCTTGCCGCTTTTGCCGCGAGATTTTTCGCTCCCGGCACTACTTGATCTCGACCTTGGCTCCCGCGTCCTCGAACTTCTTCTTGATCGTGGCCGCTTCTTCCTTGTTCACGCCTTCTTTCACCGGCTTTGGCGCTCCATCCACGAGATCCTTCGCTTCCTTCAATCCGAGGCTGGTCACTTCGCGAACGGCCTTAATCACGTTGATCTTGTTCGCGCCCACTTCGGTGAGAACCACGGTGAATTCCGTCTTCTCTTCCGCTGGAGCCGCGCCCGCTGCCGCTCCGCCGCCCGCAACCATCATCGGAGCAGCCGCCGCGGCCGAGACGCCGAACGCCTCTTCCATCTTCTTCACCAGGTCCGACGCCTCGAGCAGCGTCAGTCCCTTGATTTCATCCAAAATCCCTTCTACTTTGCTCGCCATCGCCTTTTCTATCCTCCGTTGAATTAAACTCGCTAAACTCGTTTTCCCTCGCGCTTACTCCGGCTTCGTCTCCGGCGATTTTTCTTCGCCCGCTTCTCCCGCTGCCGGAGCGCTCGCCGCAGGCTGCGCGCCGGCCGCCGCCCCGCCCGAACCGAATTTGTTCGCCTTCACCGCTTCGGTCGTCACCACCGCCAGATTCCGCGCAACCGCCGCTGTCACCGAAGCCAGCCTCTGCGCCGGCGCGTTCAGCATGAACATGATCTTGCTGATCAGCTCTTCTTTGCTTGGCAGCTGTGAAAGCTGCTCGATCTCCGCAATCGAAATGACGCGGCCTTCCACCCATCCTGCGCGGAATTTGAACGCCGGCACATCCTTCGCCACTTTGCTCAGCACTTTCGCCAGCGCCACCGGATCCGCCGCCGTGTAGGCAATCGAATTCGTCTGCTTCAAATCCTTGAACAGCCCCTCGACCGGAGTTCCCGCCCCCGCGCGCTCTGCCAGCGTGTTCTTCACCACTTGATAACGCCCGCCGGCTTTCTCCACCGCGCGCCGCATGGCCGTGTCCTGCTCGACAGTGATTCCCTGAAACGTGGACAAAATCACGCTCGACACATTCGCCAGTTGCGCGCGCAGCTTCTCCGCGTGATCCTTTTTCTCCTGCTTCTTCATTGCCATGATCTTTTGCCTCGCAAAATCCGTTGCAGCCTATGCCGCGGTGGACATCGCCGTTTCCACTTCCGAGTGGTCAATCAAAATCCCGGGGCCCATGGTCGAACTCAGCGTCACTTTCTTGAAGTACTTGCCTTTCGCGGTCGCCGGCTTGGCCTTTGACACCGCGCCCAGCAGCGCCAGCGCGTTTTCCGCAAGCTGTTGCGCGCCAAAGCTGATTTTCCCCACTGGCGAGTGAATGATTCCCGTCTTGTCCAGCCGGAACTCCACTTTCCCCGCTTTGATTTCTTTCACCGCGCGCGCCACTTCGAACGTCACCGTCCCGGTCTTCGGATTCGGCATCAACCCCCGGGGTCCCAGCACTTTTCCCAGCCGTCCGGCGGACTTCATCATGTCCGGCGTGGCAATCACCGCGTCATAATCCGTCCAGCCGCCCGCCACTTTCGTTACCATGTCTTCGCCGCCCACGAAGTCCGCGCCTGCTTCTTGCGCCTCTTTCACTTTTTCTCCGCCGGCAATCACCAGCACGCGCTTCGATTTTCCCAGCCCGTTCGGCAGCACCACTGTGCCGCGCACCATCTGGTCTGACTGCTTCGGATCCACACCCAGATTGATGGCCAGCTCCACCGTCTCGTCGAACTTCACGAAATGCGCCTTCTTCAGCAGCTCCGCCGCTTCGCCCAGCTTGTACGCGCGCGCTTCCACCAGCTTCCGCGCCTTCTCAATGTTCTTTCCGCCGTCCTTGCTCATCGCCTCTCCCGATTGCCTCGCACCACCGTTAAACTACCGTCATTGCTCGCAAGCCCAGCCAAATTACTGTCATTCCGAGGGCGCCGTCTGCCCGAGGAATCCATTTTTCATCCTTCTACTTCAATTCCCATATTCCGCGCCGTGCCCATCACCGTCCGCACCGCCGACTCCAAATTCGTCGTGTTCAGATCCACCAGTTTCGTCTTGGCGATGTCCTCCACCTGCTTCCGGCTGACCTTCGCCACCTTGTTCCGATTCGGCTCCGCCGACCCTTTCACGATTCCCGCGGCGCGCTTCAGCAGTTCCGATGCCGGCGGCGTCTTGGTGATGAACGTAAACGTCCGGTCGCTGTAAATCGTCACCAGCACGGGGATGATCATTCCCTCCGGCTCTTTATTCGTTTTCGAGTTGAACTGCTTGCAAAAATCCATAATGTTTACGCCCTGCGGGCCCAGCGCCGTGCCCACTGGGGGCGCCGGCGTGGCCTTCGCCGCCGGCAATTGCAATTTCACCGTAGCTTGAACTTTCTTCGCCATTCGAGTCCCCTAAGCTCCTCTGCAAAATTTCTCGCGCGCTATGAAGCGCGGAAAACGGCGCTCTACGCCACCTTCTCCACTTGCGCGAAATCCAGTTCCACCGGCGTAGAACGCCCGAAAATCGTTACGCTCACCTTCAGCGTGCTGCGGTCCGTATTCACTTCCTCGACCACTCCCGTGAAATTCGCGAACGGCCCGTCCACGATGCGCACATTTTCATTCCGATCGAACGTCAGTTTCGGACGCGGCTTCTCCGCCGTGGTCGTCGCCCGGTTCAAAATGTTTTCCACTTCCTGGTCGCTGAGCGGCGTCGGCGTCTGCCCTGAACCCACGAATCCCGTCACTCGCGGCGTCGAACGCACCACGTGCCACGTGTAATCGTCCATATCCATCTCGACCAGCAAATATCCCGGGTAACACATCCGCGAAGACACCTGCTTCTTGCCACCGCGCACTTCCACTACGCTCTCCGTCGGAATGATCATCCGCCCGATCTTGTCCTGCAATCCGAACGCGGCTACGCGCCCTTCCAGGCTCTCTTTTACTTTCTTCTCGAAGCCGGAATACGTGTGCACGATGTACCACTGCTTCGCCATAACGCTTCCTTGTGTTTGCTGCGCCTCTGCCAAAGTTCTTCGTCCTTCGCTCACGGAAAATGCTTATTTGAACTGGTTCAGCACCCAGTTGAACATCGCTCCAAACAGCGAATCCGTCCCCAGGAAAAACAATCCAAAAAACGCCACGGTGATAATCACCACGACCGTTGTCGAAACTACTTCCGGTCGCGAAGGCCAAACCACCTTGGCCATCTCCGAACGCACATCATGCAAAAACTGCTTCCAGCGCTTCGGATATTCGCCCGCCTTTGCGAGTGCAGAAGTCGCAGCGTTTCCACCGCCTCCGCCGCCGCGAATTCCTTGCTCCTTAACCTTTAGGGCCTCGTCCATCGCTCGTTCCTGATTCCGTTCTCTCTCTGTCTCGTTCACTGCTCTTCCTGCTCTCCAAAACTGGCAGGGGAGGAGGGATTTGAACCCCCACATCCGGTTTTGGAGACCGGCGGTCTACCGTTGAACCTACTCCCCTGAATTTCGAACCTTCGGTTCGAAATTCACAAGAAAAACCCGCCTATTTCACCTCTTTATGCGCCGTGTGCTTCCGGCATGTGTTGCAAAACTTCGAAGTCTCCAGCCGGTCCGGATGCTTTTTCCGGTTCTTCATCGTCGTGTAATTTCGGTTTTTGCACTCGCCGCACTGCAATGTGATGATTTCTCGCATGGTCTCCTACTCGAGTATTTCCGTCACCGCGCCGGCGCCCACAGTGTGCCCGCCTTCGCGAATCGCGAAGCGCAGCCCCTTCTCCAGCGCCACCGGTGTGATCAGCTTCACTTCCACGCTCACGTTATCCCCGGGCATCACCATCTCCACGCCCGTCGGCAGCGCCACGTCCCCGGTCACGTCCGTCGTACGGAAATAAAACTGCGGCCGGTAGCCCGTGAAAAACGGCGTATGCCGCCCGCCTTCTTCCTTGGTCAGCACATACGCCTCGGCCTTGAACTTCGTGTGCGGCGTGATCGAACCGGGCTTCGCAATCACTTGCCCGCGCTCCACTTCGTCTTTTTCCGTTCCGCGTAAGAGCAACCCAACATTGTCGCCCGCAATTCCTTCGTCCAAGAGCTTCCGGAACATCTCCACGCCGGTCACCACTTTCTTCATCGTCGGACGGAAGCCCACAATCTCCACTTCTTCGCCCACTTTCACTTTCCCGCGCTCCACGCGCCCGGTGACAACAGTTCCGCGTCCAGAAATCGAGAAAATATCCTCAATCGGCATGGCGAACGGCTTGTCTATATCCCGCTGCGGCAGCGGCACGTTCTTGTCCACCGCTTCCATCAACTCCAAAATCGACTTCTCC
>DASUAV010000092.1:0-12887 GCA_035763605.1 Candidatus Acidiferrales bacterium
CGCAGCTCAAAATCAAAGCCGGCGCCCCGCTCAAAAAAGAAATCACCCTCGCCGAAATCAAATCCAACAAGCTCTTCGCCGATTCTCCTCTTGTTCGGCAAGGACGCCTCAGCGTCGTCCCGCTCACCCCCGCGCAGTACAAATTCCTGACCAACGGCTAGAGTCGCGCTCTGCCGTTACGAATTCTTGCTGACTGCCGTTCAATGACGCATGCATCTGTAAGCGCGAAAAAGGGACCCGCGCCCGCTCACGAATCCATGATGTATAATCCGGCCACCGATGTTCAAAACGGCACGATTCAAGATTCATAATCCCACGCGGCACAAATCGGCGATGCTGCGATATGCGCTTTCCGGCTACCACACGAACTTGAAACGCGTTCTTGACGCGGCCCTCGCTGATCCGGATATTGTCAGCAAGATCTCCAAGCTCGACAGCAAAGGCCGCCTGCAATGCAACAAATTTCTCACGAGCAAATTTCTGTACACGCTGGCGCCAAAGGAATGGGCGCTCGCCCCATTGCGTGACTATCTCGTCGGCGATGCGGGCGCCATGCTGATGAGCCATTTTGCAAAGCTGCAAAAAGGCGCGAACCTCTCGAATCCGCCTACGGTTCGCAGATTGGAAGCGCCAACCGCAACTGAAATCTCCTCGGCGACGGACGATTTTTCTCACTCCATCCAATTTCCCATCAAACCCCGACAGGACGAGAAAATTCACGAGGCCGCGCAAGATGGCCGCACCCGCGTCGCCGGGCGCTTGACGAACATTTACAAAAGCTGGGCTGCCACTCGCGCTGCGGGCGAGATGCTGCGCTCTCTCGAAACGCCGCTGCCTCGGCCCATTGAATTCACCCGTCCCGAATTCAGCCGAGGCTTCCTTCTCGCCAAAAGCGGCGGCAAATTCTATTTGCTCGTTCGCCTGTTCGCGAAAAGCAGCCGCTACCGAAAACCGCTTCTTCTCAAAGAGGACTTCGTGGACCTTCGCACCGGCGCGGTCATCGGCGGCAGGCAATATCCGGGCCTCGTATTCCCGCTCGAGCTTGGTCGCGAGCATCATGAAAACGAATTTTTGCGCTATGGCCGCCCGCAAAGCGCCAAGCTCATAATGAAGACAACCGGCGACGGCCGGGCGGAATTCTACGTCCACGTCGCCTTCGAATTTGATCCGCCGAAAATTGAGCCGCAGACCTTCATCGGCATCGATCGCGGTGCGGCCATGATAGGCGCGGCCACCATCATCGGCCGCGACGGCCGAATTCTGGAGCAATCGAATCTTCAGGGCCGGGCGTTCAGCCGCGAAATGGCTCGCGACCGTGCCCGTATCGCGGAAGCCCAGCGCAAGGGGCAAATGAATAAAAAGAAACGCCGGCTTTTTCGCGTTCGCGGCAAGAAAGCTCAAATTGTCATCGGCGAATATGCGAATCTTCTTATCCGTAAAGCCCTCGACCGCAAATCACAGGTCTTCCTCGAAAAAATCGACGCCCGCTCCATGGCCCGTTTTCTTACGCAGAGCCAGTTTCGCAAACTGCATTCCGCGCTCGAATATAAAGCCGCTCGCCAGGGTTTGCCTGCCCCCATCGAAGTTCCCGCCGCGCGTACTTCGCAAACTTGCCCGCGCTGCGCCAATTGGGACCCCGCAAACCGCCCCAAAACCGACGCCGCAGGGAACTCCATTCAGGATGTGTTCCGCTGCACAAAGTGCGGCCTCGAGGCCAATGCGGACGAGAATGCCAGCTACGTCATTGCTCTTCGCGGTTTACATCAGACGTTGAATGGAGGAAAATTCCAGAAGTTTGCTGAATTCCAGAAATGGTTGGGCAGCTTTTCGGGCCGTGACAGCTTGCCGGTTCAAAGCCAGGCAAGCCCGTAGTTTCAGTGGCCCGGTTCTGGCGGCGGGGCAAATGACAACGCCAAGCGGTGTTGCGTACTTGACCTCTCGCCGGTTCGAACTCACCTGATGCCATCACCTCCCGGCTGCTGCCGGTAGGTTCAGGGCTTCGCCCGCGGCATCTCGGATTTTCGCAAACCCGGCTCATTTTTCGCCAAGAGGAGGCTTTGCGAAGAAATTTCACCACGAGAATCGGCAAACTGCTGATGTCTCACTTCTTGCGGAGCGGTCGCAGAGCCGGTTTTGCTCTTGGTGAGACTGAAACCAGTCACAAGCGGGATTGAGCGCTGGCGCGGCGACCGTCGCAGAGCCGGTTTTGCTCTTGGTGAGACTGAAACTCCTTTTTCAATGTACTCGTAGGCTTTCATATCGTGTCGCAGAGCCGGTTTTGCTCTTGGTGAGACTGAAACATTGACAGGTATTCGCCTTACCATGTATACCATCGTCGCAGAGCCGGTTTTGCTCTTGGTGAGACTGAAACGAAAAAGCGGACATTGCCGCAGTCAACGTCTTCAGGTCGCAGAGCCGGTTTTGCTCTTGGTGAGACTGAAACTCGAAAATCCCTATGGATCGAGCGCGGCAGGTTCTTCGTCGCAGAGCCGGTTTTGCTCTTGGTGAGACTGAAACGAGTATCAATCGAAACAATCCAGGTTCCGTCGTCGTCGTCGCAGAGCCGGTTTTGCTCTTGGTGAGACTGAAACACGGAATTTGAGTTTCTTGCTTTGGGTCAGGTGACGTCGCAGAGCCGGTTTTGCTCTTGGTGAGACTGAAACGTGGCAATGCGGTGTTTCCTGTTCAGTTCCTTTAGTCGCAGAGCCGGTTTTGCTCTTGGTGAGACTGAAACTTAGAGCAAAAGAAAATCGAAGATGCAATCAAAAAAGCAGAAGTCGCAGAGCCGGTTTTGCTCTTGGTGAGACTGAAACTCAAATTCCATGCCGGGAGGAAGGTTTTCCATCACGCGTCGCAGAGCCGGTTTTGCTCTTGGTGAGACTGAAACCATTGAGGTTCGCCCTATAGAGGTTCGCCCCATTATTGTCGCAGAGCCGGTTTTGCTCTAGGTGAGACTGAAACAGCTCACGCGTCGCGGGTCGCACCGCTGCGTTGCCGTCGCAGAGCCGGTTTTGCTCTTGGTGAGACTGAAACTGCGCGACCACTTGGTTGCTGTTGTCGCTGAGAACAGTCGCAGAGCCGATTTTGCTCTAGTTGAGACTGAAACATTGTCACTTTCTTCACTCTGAAACGGATACAAGCCGAGCGGCGCTAGAAGGGGCGATCTCAAGACTAGGAAGAGGGAGTTTCGAGCTTGGCTTTTCCTCGAATCACGTCCCAGGCGAGCCAAACGTAGAACGGCGCGTACTCCAGCGCAATCATCAGCGGACTCCAGTGCCACTCGTGCAAAATTCCATAGCCAATCAGCACATGATATGACAAAAACTGCAAAATGGTCAGCAGCAGCCATGCGGGATTCGGAAAGAAGCACAAAAACGGAATAATCCACGTGAAATACCAGGGATAGGCATTCGTCGTGAGCAGCAGCACCGCGCCAAAAATCAAATACGCCGCGCGCTCCGGCGCGATGCGCCGCGCCGCAGCCCACAGAGCAATGCCTATCACAATTCCTTGGCCGATACCGCTCGCCCACTCCGGCATTCCGCTGAATGCGTTCAGCGCCGGCCACAGGCTCGCGTTGTTGTTCTGCCAGTGAGCCGTAAAGTACGCGAGCGTCGCCGGAATTTTCTCGAGCGCCGCGCGAAATGGCCAGAAACACGCGATCCCCAATGCCGCTGACGCAATTCCTGCGCTCCAAGAACGCCATGTCCGCGGCCATCCTGCGCGCCGCAACCATAGCGGAAACAGCAGCACCGGAAAAACTTTCAGCAGCGCCGCCGCGGCCAACATCAGCGTTGATAATCCGATTCGCGACCGTACGAGCAGCACCGCCGCCAGCACCGCTGCAATCGCCAACGCGTCGCTGTGGCCCGTTCCTGCGAATTCCACAATTACCAGCGGGTTCCACGCGTAGATGGCCAGCCGGAATTCGCGATGGTCCGAGCGGCGCAGGAGAGCGGCCAGCAAAAAAACGCTCAGCACGTCTGCCAGAAAAAACGGCAGCTTGAACGCGATGACGCCGGGGAGAAATCGTGCGTCCACGCGAAATAGCAGCTCCATCAGGGGAGGATAAATATTCGGCATATCGTGCGCCGGCAAACGATGACCAGTTGGGGTCACGCGCGAGCCGGGCGCCAGCGTATCGGGACTGACGATGTATGGATTGTAGCCGGCCAGTTGCGCCTGGCCATCCCAGTGGTAGCGGTAGGGATCGTTCGATAGCGTGGGCGCGAGCGGCAGCAGGGTCACGCGAAACAGCAATGCGCCGCCCAGCACAATCCAAATCGTGGCGCGATGCGCCCGCGAATTTTCCATTGCGTAAAGCGTTACAAAATAAATAACGCCCGCGCCCAGCTCCGCGGCGATGGCCCCAACGATATGCGCTTCAAGATTGCCGAAATGGTATAGAATGGCGAACGGCACTGCGAGGATAACCAACCCAGCCAGCGCAAGAATCGGTTGCCGTTTCGGCCGCACATTGCCTTCTGCCCGTTCAGCGATTGCAGCCGCATTCACGTGGACGCTCATCGGATGAATCGAGGACACGCCGTAAAATGAATCTTCATTCTTTCGCGGCTCTGCTTTTCACGCTGCAGATGAGCCCGCTCACTTCCTATCTGCGCCGGCTGCGAAATCACACTTTCAGCGGCATCTACCAGGCCAATTCCTTCGACTTAGCCATGATGATTCCGTATTTCATCGTTCTCACCGTGCTGGCCGCTTACGGAATTTACCGCTACGTTCTCGTCTACAATTTTTATCGTTATCGCGATAACGTCGCCGGCCCGCCGCCCGCTGTCAGCGAATGGCCAAAGGTTACCATACAGCTTCCCATCTTCAACGAACGGTACGTGGTGGAGCGGCTCGTCGAAGCGGTCGCGCAATTCGACTATCCGCGCGAGAAATTCGAGATTCAGCTCCTCGACGACTCAACCGACGAAACGCAAATCGTCGCCCGCGCCTGCGTGGAACGCCAGCAGGCCCTGGGCGTGCCGATTCATTACATTCATCGCGACAATCGCGAAGGTTTCAAAGCCGGAGCGCTGCAAGAGGGCCTGAAAACCGCTACCGGCGAACTCGTCGCGATTTTCGACGCCGACTTTCTTCCGCCCGCGGATTTTCTCCGCCGCACCGTGCCGTATTTCGCCGATTCCAAACTGGCCATGGCGCAAACCCGCTGGAGCTACATCAATCGCGATTATTCCGCGCTGACTGAAGCCGAAGCGATTCTGCTCGACGGCCATTTCGTCATTGAACACGGCGCGCGTTTCCGTCGCGGCTCATTTTTCAACTTCAACGGCACCGGCGGCGTCTGGCGCCGCGCGGCCATCGAAGACGCCGGCGGCTGGCAGCACGACACGCTTACCGAAGACACCGATCTTTCCTACCGCGCGCAGCTTCGCGGATGGAAATTCATTTATTTGCCGGAAGTGGATTGCCCTTCCGAATTGCCGGTGGAAATGAATGCCTTCAAATCCCAGCAAGCGCGCTGGGCCAAAGGCCTGATGCAGACGGCGCTGAAAATCCTGCCGCAGGTTCTTCGCTCGAGCGAGCCAGGTTATGTGAAAGCCGAAGCGTTTTTCCATCTCACCGCGAATATCAGCTATCCGCTGATGGTTTTGCTTTCCGTGATTCTTCTGCCCGCGATGATTGTCCGTTTTTATCAGGGCTGGTTTCAGATGCTGCTCATTGACCTGCCGCTGTTCCTCGCCTCGACCTGCTCGATTTCCGCTTTTTACTTAGCCTCGCAGCGCGTTCTTTATCCGAAAAACTGGTGGCGCGCTATTGCATACATGCCGTTCGTCATGGCCATCGGCATCGGTATGTCGGTGCGCAACGCGGTGGCCGTTCTCGAAGCGCTCGCCGGAAAACAATCCGAATTCGTGCGCACTCCCAAGTACCGCATCGAAGGCCAAGCGCGCGGCGTCTGGCTCAAGCGCAAGTACCGCAAGCGCGCAGGCTGGATTCCATACGCCGAAGTGCTTCTGGGAATCTACTTTGCCGCCACGGTGCTCTACGCAATCGAAAACCAGAACTACGTTACTGTGCCCTTCCTGATTCTTTTTGTGTGGGGCTATCTGTATACGGGAGTGATGTCCCTCGGCCAGGGCTTCATTGAACGCCTGCGCTCCGGCCGCGGCGCCGAAGCTCCGGAGATTCGCCCCGCCGCCACCGGCGTCCCCGGATTCTAGGTTTTTTGTCCGCCACTTTGGCCGAGACAACGCATCTCAGGAAATTGTATTGCGCCGACCATCGGAATCGGGCATGTTATCGAAAGCGCGCGCACTTCAAATCCAAAAGGGGATTATCCAGTGAATACCGTCCTCCGCATTACTGCCCTACTGCTCATCATCGGTGTTTCCGTTGCCGTTGCTCCTGCTAAACGAGCGACGCTGGCCAGTCATGAAGCAGCACAAACGCAGCCTGCGCAAAGTTCCAACGTGCAGGTCATTGATATGACCGCGAAAAAATATGTCTTCAATCCTTCTCCCATTCACGTGAAGAAGGGGACTAAAGTGCAGTTGCGCATTACTTCCACGGATCACACGCACGGATTCAAAATCAATCTTTATCCGGACGGAGGAGACACAAAGGGAGCGCCCGGCTTGGTTTTCACGGACGCGCAGGACTGCTGGAAATTGCCGAAGGGCCAAACGGTGACGATCGAATTTACGGCTAGCACGCCGGGGCATTACCCATTCAAGTGCTGCAAGTTTTGCGGCTTTGGCCACATGGGAATGAAGGGCGAGCTGATCGTTGACGAATAAGCTGCGCGAATTGGCGCAGCGCGCGGCAGAGAATCAGGACTTCGCCAGCCATTGAATTTGCGGCAGCGGCTGGGGAACGCATCGCGGGCGATGCGGCGGCGCTTCCAGAAATTCGCGCATCGCGCTCCGCAGCGCGGCCAGATTTAACCCGTGATGCGCTTCAGGAAATCCTTCCAGCTTTGCGTATGCATTCTCCAGCAGCGAACGCGCGCCGTTACGGTTGCCGCGCGTATAGTGATGAAACGCCGCCGCGCACTGAATCAGTCCTTGCAGGAAAGTCTTTTCCGGTTCCGCGGCGTCGAGCCACAATTCTTCCCAGACTTCATGCGCTTTGAAAAATTCCCGCGAGTTGAAAAGCTGGATGCCCTCGCGGAATTTTTCTTCCTGATCGTGCGATTGGCTAATGGCCGTGCTCTCCTGATCAGAAATTCTAGTTATCATAGCAAACTGAATTTCGGCGGATGATATGGAGATAGCCATTCAAATCCCGGGCGTGCGGCTGGGAATCGTCGAATCGGATAGCGTAGCCGTCGCGCCGGCGGACGCCGCGCTCGTTCGCGAAATGGACGAAGTCTGCGAGATGCTCCGCAAGAGGTTCACGGTCGAATCTCTGGCGGAATACGAACCGATCCTGGCGGTGCGTGCAATGTTTCGCGGATGGGGTTTGGATCCATCGAAGTATCGGCCGTCAGCCGAGGCGTTGCTTCGCCGCGTCGTGCAAAGCAAGGGCTTGTACCACGTTTGCAATGTGGTGGACGCGGGAAATCTCGGTTCCATTGAAACCGGCTGGCCCTACGGCATCTACAACCGCGCAGCAATTCAAGGCGAAGTTTGCCTCCGCCTCGGCGCGCAATCCGAAAAGTACGAAGGCATCGGCCGCCTCGTCTGGCATCTGGAAGGACGTCCCGCCCTTGCGGACGCGCTCGGCCCGTTCGGCAGCCCCATCAGCGACTCTACTCGCACGCAAGTCACCGAAGCTGCCCGCGAAATTCTCGCGGTGATCTATGCGCCGGCAACCGCTCCCATCGCCGCGATCAAAGCCGCGGCGGAAAAGCTCGCGCATCGGCTCGAAATTCACGCGAGCGCGCAACCGGCGTCCGTCCAGACGGCATCCTAGTCCCGTCCGGCGCGCTTCACCGGAGCCCCAGCCGCATACAGCAATTTATACAATCTGCTCACTGGAAATAACCGAAGCGCGAAGGTATCGTTGATAGCCGCAGCAACTCGGTGGCCGTCTCGCAACGGCCATTCTTCAGAGTGGAGCAGGTGACCCACAGGATTCCAGCGCGGGGAGAAATCCACCAGCGGAAAACGATGACAAAGCCGTTGCGCCCGGCTGATTCTGTGTGCTCTTCAAAAATTGTGATTTGGCAGGGGAGTGGTTTTCGTGAGCCGTTTTAATCTGGTCTTCATCGTTCATGCGCATCAGCCGGTAGGGAATTTCGATTCGGTGATCGAGCACGCCTATCAGAAATCCTATCTGCCGTTTCTGCAAGTGCTCTCGCGGCATCCGTCCGTCCGCGTGGGGCTGCACTATTCCGGCGGATTGCTGGAATGGATTAGAAGCGCGCATCCGGAGTATTTCGCAGATTTGAACGGGCTGGTCAAACGCGAGCAGGTCGAATTACTCGGCGGCGGATATTACGAGCCGATTCTGGTAGCCATTCCCAAAGAAGATGCGCGCGAACAGATCGAACGCCTCGCCGAATACCTTCATCAGCATTTCCGCAAACGTCCGCGCGGCGCGTGGCTCGCGGAACGCGTTTGGGAGCCGCATCTTCCTTCGGTGTTGGCTTCGGCGGGCGTGCAGTACACGCTGGTTGACGACAATCATTTCCTGAACGCGGGCTTTGAGCCGGCTGACCTGTATGGCGCTTTTGTCGCCGAAGATCAGGGCTCGTCCGTGATTTTATTTCCCGGGTTGAAAGCTCTTCGCTATCTCATCCCATACAAAAATCCGCAGGAGGTCATCGGATTTTTCCGGGAAGCCGCGCGTATCCGGCCCGGCGGAATCGCGGCTATGGGCGATGACATGGAGAAATTCGGAGTCTGGCCCGGAACTTATGATCATTGCTACACGAATGGCTGGCTGGAACGGTTCATCGCCGAACTCGAAGCGAACCAGAACTGGCTTTGCACCGTCACGCCGGGCGAAGTGCTCGATTCCCAGCAGCCTTTGGGCCGCGCTGATTTGCCCACTTGCTCTTATACCGAAATGATGGAATGGGCTCTGCCTACTGCGGCGCGGCTGCGGCTTCAGGCCGTTGAAAAGGAATTTGCTTCACGTCCAGACGTCCAGGAATTCCTGCGCGGCGGCTCGTGGCGCGGCTTTCTGACCAGGTATTCCGAAGCGAATCTCATGCAAAAAAAAGCGATGCTCGTTTCGCGCAAGTTGCGCGATCTCGAAGCCAAATCGCATGCGGAGGGCGGATTCCTTTCCGGTTTGCAGAACGCGAAGAACCAGCTGCTTTGCGGGCAGGCCAACGATGCTTATTGGCACGGTGTTTTCGGCGGACTCTATGCCCCCCATCTGCGCACTACTGTTTGGCGGTCGTTGATTCGCGCGGAGGCGTTTGCCGATGCGGCAGGTCACAAGAAGCAGAAATTTTCCGAGCTGCGGCGGTTCGATTTGGACGCCGACGGACGCGAGGAGCTTTACCTCACCACGGATCGCGCCGCGGTTTTGATTTCTCCGCATGATGGCGCGACAGTCGAAGCGATGGATTTCCGCCCCAGCGGTGTTGCGATCATTAATTCCATGACGCGCCGGCCCGAGGCTTACCACAAGCGCCTCGGCCAGTCCGTTGGCGGAGGGCAAGTCGCTTCCATTCACGATCAGGTGCGCTCAAAAGAGCCGGGCCTCGAACAGAAGTTGAAATATGACCGCTGGCGCCGAAATTCCTTTCGCGTCCTGCTCTTTTCGCCCGGATGTTCAACCGAGGATTATGAGCATTTGCGTTTGAATGAAAATCCGGAGATCGCAGGCGGGAATTACCGCGTCACGGAAGCCGGCGCTTCGAAAGTGAAGCTCGAACTGTGCACCGGCGACAATGAATGGCACGTCGAAAAGTGTTTTTCTTTCGCGCCCAGTGGCCCCGGCTCACGCGTGTCATGCGACATTTCACTGAAACGCGCGTCGAAAGAGCCGTTGCAAGTGTGTGTCGGCATCGAGATGGTCGTGAATTTGCTCGCGCCCGACGCACCTGACCGCTACATCGAAGTGAGCGGCGCGCGACAGCCATTGAAATGGGCCGGCGCCGCGCCAGCATCCGAGCTGAAGATGACCGATGAGTGGCAGAACATTCGCGTCACGCTCAATGCGGAGAACGCCAGAGATTATTGGCTCGCGCCGATCGAAACTATTTCCGAATCGGAAGAGGGCTTCGAGCGCGTGTATCAAGGTTCGCAGGTGCTCGCGGTGTGGCCGGCGGAGTTTCGAGAAGGCCAGGAATGGAAAGCGCGACTAATTTGTACGATTGAACCTGCGCGATGATGCGAGCGCGCGCGAGTGAACGTCTACTTCGTCAATAAATTCTTCACCACCGCTCCGCCTTTCATAACGAACTGCACGTTCCGCAGCGTGGTGATGTCGGCGAGCGGGTCACCCTCGACGGCGATCAAATCCGCATACTTCCCTGATTCGAGCGTACCTATGCGATCCTGCCAGCCGAGCAACTCTGAGGCATTCATGGTGGCAGCGCGAATGACTTGCAGCGGCGACATGCCGCGTTTGGTGAGCGCGACGAGTTCATTGGCGTTCTTGCCCTGGCTGTCTGGACTGTCCGCGTCAAATCCGGAAGCAATTTTCACTCCGAGGCTCATGGCCTGCTGGATTTCCTGCTGAATGCCCTGCAGAAAAGCGTCGCGCGCCTGAATTTGCCCCGAACTCAACTGCATAATCTTGCTTTTTTCCACAAGGGCATCGATGGCGCCGACGGTTGGAACCAGAAAAATGCCCTTGGCTTTCATCATTTCGAGGTCCTGCTTGTCTGCCCTGTGCCCGTGCTCGATCGAATCTACGCCGGCGGTCACCGCGTTCCGAATGCCCTCCACCGTAGTGGCGTGCGCCGCGACTTTAAGACCTTGCCTGTGTGCTTCGTCCGCGATAACGCGCATTTCCTCGACAGTGAGCGTGGGATGCGTCCAGTCGGCATAAACTTTGATCAAGTCAGCGCCGTGGCCGATCTGCTCGCGGACGGCGCGCCTCGCCTCTTCCACTCCACTGACCAACTGCGCACCCGTGGGAAAGTCAATAAGATCCGGCGAAACGCCAAAGGGCTGGTACTGCCCCACGGCCGCGATTCCGCGCGTGGCAACAAGCATTCGAGGTCCTTCGGCCAAGCCCTGCGTGATCGCGTCGCGGAGCGCCACATCCGCGTAGCCGGAGCCTTCGCTCTCAACGTCGCGAACCGTAGTGAAGCCCGCATTCAACGTGATGCGAGCGTCGAATGCTCCTTCGAGCGCGCGAAATGCCTGCGATTTTGTTGCCAGATTGAGAATGTAGCCATCGGGGCCGTCAGGGACGCGCGCCATCAGATGCGTGTGGCAGTCAATCAGGCCAGGGAGAATGGTGGCGCGGCCGAGGTCAATGACGCGGGCGTTTTTCGGCGCGTGCGACTGAACAGCGGAGGCCGCGCCGACTTCCTTGATGTGCTCGCCGTCGATCCACACGGCGGCGTTCTCGATGTAACCACCCTTCGCGACATCGAGCAGCTTTGCCGCTTTAACGATGATCGAAGCGTGCGGTTGCGAGACGGGCTTTTCCTGCGTCGCTGCCAGCGCAGGAAGAACGCCCAGAAACAATGCAAGAATAGCTGTTTTCGTTTTCATCGCGATGCATAGGTAACACGATTGCGAGCCCGAGGCAATGTATATGGAGAAACACAGGGCGTTTTCGCTAGCGGGTTGCCGCGCGTCGCAATCGTTTGGTACAGTGGCTCGCCGGAGGAATTCATGGCTGTTTCGAAGGAATTGCTCGATATTTTAGTGTGCCCGGTTTGCAAGACGCCCGTGAAGCTCACCGGCGACCAGACCGGACTCAAATGCTCAACCTGCCGCCGCGTTTATCCCGTGCGCGACGATATTCCCGTGATGCTCGTGGACGAAGCTCGCATTGAAGCCTCGTGACGCTTCCCTGTTGAAGGAGCTGCCGCGCGGCGCGGAAGTGCTCATCATCCGCCTGCGCTCGCTGGGCGACGTCGTTCTTCTCACCCCCGCGCTTTCTGCTCTGCATGACTGGCGTCCTGATTTGCGCCTGTGCGTGCTCGTGGAAAAATTCTGTGCGCCAGTGCTCGAAGGCAATCCCGCGGTCGCTGAAATCCTCATCATGGAAAATTTTATCGCAACAGCAATGAAGCTCCGTTCGCGAAAATTTCCGGCTATTTACAACCAGCATGCTGGGCCGACCAGCGCGCTGCTCACTGCTGCGATTAGCGCTCCACAACGAGTCTGCTGGACGCGCCGCCAGTTTTCATTCGTGTACAACGTGCTTGTGCCCGATCCCGGCGACACAATTCACACTGTCGAGCACCGTATCGAACAGTTTTACGCCACAGGCTTGCCGCGCGGACCGATTCCTCCGGCGAAAGTTTATCCTCAGCCGGACGCCTGCGAATCCGTTGCGAAAAATCTCGAAGCCGCCGGAATTCCTCACGGCGCTCCGTATGCCGTAATTCATCCCGGCGGAAAATACTTCACCAAACGCTGGACGCCAGAAAAGTTCGTAAGCCTCGCGCGCTGGCTGAAAGAGAAGCATGGAATTGCGCCGGTGTTCAACGCGGGAAGCGGAGAGGCAGAAATTATTAGCGATCTGCGGCAGCAATGCCGTGGCGAATTCCCGCTGCTCGATTCGCTCGATCTGCGCGAACTGATTGCGCTTGCATCAGGCGCGCGAATTTTCATCGGCAACGATAGCGGCCCCACCCATATTGCCACCGCTGCGGGCCGCCCAGTCGTCGCAATTTTCGGCTCAAGCAGTTCCGTGCACTGGCGTCCCTGGCAAACTCCGCATCGCGTGATGCAGAACGATTTCCCGTGCAATCCTTGCGCGGGAGATCGCTGCTATGCTTTCGCCGAGCCGAAGTGTATTTTGTCCATCACACTGGAACAGGTGCAAGCGGC
>DASUAV010000093.1:0-4658 GCA_035763605.1 Candidatus Acidiferrales bacterium
GGCCAGCCCGAAGTGAAGCTCGGCATCATTCCCGGATATGGCGGCTCACAGCGGCTTGCACGCCTCTGCGGCAAAGGCATTGCTCACGAACTGATTCTCACCGGCGAAATGGTTTCCGCCGACGAGGCGCTGCGCATCGGACTCGTGAATCACGTTGTCGAGCCCGCTGAATTGATTCCCACTGCTGAGGCCATTGCGAAAAAAATCATCGCCAATGCCCCGCTCGCCGTGAAGTTTTCGATGGACGCCATCGAGCAGGGAATGGAAATGTCGCAAGAATCGGGCCTCTTTCTGGAGGCCACGCTTTTCGGGCTTTGCTGCGCGACGGAAGACATGCGCGAAGGCACACGCGCCTTCGTGGAAAAGCGTCCTGCGCAATTCAAAGGCAAATAGCCAATGTCATCCGCAGCGCCGCAAAAGTCAGGAGCCAGCACGACGCGCGGGAAGCTTTCCGCTGCAGGTCTGCGTTTCGGCATCGTGGTAAGCAGCTTCAATCAGTTCATCACTGACCGCCTGCTCGACGCGGCTCTCGACGCGCTGAAACGCGCCGGCGCTTCGGAAAATCAAATCGAAATTGTGCGTGTCCCCGGCTCGCTCGAAATTCCCATCGCTGCAAAAAAACTTGCTCAGACCGGCCGCTGCGAATCCATCATTTGCATTGGCTGCGTTCTGCGCGGCGAAACTTCGCATTACGATCACGTCTGCGCGGAAACTGCCCGCGGCATCCAGCTCGCGCAGCTCGATACCGGGGTGCCGTTGATTTTTTGCGTGCTCACCTGCGACACGCTTGAACAGGCCATCAATCGCGCCGGATTGAAAAGCGGCAACAAGGGTTTTGACGCCGGCCTTGCCGCCATTGAGATGGCTCATCTCTCTCGCCAGCTTTCATGCGTATCCCGCAACAAACCCACTGCGAAAAAATCCCGCGCTCGCCGCCGCTAGAAAAATGACTCTGCGCCGCAAATCCCGCGAGTGCGCTCTGCAAATGCTTTTTCAGTGGGAGATGAATCACGCGTCGGCGGAAAACGTCGAGCGCTCATTCTGGAAGTCAGCGAAAGCCGCCGAATCTACCCGCCGATTCGCCAACCAACTTTTCGAAGGCGCTCTCTCCCAGGCGGAGGAAAACGATAAAATTTACGAGAAGCTCTCCAAAAACTGGCGCATCGAGCGCATGGCCGAGATTGATCGCGGCATACTGCGGCTGGCCATCTATGAACTGCGCTCCGGCACCGCACCGGTCAAAGTTGTGATTGACGAAGCGCTCGAGCTCGCCAAGAAGTTTTCAACCGCCGAATCTGCGCCGTTCATCAATGGCATCCTCGATTCCGCCGCCAAAACTATCGCTCCAGAATAGCAGGACGTTTCAACGCAGCGATTTCAGAACTTGGCGAGACGCGTTCAGGCCGGAAGCGCCTGTGAGGCCGGTCCCCGGATGTGTGCCGGGACCGCAGAGGAAAAGCCCGCGAATCGGTGCGGCGTAGCGCGCAAATCCGAGCAGCGGACGCATAGTGAAGAGCTGGTCGAGCGCGAGTTCGCCATGGGAAATGTGCCCGCCGGTGAGGCCGTAATCGTTTTCGAGATCGAGCGGAGTAATCACGCGACACGCCAGAATTTTCGACGGAAGGTCAGGCGCATATTCGGCGAGAGTTTTGATCGTGGTATCCGCGAGCGCGTCGCGCTGAGTTGACCAGTCGCCATTCTTCAGTTTGTAAGGGGCATATTGCATGTGGATGGACATGACGTGCTTGCCCGAAGGCGCGAGCGAAGAATCCAGCAACGATGGAAGGGATGCTTCGAGGTACGGCGCGCGAGAAAATTCGCCATATTTGGACGCGTCGAAGGCGCGTTCGAGGTAGTCAATTTCAGGCCCAATGTGGATGCGCGAGGCAAGGGCATCCGTGCGTTCAGCTTCAGGAAGATTCTGCAAAGCGGGAAAGGTGGGAAGCGCGTCAAGCGCGAGGAGAACGCGGGCGACAACGCCGCTCGACCGGTAATTGTGCATTTTCTGCAGAAAGCTGGGCGCGAGGTGAACTGGTTCGACCAGTTGCAAAAATGTGCGCTTGGGATCTGCACCCGAAACGACGGCTTTGGAGTGGATTTCTTCGCCGCTGGTGAGAGCAACGCCAGTAACCGCGCCATTTTTGGCCAAAATGCGAGCGACTTCCGCATTGGTGCGGACTTCTGCGCCGGCTTTCTGAGCGGCGGAGACAAGAGCGCCGGGCAAATTGCCGCCGAATTGCAGCGAGTTGCCATCCGGCGGGCCGCCTGCGCCCAACCGTAGAAGGAGAAGCGCCGTGGTCCCAGCAGACCATGGACCTGCGGCAGCGCCATAGATACCGCGCGCGGCGATCACGGCACGCAGGAGTTCCGTCTCGAAAAACTCGGCCACGAAATCCGCGGCGGCCATCGGACCCCAGCGGAGCAGCCGCTGCATATTTTTCTTGCCCAATTTGCGGAACGCACGTCCGGCACGAAGCAGGTCCCAAACATCCCCTGAGGACGGATGATCAATTTCGGGCGGCGTCATCAGCAGCAAATCGTGGATGAGCGGGCGCGCTGCGCACAGGATGGAGTTGAATTCCAGATACTTGGCCGCGTCCGATTGAGAGAACGCGCCGATTGCAGCGGCTGATTTTTGCGCGTCACGATGGAGAAGCAGTGCGCGGCCATCCGGATGCGGAGCAAAAATCGCAGGATGGGCATCCGCCGGTTGTGAGGCGTGAGCGTCCGTCTCCAATTTCATGTCGCGGGTAATAGATGGCGCAAACGGCCCATGGAAATCGCCGATAACAGATGCGCGGAAGCCAGAATGAAATTCGTCGATCGTGGCAGGACCGCCTACGATAGCGCGGCGTTCGAGAACTAACGGTTTATGTCCGGCGCGTGCGAGATAAAACGCGGCAATCAGCGAATTTTGGCCGCCGCCAATAATAACGATGTCGCGCGCGGCCACGGACTAGTTGGCCCTCAGGTCTTTCAGGATTTCGAAAGCCGCAAGTCGGCCCGGCGCGCCCATAATGCCGCCGCCCGGATGCGTGGCCGAGCCGCACATGTACAGATTTTTTATCGGCGTCCGATAGCGAGCCCATCCGGCGACAGGCCGAAGGAAGAAAAGCTGCTCCAGCGAAAGCTCACCCTGAAAGATATTGCCTTCGGTCAATCCGATTTGCTGTTCGATGTCCCACGGCGAAAGCACTTGCTTGCCGATAATGATCTTCTTGAGGTTCGGCGCATATTCCGAAATTGTATCTATGACGGCATTGCCGAATTCCTCGCGGCGATTCTCCCACGAGCCATTTTTCAATTTGTAAGGCGCGTACTGCACAAAACAGGAGAGCACGTGCTTCCCCGGCGGCGCTACGGAAGTGTCCGTGAGGCTGGGAATGACCATATCAATATACGGGCGATGCGAAAATTCGCCGTACTTCGCCTGATCGTATGCGCGTTCCATGTAATCCACGGAAGGCGAAATCGAAATCGCACCGCGAAGATGATGATTCGAGCCGTTCGCTTCGGCAGGGCGGCAAGTGAATTCCGGAAGCGCGTCAAGCGCGATATTCACTTTGCCCGACGAGCCGCGATATTTATAGCGCTTCACTTCATCGAGAAACTCCGCCGGAAGTTCCCGCGCATCGAGGAATTTCAAAAATGTGAGATTGGGATCCACGCTCGAGGAAACGATTTTCGCGTGAATCTGTTCGCCGGATTCGAGCACCACGCCAGTAGCGCGTCCATTGCGCGTCAGAATTTTCGCAACGGGCACCTCCATGCGAATTTCCGCGCCGAGTTCCCGCGCCGCATCGCCGATGGCATTCGAAATTGCGCCCGTGCCGCCACGGCTGAATCCCCATGCGCGAAACGCTCCGTCAATTTCGCCCATATAGTGATGCAGCAGCACGTAAGCCGTGCCCGGCGAACGCACCCCGAGAAACGTCCCGATGATTCCTGACGCGGACATGGTTGCCTTGAGCACGTCCGTCTCGAACCATTGGTCGAGAAAATCGGCAGCCGACATCGTCATGAGCTGGACGAGATTGTATTTTTCCTCAGCAGGCAGCGACTGAAAGCGGCGCGCCAGAAAGCGAAGCTTGTTCAGTCCGGAGAGACTCAGCGAAGTGGGATCCGGCGGCGTCATGCCCAGCAGCGGCTTGACGAAGCGGCACATCTGCACCATTTCTTTGCCGAATTCGTCGTACGCCTCCGCGTCGCGTCGCGAGTGCCGCACCAGTTCGCGGCGCGTCTTCGCGTGATCGTTCACGCGCCAGAGATGGTCGCCGTTCGGCATCGGCGTGAACGTGCCGTCGAGCGGAAGAATTTCCAGCCCGTGCCGCGGCAGGTCGAGGTCGCGAATAATCTCCGGACGCAGCAGCGAGACCACGTAAGAACACACCGAGAATTTGAATCCCGGAATGATTTCTTCCGTTACCGCCGCACCGCCCAGCACGTAGCGCCGTTCGAGCACGAGAACTTTCTTCCCCGCGCGCGCGAGATACGCCGCATTCGTCAGGCCGTTGTGGCCTCCGCCAATAATGATCGCGTCGTAGGATTTGGCCATGGTTTGCTGTGCGAAAGGACTGCTCATTCTACAAACGGTCTGAGAATGCGACAAGTACAACTCACGTCCGTTGAGTTGGAAATCCCGAACGGCTTGCTGTAAG
>DASUAV010000094.1:0-6461 GCA_035763605.1 Candidatus Acidiferrales bacterium
GGAAGTGGATTACGGCAGCGAATATCGCTATCGCGATCCCATCGTGGACCATCGCAGTCTCGTGGTTGTCATCAGCCAGTCAGGAGAGACCGCCGACACCATCGCCGCGCAGCGGGAAGCCCGCCAGAAAGGCGCGAAGACTCTCGCGATTTGCAACGTGGTGGGTTCGATGATTACCCGCGAAGCCGCCGGCACGATTCTCACGCACGCCGGCCCGGAAATCGGCGTTGCCTCCACAAAAGCGTTCACCGGCCAGCTCACCGCTCTCGCGCTTCTCGCTTTGCACATTGGCCAGTTGCGCGCGGGCACCACTCCCGAAGAAGCCAAGACGCTCGTTCACGAAATGGCGCGCATTCCGCACAAAATGGAGTGGATTCTCCAACGCGACGACGAATACGAAGCGCTCGCCCGCCAGTTTTTCCGCCACTCCGATTTTCTTTATCTCGGACGCGGCATTCACTATCCCATCGCGCTCGAAGGCGCCCTCAAGCTCAAAGAAATTTCCTACATTCACGCGGAAGGCTATCCTGCCGGAGAAATGAAGCACGGCCCCAACGCGCTCATTGACGAGAATCTTCCCGTCGTGATCATTGCGACGCGCGACGAAAACGATTCCGCTTCCATGACGCGCTACGAAAAGACCGTTTCCAACATTAAAGAAGTGAAAGCACGCGACGGTATCGTGATTTCCATCGTAACCGAAGGCGACCGCCTCGCGCGCGAAGCCTCCGACCACGTCATCGAAATTCCCGCCGCGCCGGAAATTCTCGCGCCCATTTTGGAAATTTTGCCGCTGCAGCTTCTCGCCTATCACATCGCCGTGCGCCGCGGCTGCGATGTGGATCAGCCGCGCAATCTCGCCAAGTCCGTCACCGTCGAATAATCTTCGAACAAAAATTCGGCTGAGTTCAAATCGCGAAATGCTCGCCTGGATTTGCTCAGCGGAATTCGAAGGCGCGAGCTCTCAAAGTGACTTTTGCTGTCTGTGAGTAGCGTCGCCTGCTGACCACTGACCACTTGTCACTGACCACTGGCCACTGATCACTGCTTCTTCAGCAGCGCCGGCCAGTTCGTCACGACCGTGAGCGGCGTGGAGGATTTCTGAGCCGCCTCAGTGACGATCAGAAACTTTTTGCCATCTGCGGACACGTCGTACAGCCATCCGTTTGTTGGCGCGGAATTCGTCTGAAACAACGGGCGCACTTCACCGACCGATACGCTCGCGGGACCTTCAGAAATTCCGGCGGACATCATCTTGCTGTCAAGCGATAGATAGAAAAGCTCGCGCCCATCGCGCCGCCAGCGTGGCCGCGTTCCCCCATTAGTCGAGACGAGCCACTTACCGGAGCCGTGGAGAAAAGGCGCGACGTAAACTTCCTCTTGTCCGGATTCGTCCGAGGTGTAAGCGACCCATCGGCTATCCGGAGAAACCGTCGGCCAGTGGACGTCAAACTGGGATTGAATCACCGGAAACGCCTTGCCTCCTCCAAAGAGAGGGAGCGCCCACAGTTCGCTTCGCGCATTTGCTTGCTCTCCTCCTCGCTCGAAGACGAGATACCGGCCGTCCGCGGACCATGATGGATATAGTTCCGTGGCGTCATCCACGACAAGCGGAATGGCGTTCCCGGTTCCATCGGCAGCCTTTTGATACAGATGGTATTGCCCGCTGCGGCTAGACATGAACGCGATCATCTTTCCGTCAGGCGACCACGATGGTTGTCCGTTGACGCTGGCATGGAACGTAACACGCGTCCTGGTTCCGCGCGCGATATCGTAGACCCAGATGCTATTGGGCTCCAGGGTTGCGGCAACGAGTTTCGTTCCGTCCGGCGAGACGCTCACTGTCCCATAGCGCCCAGGCGCTCCGGTTTCGGCAATCTGTTTTCCGTTTCGGTCAAACCACAAAAGCGCATTGCCGCCTGCGGTCTCGCTTCCCGTCCTGTACACCAAGATTCCATTATTCGAAGCGGAGAAAAGAGAGCGGTTACTTCCGCTCGCCACTGCTCCTGCCTCTGCGACCAACGGCACGGCATCGCCGCTAACTTCCAGTTTATTTTGATCAAACGGCTGAGCCATAAGCACGCCATCGCGAACCAAGAGCAGATTGCCTGAGCTCGTGTACAACACATCTGAGCTGGTACGCATGAGGAGCTTCGGTTCGCCGCCATCGAGAGATGCGACATAGGTTCCCGATGTTTCCGCGCTGGTGGGCCCCCCAAAAAAGATGAAATGCTTTCCATCCGGCAGGAATTGTGGACACCGATGAAAAATCAGAGGAGGCTTTACGTTCGTGACCGGTTCAAGCGTGCCGCCGGAAGCAGGAACGCGAAAAATGGGCCCATTCGTCCGCGCGGTGAAAAGGATTGTATCGTCCCGGCCCCACGATCCGCTGAAATTTGTTCCCGCATAGATGTTGCAAATGCGGATGGGCGGGCCGCCTGAGACAGACACGCGTTCGAGCTTGCCGTTGGCGAAGAAGCCGATCTGACGGCTATCGGGTGACCAAAACGGGTAAGCGGCGTCTTGGGTTCCTTCGAGCGACTGAGTTACCCCGGAGCTCATTGACCTGAGCCAGAGATGCGAGCGGTCACCCGGACTCAGGCCGGAAAAAACCAAGAGCTTGCCATCTGGGGAAAGCGCCGGCGGTCCCGCCGAAACGCCTATGGCCAGGAAATTCACATTTGGTGGCGGAGAAATCTCCGAAACGACGGCAGGCATCGCTGCCGGCGTGCGCAGGAGATAACCGGCGGCGAAAAGCGCTGCAACAATCAACAGCACTGCGGCAACGGCCCAAGCGATGCGTTCGCGAATGCCGGCGCGCCTGTTCGTTTGCGTAGCAGGTATTTCCGCGCCTGCCGCTCCGCTGAGGACTTCTTCGAGCGCGATGCGCGCGTCACCGATGGATTGCAGCCGCTGGCGCGGATCTTTTTTCAAGCACCGCTGCAAGAGCTCTCGAATGCGCGGCGCCGTTGCGGCGGGCAGCAGCGTCCAGTCCGGCTCCATCTTCAGCACTTCGGCCAGCGTATCGGAAGTCGTCTCGCCGGTGAAAAGCCGCTTTCCGCTGAGCATTTCGAAGAGCACCACGCCAAAGGCCCAGATATCCGCGCGACGGTCGGCGGGCTTGCCCTTCGCCTGCTCAGGCGCCATATACGCTGCCGTGCCGAGCAAAACTCCTGCGCGGGTTGCCAGCGCGCTCAGCGTCGGTGAATTCGAGACATCTGTCGTCGCCGGGTCGCCTTCCAATGCTTTCGCCAGGCCGAAATCGAGGATTTTTGCGTTGCCTTCGGTTGTCAGCTTCACATTGGAAGGCTTCAGATCGCGGTGAATGATGCCGCGTTCGTGCGCGTATTCGAGCGCTTCGGCGATTTGCCTAGCGATGGGCAGCGCTTCATCGAGCGGAATTGCGTTCTGCGCAATGCAATCCGCGAGAGTCGAGCCTTCGACCAATTCCATCACCAGCGCGTGCGTCGCACCGGAATCTTCGAAGCCGTAAATTGCGGCGATATTCGGGTGATTGAGCGAAGCAAGGACTTGCGCTTCGCGGCGCAGGCGCGCCATGCGTTCGGCGTCACGCGCAAACGCCTCCGGCAAGACTTTCAGCGCCACGTCGCGACCGAGTCGCGTATCTCGCGCGCGGTATACCTCGCCCATACCGCCCGCGCCAATCGTGCCGCTAATCTCGTAAGGCCCGAATTTTGTTCCGGCAATCAGCATTTCGATTTGATCTCGGCAGTCTTCACTGCTTCTTCAGCAGCGCGGGCCAGTTCGTCACTAGCGTTAAGGGCTGCGAACCTTTCTGCTCTACCGGGCTGACGATGACGAACTTCTGCCCGTCTGGACTGACATCCCAATACCGCCCCGGACCGCTGGCGGGGTTAACCATGTTCGGATGAAACAGCGGCCGCACGCTTCCGACAGAGAACGTCGCGCCCTGCGCTGAAACCTCTGCGGCCATTATCTGGAGATCGTTCGACAGATAGAAGAGCTCTTTGCTATCGCGTCGCCAGCGAGGCCATCCACCTCCCTTTGTAGACACCTGCCAGATCCCGGTGCCATTAGGAAACGGCGCCACGTTCACTTCGCCGCTGTCTGCGACATAGGCTATCCACCTTCCATCCGGACTCACCGCAAACTGAGGATTACGATGAACGTTCTGCATGACGGGAAACGGCTTGCCGCCGCCGGAGAGCGGCGTTGCGAACACATCTGTTGTGCCCGGCCACCCATAAACGAGATAGCGGCCGTCGGGAGTCCATTCAGCAACTGTCGCGTGTTCCTGCATGACTTTATCCGTGAACAAAGGACTTGTGCTTCCGGTACCATCCGCGGGCTTTTGGAAGTAACGTATGCCTCCATCGCGATTGGAAATGAAGGCAACTCTTTTTCCGTCCGCCGACCATATTGGCGCCACGTTGAAGGAATTGGAAAAATTGAGCCGCCGCTTCAATCCGCTGCGCAGATCGAAAATCTCGATGCCTCCGGTATCCCTGTCCCCTCCTTCGACGGCTAGGCTATTTCCATCCGGCGAAATTCTCGGGGTGTCGTAATAGCCTGGCGTGCCTGTTTCTCCAATTTGCTTGCCGCCACGGTCGAGCCACAAAAGACGCGATGGGATGAAACCTTCGGCACCCTCCGCATACACCAGCACGCCGTTTGCGGAAAATGTAAAAGCGCCCGAAAAAAATCCCAAAGAGGGAGAGACATGCTGGAGGAGCGGCGCCATGTTGCCACCGAGTTGAAAGGAATCCACATCGAAATGCTGAGCCATAAGCGTGCCCTGCCGAACAAAAAGCAGATGGTCGGGCGGAACGAAAACGCCGTCGGAATCATTGCGCAGCACCAGTTTCTGCTGGCTTCCATCGAGCGACGAGACATAAACCCCCGTATTGTTGGAATCCGCCGACCACACGAAAAACAGGAAATGCTTTCCATCGGGAAGGAATTGTGGCCAGCGTTGCGCGAAATCCTTCCTCGATGAAGAAAGGTGAGTTATCTGCTGGCGTTCGCCGCCTAAAGCCGGTACGCGATACAACCCGCCCGCGAGGGACGATGAAAAAACGATGCTCCCGTCAGCGCCCCACGTTCCACCGGCGCCCGGCGAAGCACCAGCGAGCTCGAGCGGCGAACCGCCAGACACGTCCACGCGGCTCAACTTTCCATTGGCGAAGAATGCTATCGAGCGGCTGTCAGGCGACCAAAAAGGAAAGCGAGCGCCGTCGGTTCCTTCCAGAGGCTGAGCTGTCGCTGAACTGAGTGCGCGCACCCACAGGCGATCATGACCGTCTGAGCCTGCGGCCACAAATGCCAGACGTTGCCCATCCGGCGAGAGCGCCAGCGTACCCACATTGCCGATGGTCGCGGAAAACGTGGAGTTCGGCGGAGGATTAATTTGCGAAATGACAAGCTGTGCTGGACGAGGAGAGCGGGAGATGTAGCCGACGAGCGACACGATTAGCGCTGTCAGCAGCAGCGCGGCGGCAACCCAGGCTGCGCGTTCACGATTTTTGCGATGCGCCACTAGCGGCGCGGGGACGCCGGCTTGGGAACCGGCTTCGCGGATCCATTCCAGTTGCAGCTTTACGTCATGCGCGGATTGAAACCGCTCGTCGGGATCTTTCGCCAGGCAGATTTTCACGGCGCGGTCGAGCGCCGGAGGCGACATCGGCTGCACCGTCGAAATCGCCGGCGGCTCGCGTTCCAAAATCGCGGCAATCACGCTGGCGGTCGTTTTTCCTTCAAAGGCGCGCTTGCCCGTGGCCATTTCGTAGAGCACCGCGCCGAGCGAAAAAATATCCGAACGTGCGTCCGCGTCTTTTCCTTCCATCTGCTCCGGCGCCATATACTGAAACGTGCCCACAATCGTGCCCTGTTGCGTAACCGGCGTGGTGCGCGCGGATGGATTGAGCGATTGCGTCAACGTTTCCAGCGCCGGTGACGCGCCGTCGCCCGCCGCCTTGGCCAAGCCAAAATCCATCAGCTTCGCGCCGGATTTCGTGAGCATGATGTTCGAAGGTTTCAAATCGCGATGCAAAATGCCTTTGCGATGCGCTTTGTCCAGCGCGTCGGAAACTTCGATGCCGATGCGCAGCAGTTCCGCCGTCGCCAGCGGGCCACGTTCGAGGCGCTTGGCCAGCGTCTCGCCTTCGAGCAATTCCATCACCAGAAAATCCGTGCCGTCCTGATGGCCAATGTCGTAGAGCGTGCAGATGTGCGGATGATTGAGCGAAGAAATGGCGCGCGCTTCGCGCTCAAATCGCTGGCGCGCGTCCGGCTTTTCGTTCAAATGCTGCGGCAGAATTTTGACGGCGACGTCGCGTCCAAGCCGCGTGTCGCGCGCGCGGTAAACTTCGCCCATTCCGCCCGCGCCAATCGCGCCGGTGATTTCGTACGGACCGAATTTTGTGCCGGCGTTCAGCAACGCACAGCCCTCGCACAAACCGCTTAGAATTTTATCTGGCGGC
>DASUAV010000095.1:0-3968 GCA_035763605.1 Candidatus Acidiferrales bacterium
GCCGGAATGATGCGGCTCGCTCCGTTATGCTCGGTAGTGATGAGGATGTTGCCTTTGTCCGAGCCGATGATCGCTGAATGCGGACCGGTCATTTCGATGTAGCCGGACGCATCGGGCGAATCCGCGGGCCGGATGGTCGCATCGTAGAGCAAACCTTCAACAAACGTTGCGTTCGTGCTGTGGAACTTGACGGTCCCCTGCGCGAGATCGAAATCCACGGGCCCGCGCGTCTCGTGCCGCGAGATTTGCACCTGCGTTTGCGCCCCGAGCAAAAGACCGGCGCCGCCGGGCATGGAGATCCAAGCGTTGCCTTTGTCGCCAGTGGAAATGACATCACCGTCGTAGACGTTCGTGCCGTTCGCGAGCGCGATGCCGCGCACTGTGGCGAACTGGCTGTCAGCGACGGTGCCGAGAATGGGAATATTTGAAGCGCCCCACAGAGGAACCGCGAGGAGCGCAGCAAGCGCGACAGCAATGGCTTGCCGGCCCAGTTCACGACCAAAATTGCGAACCATCATCTTTGCCCCTTCCGCATTTGGGCAGCAATCGGGCAGCGTTGCGGACTGGGCCGTGCCGCAAAACCTGCTGCAAGGGTAACAAAGAAACAGGTCAAATCAATTCGCGTAAATCACAGGAAATCCTGTAGGTATTTTGCACGACAGAGCGGAGCCAATCAGGCGGTTGCTGAAAATCAGCCGACAATCCACTGCAGCGCGGGTTTAAGTTCCGGCTGCTGGAAGGTGAAATCGCGTTCGGCCAGCTTGACAGGGATCACGCGCTGGCTGGCGAGAAGCATGTCAGACATTTCGCCGAGCGCGAGACGCAGCACCGGGCGCGGCACGGGAAAAAGCGCCGGACGGTGCAGCGCCAACGCCAGCACGCTGGTGAATTCTGAGTTTCTGACGGGATTGGGCGCGACGGCGTTCACCGGCCCGCGCAACGAATCCGTTTCGATGGCGTACCGAATCAGCAAAATCACGTCGTCGAGAGCAATCCAGCTCATCCATTGGCGCCCGTCGCCGAGCCTGCCGCCAACGCCGAGGCGAAACGGCACCAGCATCTGTTTGAGCGCGCCGCCATGCTTCGCGAGGATGATGCCGAAGCGCAACATCACAGCGCGAATCCCCTCGCGTTCGGCATTCGCGGATTCGGTTTCCCACGCGCGGCAGATGTGCGCCAGAAAATCATTTCCCGGCGGGCTTGCCTCCGTGAGCACTTCATCGCCGCGGTTTCCGTAAAAGCCGATGGCGGAAGCAGCGATAAAAACGCGCGGCTTGTGTTTCAGTTGCGCGAGGCCGGCGATGAGATGGCGCGTTGCGTCCACGCGGCTGCGCCGCAAAAGCTCTTTGCGCGTCGTCGTCCAGCGTCCTCCGGCGATGGAAGCTCCGGCGAGGTGCACGACGGCGTCGGCATTTTCCAGCGCGGGCAAATCAATCGAGCCGGTTGGCGGCTCCCAGCGAATCAGCTTCGTGCCGTCAGAAAACGAAGCCGACCCGGAGCGCACCAGCCGGCAAATTTCGTGCCCGCCGGCGCGCAACGAATTCACCAGCGTCGTACCGACGAGGCCAGACGAGCCAGAGATGACGATTTTCACGTGCGCTCCTCGCGAAAAATGCTGCCCTCGCGATGCAGATACGTTACGAGCACCGAGAAACCGCGTCAAGCACAACCCACGCGATCGGGGCTTGCTGCCGGCGAATGCGAGCGCCGCGACATTAGCGCCGATGCAGCAGCTCGCGATAGAATGGCGGCATGATTCTGCGCGTGCTCTTTTTCGGACAGCTCAAGGACATTGTCGGAACGGCGGAGGAGTCTTTCATCGCTCCAGAAAAATGCAGCTTGCAGGATATTTACGATAGCTACGCGGAAAGATTTCCGGCGCTCGCCGAATTTCAGGAATCCGTGGCCGGCGCGATTAATCAGGAATATTCCGCGTGGGACCGCGGGCTCAGGCCCGGCGATGAAGTCGCGTTTCTGCCACCGGTGAGCGGCGGCGCGGCCAAACCGTTCGAGAATATCGTGCAGATCGTCCGCGAAAAAATTTCCACGGAAGAGATTGTCGCGTCGCTCAAAGCAGCTGAGGACGGAGCGGTCACGGTTTTTGAGGGCATCGTGCGGAATCATTCGCGCGGGAAGAAAACGCTGTATCTCGAATACGAAGCGTACGACTCGATGGCGCTGGCGAAGATGCGTGAAATCAGCGATGCCGTGCTGCGCGATTTCGAAATCGATCGCCTGGCTTTGGTTCACCGCTTGGGCCGCATGGAAATCGGCGAGACCAGCGTGCTTATCGCGGTCAGCTCGGCGCATCGTGCGGCGGCGTTTGGCGCGTGCCGTTATGGAATTGATACGCTCAAGCGCACGGTTCCAATCTGGAAAAAAGAATATTTCGCGGATGGCGCCGTGTGGTCCGAAGGCGAAAAAATCGCCGCGGAAGCCTTTTCTCCTCGCAGCACATCTACTCCGTAGAATGAACGCCGGCATATATCGTCAAACGCGAGACGCGCGCGTGTGGCCATGCGCGCTTGCAGCGGCATGGTTTTTGCTAATCGGCGGCTTAACGCTTCTATTTCCGGTGAACGCGTCTGCGCAAAGTGCGCAAGAGCCGCGCATTCGCGTGCAGACCGATCTGGTCACCGTTCCCGCCACCGTTCTCGACGCGAACGGCAAACCTGTCGCCGACTTGCCGGAATCGGCTTTCCGATTAACGGAAAATGGAGTGGTGCAGAAAATCGCGAAGTTCGAAACCGACACAGACCGGCCGCTCGAACTGGCGCTGATGGTGGATTCCAGCCTGAGCACTTTGAAGGACACGCGTTTCGAAGATCAGGCCGCCGCGCGTTTCATTCACCTGGTGGTTCATCCGCAGGATTTGCTCTCGGTATTCGAATTCTCCGATGACGTCTATGAACTTACCGAATTCACTTCGAACGTGCCGAAGCTCGAGGCCGCCGCTGAGAAAATCGCACCCGGAGCGGGCACATCGCTTTACGATGCTATCGTGCTGGGCTCGAATTCCTTGCGGCAACTGCCGCCCGACCGCCGCCGCGTGATTGTGCTGGTGACGGACGCGGGCGAAACGACTAGCCACGCGACATTTGAGATGGCGCGCCGCGCCGCAATCGCCTCCGAAGCGCTCGTCTACACGATTTTGATTCGCGCTGTGCCTACTGAAAACGGACGCAATACCGCGGGAGAGCACGCCATTGACACGATCATAGATTCCACCGGCGGCGCGGTTTACTATCCCAAAGCGATCATGCAGCTGGATGATATGTTCGCGCGGATCAATCGCGAACTGCGCACGCAGTATTTGCTGAGCTACTATCCTGACCCGAAGCAAAAGGCCGGAACGTATTGCCGAATCGAGCTGTCGGTGACTGGCGGCGCATACACGTTGCACTATCGTAAGGGATATTTCGAGTCCGGCCCGCCGAGCGACAATCCTCCCGCGCAGTTGCAACCGAACGGCACAAATCTCCACCGATGAGCGCGGCTGAAAATAATTCTGCCCACTTTCTGGAAGTGGCGGTCAACGCTGCGCGAGAAGCCGGCGCAATCATTGCCGCCGCGATGGACCGTCCCAAGACAATTTCCTATAAAGGTGAAGTGGATCTGGTTACGGAAACGGACAAGAAATCGGAAGCCGTGATTTTGCGACGGCTGCGCAGTGAATTCCCCGCGCATGCCATCATCGCCGAGGAAGGCGGAGCGAGCGGCGCAGGCGCTTCAGCGGAATTTCAATGGTATGTGGACCCGCTCGACGGCACCACGAATTTTGCGCATGGCTACCCGGTGTTCGCCGTGTCGCTTGGTTTGCTTCAGCGCGGCGAGCCGCTCGTCGGCGCGATTTACAATCCGGTGAGCAAAGAGATGTTCACGGCCGTTCGCGGCGAGGGCGCTTTCCGCAATGGAAGTTCGATTCACGTCTCTGCCACGAGCAAACTGTCGCAAAGCTTACTGGCCAC
>DASUAV010000096.1:0-3170 GCA_035763605.1 Candidatus Acidiferrales bacterium
GCGCGGGCGAGATCACGGGACGAGGACTGCGGCGCCGTTGATGGCGTCGCTTTTCACGGCTAGGAGGGCTTCGTTGGCCTGCGCGAGAGGAAAAACGGTGGCCGTGGGGCGGAGGCCGATTTGCGCGGCGGTGTCGAGGAAATCGCGGGCGTCGGCGCGCGTCATGTTCGTGACGCTGCGAATCTGGCGCTCGCCCCAGAGCAGTTTGTCGTAATCGAAAGCGGGCATTTGGTCGAGGTGAATGGCGTTGATGGCGACAACGCCGCCTTTGCGCAGGCTGCCGAGGGCGGCGAGTACCACCGCACCGCTCGGAGCAAAAGTAATGGCGCGATCGAGTTGCACAGGAAGCTTCTCATCCTCGGCACCGACCCATTTCGCGCCGAGAGAAGCGGCCAGTTTGCGATGCGATTCGCCGCGCGTAGACACGTAGACTTCGCATTTCCACGCGTTCAGGACGGCGATGGCGAGATGCGCAGACGCGCCGAATCCGAAGAGGCCGACGCGCTCGCAGGGAATCACTCCGGCCACGCGAATCGAGCGGAAGCCGATGATTCCGGCGCAAAGGAGCGGCGCGGCGTGGACGTCATCGAGCGCGGTGGGCAGCGGGAAAACGAAGTCCGCGCGGGCGAGGGCAAATTCCGCGTAGCCGCCGTCAACTGTGTAGCCAGTGAAGGTGGGATTGTCGCAAAGGTTTTCGAGGCCGCGGCGGCAGTAAGGGCAGTGGCCGTCCACGCCGCCGAGCCAGGAAACTCCAACCCGCGAACCTGCGGGCAATTCGATGGAAGGCGTGTCATAAACGGGCGTGCTTGACGGACGACCAACCTCAGGGGCTGCGCTTTTCGGCACGGCTGAAGCCGTGCCCTTACGCACGTCATTTGTCGCGCCCTTGCTCACGTCATTCGCTGTACCCCTACGCGCCTCACTTATCGGATCGTTTCCAGCAGAGCCTTCGATAATTTCGCCGACGATCTGATGGCCGGGAATGATTTGCGGACGCAGCGACGGGAGCTCGCCTTCGACGATATGGAGATCCGTGCGGCAAACGCCGCAGGCGCGGACGCGAAGCAGGACCTGTCCCGCAGCGAGCGCCGGACGCGCAACTTCAGCGATGGTGAGGGGCCGCTCGGAAATTTTTTTCGGAGAAGTTAGGACGGCGGCTTGCACGCGAGAAAGCTCCGCGAAGGTTTGTCGCGGCACAAGATCGCGCGACAGAACCAGTTTAGTTCAGTGGAAGAGGTTTGTCAGCGAGGGCGAGAATGCAGATTCGTCGGTTTTCGGCGAAGGCAATCGGGACGTTGGGAGTAACAGCGGCAGGAGTAAACGAGCGGCGGACTTCAGTCAGAAAGCGAAGAGCTAAGACAAAAAAGCCGCAGATTCGCGGAAGGCGCGATTCTGCGCTACCCAAGGACAAAGACGAAAGCAAAAAGGCAAATGCAAAATGCGGACTTCGGCCAGCGCGGGCAGTTCAACGTTCGCGCGCCGGATTTAATGAATTCCATTTGCAGCGAAGGGCCGCGCGCTCGGAAGGCCAATGCTCCGACCGAAATTTGCGTACGCGGAGCGACGGCAATCGCGCGCCTAACGGACGGGCTGGGATTCGCGCGAGGGCGGCCGCGGGGCCGGTGCAGGCGCGTTCAACTGCCGCTGCACGTTGCTGTGGCCGCGGCCGTAAGTGAAATAGATAATCAGGCCGATGACCAGCCAGGTCAGGAAGACTTCCCACGTGAGCAGGTGCAGCGAAACCATCATCAGCAGCGAGACGATCATGCCCATGATGGGGACGAAGGGAACCCAGGGCGTGCGGAACGGGCGCTCGAGATTGGGTTGCTCTTTGCGGAGGATCCAGACGCCGGCGCAAACGACGGTGAAGGCGAAAAGCGTGCCGATGCTGGTGAGTTCGCCGAGCGCGGAGATAGGCAGCGTGGCGGCAAGGAGCGCGACGACGAGTCCGATGAGCATGGTGGAAATGTAAGGCGTGCGGAATCGCGGATGGACTTTGCAGGCCCATTTGCCGAGGAGTCCGTCATGGGCCATGGTGAAGAAAATGCGCGTCTGGCCGAGCAGCATGACGAGCATGGTGGAGCTCAATCCGCCGATAGCGCCGATTTTTACGAGGATGCTGCCCCAGCGGACGCCGGTGACGTCCACGCCGAGCGCGATGGGGTCGCCGACATTGAGGCGCGTGTAAGAGGCAAGTCCCGTGAGCACGATAGCGACGAGGATGTAAAGAATCGTGCAGATCACCAGAGAGCCGAGAATGCCGATGGGCATGTCGCGCGAAGGATTTTTGGTTTCCTGCGCGGCGGTGGAAACGGCGTCGAATCCGATGTAGGCGAAGAAAATAATTCCCGCGCCTCGGAGAACGCCGGTCCAGCCGAATTCACCGAAATGGCCCGTGTTTTTCGGGATGAAGGGATGCCAGTTGGCCTGGGCGAGGGCGTGATGGCCAAAAAGGAATGCAGCGCCGAGTCCGATGAAAATCAGCAGGACGGAAACTTTGACGATGACGATGGCGCTGTTGATGTTGGCCGATTCCTTGATGCCCTTCACCAAAATGGCGGTGACCAGCAGGATGCCGATGAGCGCGACCAGATCGAAATGGGCGACTTTGTGAGGAAGGGTTGACATGATCGCCACGGCTTCATGCGGGAGGGACATTACGGGTTCCCAGCGTCCCTGATATTGCGCGAGGACAGTTCCCGGAGCGTAGGAGAGCGATGCGGGGAACGGCACGTGGAGGTCTTGCAGGAAGCTGCAAACGTATCCGCCCCAGCCGACGGCGACGGTGGCTGCGCCGAAGGCGTATTCAAGAACGAGCGCCCAGCCGATGACCCAGGCGATGATTTCGCCGAGGGTGGTGTAGGCGTAGCTGTAAGAGCTGCCGGCGATGGGCAAAAGCGCGGCGAATTCAGCGTAGCAGAGGCCCGCGAAAACGCAGCCGATGGCGGCGACGATGAAGGAAAGAATGATGGCCGGACCGGCGGCGGTGGCGGCGACGGGTCCGGTAAGGACGAAAATTCCGGTGCCGATGATGGCGCCGATGCCGAGCGTGACGAGGTTAATGGGGCCGAGCGTGCGCTTCAGCGAATGCTCGCCGGTTTCCGAGGCTTCGGCGAGAATGGCGCTGAGGGGCTTCTTGGCTAAAAGTTGGCTGGGCATTCGGTTCCTCC
>DASUAV010000097.1:0-10005 GCA_035763605.1 Candidatus Acidiferrales bacterium
CCGGTGGTGTTTGCTCCCGGAAATCCGAAAGAGCTGCTGCTGGGTGCGAACGTGCTGTTCGAGAGCTTCGACGAGGGCGCGAATTGGAAAGTGATCAGTCCCGATCTGACGCGCGACGACAAAAGCAAGCAGGGGCGACCGGGCGGGCCGATCAGCGCGGACGTGACCGGGGAAGAAATGTTCGACACGATCTCGTCAATCGCGTTTTCACCGCTGACAGACAACATCATCTGGACAGGATCCGACGATGGCTTGGTGCATGTGACTACTGACGCGGGCAAGCACTGGAATCAGGTGCGCCCACCGTCGCTGCCGGAGTGGTCTACGATCACATGTATCGAGCCGTCGCACACCGACAGAGGCACGGCCTACGTGTCGGCGAGCCGATTCGATTGGGATGATTTTCATCCGTATGTGTACAGGACCACCGATTATGGCAAGCATTGGACAGAACTCATGACCGGCCTCCCGGAAGATCAATACATCGAGAGCGTGCGCGAAGATCCAAACGAGCCGAATTTGCTTTTCGCGGGCACCAGTTCGACGGTGTACTTCAGCCTCGACGGAGGGCAGCAATGGCAGGCATTAAACCTCAATTTGCCGGCAGTGCGCGTGAATGACGTGGAAATTCAACCGCAGCAGCACGCCGTGGTTCTCGCGACATTTGGACGCGGTTTCTGGGTGCTGGACGATCTGCAGTTCCTCGAACAGTTGCGAAATTCCCAAGTCGCGAGCGATGCGCCCTATTTGTTCAAACCGCAGCAGGCCTGGCTGGTGTCGCGGCGCGGAGGCGGATTTGGACCTCGGGGCGCTGGCGGCGAGAATTCTGCGCCCGGAGTCACAGTGGTTTTCAACGTGCCCTCCGACTACGACGGAAGCCAGCCGGTGAAGCTGAGTTTTACCACCACAGGCGGCGAGTTGATCCGCAGCTACACGCTGCACATGAAAACAAAAGGCAAACCGCAGCCGCCTTCGGACAACCCCACAGTGGCGCGAAAACAACGGGAAGAACGGGAGACGGCAATTGAACCGGGCATGAACCGCTTCCAGTGGGACCTTACCTATCCGGATGCTGTGGACGTGAAGGGGATTTTCAATTCGGGCTTTGCAGCGGCTGTGCCGGTTGGGCCGGAAGTGGCGCCTGGAAGCTACAACGTGACGCTGACCTATGGGGATGCCACGCAGAAGCAGGCGTTCGTGGTCAAACTGGATCCGCAATTGCAGACCACGCAGGCGGAACTGCAACACCGCTTCGATTTGCTGATGCGGATTCATGATGCGCTGAACCGGCTCGATACCAGCTTGAACCAAGCCATTGATGTTCGCGATGCGCTCAAGAAGGCAGGCAGCAATCAGGCGCAACCGGCGCTGGAGCGGCTGAACCGCGACATTGATGATCTGGTGGATCTTAAGATTCAATCGGGCGAAGGCGCACTGGTGTACCCTGGCCGGCTGCGTGCGTGGCTGACTTCGATTGCGTCGCAGGTGAGCACCGGACTTGTGGCTCCTACGCCCGCGATGGTGCAGGTGGCGAATGGATACATCAGCGATGCGGGTGCGGGCGTATCACGTTTGCAAGACGACATTGCCGCGGCTAATAAAGTTTTGGGGCACTGAGCCAAAAACTGCGATAGTAATTTTGCTCCGTCAGGTCACAGTGGTTTTTTCTGGGGCGGAAAGATCGCGGAGCTGGAGGGGGAAGCCGCGTTCGCGCCACCCGGCGAGGCCGCCGGCGAGCGGGCGGATGCGTTTGACTCCGAGATTGCGAAGGCGCAAGGCCATTTGCGCGGCGGTGGCTTCGTTGGGGCAACTGCAGAAGAGCACGACTTCACGGTCGCGGGGAATCACGTCAATGGCTTCCTCGAGTTCGGCGGCGTCCATGTGAACCGCGCCGGGAATCGTTTCCGGCTCGGAGGCAAATTCGAGGGCGTGGCGAAGGTCAACGACGACGACGTTTTCGCTGCGCTGCATTCGATCATGCAGTTCGTCGGGAGTGATGCGGGCGATGCGCAAGCTGCGAAGGAAACGGCGGCGCTTGAGATATTTCCATCCGACATAGAAGAGCAAACCAGCCACGGCAAAAGCGAAAAGCCCGCGTCCGAGAAAAACGAGTTGCGAGGCCACGCGCTCAATCTCGCGGCTGAAGATATAGCCGATGCCAATGTAGACGCTGACCCACAGCAGCGTTCCTAACGCGTCGAAGAAGGCGAAGCGCGGCCAGGACATTTTGCCAGCGCCGGCGAGCGGCGGGGCCATGGCGTTGAGTCCGGGAATAAATTTTGCAAAGACGAGGGCCCACGCACCGCGGCGTTCAAAATGGCCTTGCGTCCGGCGCACGCAGGAGTCGGGCTCGAGAGTGATGCGGCAGAGGAAGTTCAGCAGCTTCATGCCTCGGCGGCGGCCAAGCTCGTACCAGAGGACGTCGGAAATGCCCGCGGCGATAATCGGCAGCGCGACGGTTGCGGCAAGATTCATGCGGCTCGTTCCGGCAAGGGCTCCGGCGGCGAGGAGCAATGGAGCAGAGGGTAGCGGCAGGCCGAGCTGCTCGGCGAGCACCCAGCCGAAGAGCAGCAGGTAGCCGTAGCGGAGAAGAAATTCGACGATGCCGCTCATCTGTAAACTCCGGCCCGATAAACTAAATGGGACCCTACAAAATCCAAATCAAAATCCTTCCCCTGAGGTTAGCGGTCCGTTGGAAGTATATCGCGCAGCTTCCTTATTCGATGAGAGAGCGCAGTTAAGGTTGCGGTTCGAAACGGGCGCAGACATTTTTTGTTGTGCATTTGGGGCTGCAAGCGTGTATTTTTTGCGGCAAGAGGCGGAGGGAGCGAATGAAAAAGCGTGGCGGAGTTTGCGTTATGAGTAATGCAGCCGGATTTGCGGCGGCGTTATTTTTTGGCGCGATGCTGATGGCGGTGCCCGCGTTGGGGCAAGGATTCACCGTGGAGCAGGCGATGAACTATCCGTTTCCTGACGAGCTGACCGCAGCGGCGCACGGCGAGCGAGTCGCATGGGTATTCAATGTACGCGGCGCGAGGAACGTTTGGATCGCAGATGGACCGAATTTCGCGGCCCGGCAGGTGACCCATTACAACGGCGATGATGGCATGCCGATCGCGAGCCTGCGATTGACGCCGGACGGCAACACGATTGTTTACGCGCGCGGGAGCGAAACGAACGAGCAGGGCGAAGTTGCGGATCCGACGAACAATGTGAATCAGCCGGAGCAGCAGGTTTGGGCCGCGGATGTGGCGAAAGGGGAGCCGAGGTTGCTGGGGACGATGAATTGCGCTCCGGAGGGATGCGAGGACATCGAGATTTCGCCGGATGGGCAGCAGGCGGTGTGGGTGGGAGGGCACGAATTGTGGATTGCGCCGATTTCGGGCAAAGAGCCGGCGCGAAAACTGGCGTACGTTCGCGGAAATAATTCAGAGCCGCAATGGTCGCCTGACGGGAAGAAAATTGCGTTCGTGAGCAATCGCGGGACGCATTCGCTGATTGGAATTTATGAATTTGGAAGCGACACGCTGAAGTACGCGGATCCGACAGTGTTTCATGACATTCTGCCGCGATGGTCGCCGGATGGATCGAGGCTGGCGTTCATCAGCCTGACGGGCTCGGGCGGAGGATTTTTCTCGGGTCAGTTGCAGCCGTGGGCGATTTTCGTTTGGGACGTGGCAAGCGGGCAGGCGAAAGAAGTGTGGCAAAGCACGAATGACGCGAACGGCTCTTTTCCCGGAGGGGAATGGCAGGAGGCGGCGTTTCAATTCGCGGCGGGGAATCGCATTGTGTTCGCGTCACAGCAAGATGGCTGGGTGCACCTGTACTCGATTTCAGCGGACGGCGGAACACCGCTGCTGCTGACTCCTGGGAATTTTTCTTTCAAGGATGCGACGCTCACGCCGAATCGCAAAGAAATTGTTTATTCGTCGAATGAAAATGACATTGACCGGCGGCACATCTGGCGCGTGAGCGTGGAGCGCGCCGCGCCGGTGAACTTGACGCATGGGGAATCGATTGAGTGGACGCCGGTGGTGACGGGCGACGGGCGATACGTTTTGTGCTTCGGCTCGACGGCGACGCAGCCGGCCATGCCCTATCGCATCACGGGCAATGGAAAGCAAATGATTGCGGCGAACATGCTGCCTGTGGATTATCCCTCGGCGCAATTTGTGGCGCCGAAGCAGGTGATCTTCAAAAGCCTCGATGGACTGGAGATCCATGGGCAGCTTTTTGTGCCGCGCGGTCGGACGCAGCCGGGGCCGGCGCTGATCTTTACTCATGGCGGGCCACCGAGGCAGATGATGCTCGGATTTCATCCGATGGATGCGTACAACTTTATGTACGCCGCGAATCAATATCTGGCGAGCCGCGGGTACGTGGTGCTTTCGGTGAATTACCGGCTGGGAATCATGTATGGGCGGACGTTTCGCGAGCCGGCACATGCCGGGCCGCAGGGCGCGTCTGAATATCAGGACGTGGTTGCGGGAGCGAAGTATTTGCAGTCGCTGCCGTATGTGGATCCGCAGAAGATTGGTTTGTGGGGCGGATCGTACGGCGGGTATCTGACGGCGATGGGGCTGGCGCGGAATTCGGATATTTTCAAGTCGGGCGTGGATTACGCGGGCGTGCACGATTGGTCGGCATTTTTTGGCGGGCGCGGAGGCGGCGGCGCAGACCAGGCGCGAAACGTCGCGTACCAATCTTCACCAGTGGCAACGATCGGCAAGTGGACGTCGCCGGTGCTATTGATTCAGGCGGATGATGATCGCAACGTGCAGTTTGCGCAGACGGTGAATCTGGTTCATCTGCTGCGCGCGCATCATATTCCGTACGAGCAGATTGTTTTTCCCGATGAGGTACACGATTCGCTGCTGTGGAGGACTTGGGTGCGCGTGTTTCAGGCGACGGGGGATTTTTTCGACCGGACGCTGGTGAAAGGCGAAAAGATTCAGGTAGTGCCTCCGGAAAACTGAGCACGGCGCGTAATTGAGATTTATTGCGCTGCGAAGCCACGCTGATGGCGTAGAGAATTCGCTGAGTGGCGCAGTGGATTCATTCCGCAGGAAGCAAAGTTTATGTCCGCACAAGCGAACATTGTGATTATCGGCGGTGGCGTGGTGGGCTGCGCGATTGGGGCGGCGGTCGCGGAGAAGTGGGCGGACGTGTTTTTGCTGGAGCAGATGCCGAAGCTGGGGATGGGCGCGAGTTCGCGGAACAGCGGGGTGATTCACTCGGGGCTGTATTACACGCCCGGATCGCTGAAGGCGCGGCTGTGCGTTCGCGGCAACCGGCTGACCAAGGAATTTTGCGCCGGGCATGGCGTGCCGCATCGCGCTACCGGCAAATTAGTGGTCGCGACTTCACCCGAACAGGAGCCTGTACTCGCGGAATTGCTGGCGCGCGGAGAAGAAAATGGAGTTGAAGGATTGCGGATGGTGGATGCGGCGGCAATTCGCGCGCGCGAGCCGCACATTCGCGCGACGGCGGCGATTGAAGTGCCTTCGGCGGGAATTGTTGCGAGCGAGGAGCTGGTGAAGGCGTATGCGCGAGTGGCGAAAGACCGCGGCGCGGACATTGTGACGCATGCAAGAGTCACGCGAGTCGAGCCGCAGGGCGGAACTGTGCGCGTCACGAGCGAGGCGGGAGAAATCGAAGCGCGGTGCGTGGTGAACAGCGCGGGGCTGTTCGCGGACGAAGTGGCGGCGATGATGGGGGCGGAGCTGGCGCGGCACAAAATTTATCCGGTGCGCGGGGAGTATTGCGAGATTGTGCGCGGGCGGCGGGATTTGGTGCGCGGGCTGGTGTATCCGCTGCCGCATCCGGAGGGATTGAGTTTGGGCGTGCATCTGACGAAAACACTGTGGGACGGCGTGCTGGTGGGACCGACGGCGCATTACATTGCGGATAAAAATGATTATGAGAGTAAGCGTCCGCCGGTGGAGGATTTTGTAAAAATGGCCGCGGCGATGCTGCCGGAATTGCGTGCAGAGGATTTGGTTCCGGCGTACACGGGGATTCGGGCGAAGCTGGCGCCTCCGGGGAGCCATGCGGCGCGGGATTTTATTATCGAGCGCGATGCGCAATTCGCGAACGTAGTGCATTTGATTGGCATGGAGTCGCCGGCGCTGACTTCTGCGGGCGCGATTGCGGAATGTGTGATGCAGATGGTCAATGAGATTCTGAACTGAAGCGGTGACAAGGGATTAACGAGCACATTTTCTCGAGCTTTGCTTAACCGCTGATTCACAAATCATCCCTTCCTCGGCGCGAAGTTAACTGATTGGCGAAAGTACTATTGGGCGTAACGAGACGCTCGTCCAAACTGAGCCAAGTTGCCAGGCCAGAAGTCCCACACTTGAAAAACCCAAGGAGACGGAAATGGCCAATACGGCTATGCCTAATGCCGCTATGCGAGGGGCGGCGCAAGCACAGACGCAAGCTCTCGTGGATGCTCGAAGGAATGTGCAGCAGCGCGCCGCGGAGCGCGGGGCGAAGTGGTTCTACTGGATTGCGGCGCTTTCGGTGATCAATTCCGTGATTATGTTGAACGGCAGCAACACGCATTTTGTGGTTGGACTAGGCGTCACGGAAATGTTCGATGTGGCGGGCAGGAGCCTTCACGGCGCAGGGCAATCCATGGCTCTGGTGATGAGCCTGGGCATTGCTGGGCTTTTCGGTATCTTCGGCTACTTCGCGAGCAAGATGCAGCAATGGAGCTTTCTGATTGGCATGGTTCTGTACGGACTGGATGCGGTGCTTCTGCTTTCTTTTCGCGATATGCCGAGCGCCGGTTTTCACGGCCTCGCCCTTTATTTTCTGTTCAGGGGCTATGCGGCATCGCGGAATTACACCTCAATTAGACCTGCGAATGCGCCGATTGGCTGAAGTGAATCTGTAAAATCCCCAAAAAAGGACTCCCGGACAAAAGCAGCAAGTCCGGGTGTGTCTACGCGGGAGTTGTCAGCCAATCGGTCTCGGTGCAATGGAGCTATGAGTTCGGAGTGCTGACAGTCAACGTACAAGCGTTGAGGGAAAGACGAGGCGGACGCGGGAGTTGAGGTGAGGCAGGGCTTCCGCGAGGGCGGCGATGGTGGCGGGATGAGGATGGCCGATAGCGATGGCTGAGCCGTTGCGCTGGGCATCGCGGACGGCGAGTTCGAGCTGCTGCAGAATGGCTTGGCGAGTTTCGACATCATCGAGAAAAACTTTGCGGGAGGCGGCGCGAACTCCGGCGCGCTGGGCGGCATTGAAAGCAACCGTGGCAGCGGTGGTGCGGCTGTCAATGAAGAAAAGATTGCGGCGGCGAAGCGCGTCCATCAGTTCGGACATGAGCTGCGGGTTCGCGGTGGCGAGAGAACCTTCGTGATTGTTGACGCCGACGGCGTGAGGAACGGCGGCGAGCATTTGAGCGAGTAAACGATCTACCTCGCTGGAGGGCATGCCGAGGCGAAGTTCAACAGGTTCGGCTTTTGCAGTGCTGCCTGCGAATTGCATAGGGAGATGGAGCATGACTTCATCGCCTCGGCGATGGGCTTCGTCAGCGATTTCCGTGGAATGCAATTGGCCGGGCAAGATGGAAAAAGTGAGCGGATAAGGAAGTTTGAGAAGGGCGGACGCAGCAGAAGGATCACCGCCCATGTCATCAATGATGATGGCGAGGCGCGGAGCGGAAGAAGGGTGCGGAGCGGCAGCGATACTGGTTTCCTTGATCAGGATGTGAATTGAGTGGGTGCGCTCGCCGTTGAGAAGATAATCGAAGCGAATTTCGCCGTTGGATTCGGGCCTCAACACGCGGGTGAGGTGGTGGCGGGCGGCAGCGCGGTCCAAGGCGGATTCAAGTTCGCGAAGAGAAGGGCCCGGCGCGGCGAAGGGAACGACGGCGATAAAGATATTGTCGGCTGCAAGTTGTGAATGGCCGATGATTGTGCGGTGCATTTCGGGGCGAATGGAAATTTGCGCATTGGAGCCGGCGGCGCTTTTTGCGGCAGCGACCAGGTCGCGCGTGATGTCATGAATTTGAATAGCGCTTGGGCTGCGAGAACAGGAGGCAAGGCCCAAAGCGTAGAGGAAAAGAAGCAAGGACCAAACGGGGAGACGCGCAGTGCGGTGTCCCGGTGGATCAAGGGAGCGCAGGTTAGCTGAACCGGAGAACTGCACCGAGACGAGGTTCTTCGCTTCACTGACTGCGCTTCGCTCAGAATGACAACGCAAAAGCTTCGGAAGGTGCTCAGCCAGATTTTCGCGGGAGCGCGGGCACGGCAGAGATGAGCAATCCAACGAAAAACGAGAGAGGCTCTGCGGGAGCCTCCTACCCAGACGGCCTCGAGCGGCCACTTGGGATTTCAGGCAGCCTTCTGCGCGGGGCCGGCCTGGAGAACTTCAAGAGCCTTCTTGACGACGGGGTCATCGGCGGAAGGCAACTGGCCGGGCGCAGGCGGCGCAAGCTGGTCCTGATTCAATTGGGCGACGTCGCTGATGGTTTGCGGATTCACGGGCACAGTGGGGGCGACGCCATTCTTGGGAATGGCTTTGCCGGCCGGAGTGAAGTAATTCGCGACGGTGAGGATGAGAGCAGAGCCGTCGTCGAGAGGAATGAGCTTTTGCTGGGAGGCGGTGCCGAAAGTGTTTTCGCCGACAGTGTCGCCCCGGTGATTGTCACTAATTGCGGCGGCGAGAATTTCCGCCGGGCCAGCGGTTCCACTGGAGATCAGGACGGTCATGGGATCTGTCCAAACGACCTTGGAGGGATCAGCAGAAAAAGTTTGTTTCGCGACCGTCTGGCCTTCGAGAGTTGCGATGGTTCCGGAGTTCAGGAACAGTTGAGCGGTATTGATGCCTTCCTGTTGAGGGCCGGAGGCGGAGCCGCGAAGATCGAGGATGAGTTTCTTGGCGCCCTGCTTCTTGAATTGGGAGAGCTTTTCGCGAATCTGGCTGGAGGTGCCGGATTCAAAAGCGGGGACGCGAAGATAGGCGACGGAGCCTTGCATCTGCTCCTGCAGGAGATGTGGCGGCTGAAGCTTGGCGTAGGTCATGCTGACATCGAAGGGATCATCCTTACCGCGGCGAATGACTTCGCATTTGACGGTCTGACCGGGATTACCTGTGAGCAAAACCTCGGCCTGTCCAATGGACATTTCGGTGGTGGAAATGCCGGCGATAGATTCGAGCAGGTCGCCGTCTTTAAGGCCGGCTTTTTGCGCGGGACTGTCTGGGAAGACGGAGACGACAACGACGTAGCCGAAGCGTTTGGAAAGGAAAATGCCGACCTGGCCTTTGGATTTATCGTTCAGTTTGCTTTGATAGTCCGCGAATTCGCGAGGGCCTAGGTAGCTTGATTGCGGGTCGAGCGAATCGAGAAGGCCGTGCAGCGCGCCGGAAGTGACCTGGTGAATGTCAGGCTGGTCCACATAGTCGTCCTGGATGTATTGAAGGACTTCGCTGTAAACAGTGAGAGTCGAGTAGGTGTTGTCATCGTTGCCTTTGCCCTTGACGTAGCCGAGAGCGACGTAGGCGAAAATCAGAATTGAAAGGATGATGACTGATTTTTTCCAGAATGGACTCATGTTTTTCCGTTTCCTGTTCGTTACACCGCTTGACGGCGGGGCGCAAGCCGACTGACTCGATTGATTATAGCATTTCGCCCTGAATTATGGGATGCGGCGAGAGCGCGATTTGTTTTTGGCCTGAATGCGTTTTGAGAGGAACGATTTGGCGCGCTGCAGTTCGGCGCGGCGCGAACGGCTGAGGTTTTTGCCGGCGCGATTGATGAAGAAATTGAGCATGCGCATGCCGGACTGCGGGCCTTTCGGAGAAACTTTTTTCGATGCGAGGGATTTGGCGATGGTGGAAGCGTTTTTTGTGAACAGGCCGGGCGTAGGGAAAGTGGAGACGGTTTTGACGCCGGCGGACCATCGTTTGTTGGGCCGCTTGCTCTTGGGTCGCTTGCGTTTTGTGGAAGCCATATTTCCGGCCAAATGGCAAAGCTAGTGTCCGAAAGTAACG